>JACAEI010000034.1 GCA_013388905.1 Candidatus Bathyarchaeota archaeon | reverse complement strand
GTAACGAGGATAGCTGTAAGGTCAGGATTTTCCAAAAGTTCGCTTATACGTTTCTCTGCCTCACCTACGCTTTGCACTGAATAGACATCTTTTATTCCAGCCAATCTGAAGCATTTCGCAGTATCTTTGTCAGCTACAATGACTATTCTTGTCATAGAACCTTCTCGCTTTCTTTGAACTTATTTCTCTGTCTCCTAATAAATCAAATGGTTAGACTGAAATATGTTTAGACTGTGGTTTTAGGATTGAATGCGGGCTTTTTCGATGCGCTTTGCAATAAATATGCTCACTTCTGTTAATATCACGAGAGGTATGAAAACTACACTTTCGGTTATAAGACCAGGTTCAGGGTCCAAAATGGCAATTAAAACAAGAAGCCCTCCATACAGGTACTTTCGGTTTTTCGTTATTAATCTAGTTTTTAGGATACCAGCTTTTACGAGCAAAACAATGTAGGTTGGAAACGTAAATATTAAACCACATAAAAGAAGACTGAATCCAATTGTTGAGAAGAATGCTGAAAAATCGTACCATGGTGGAAGATCCAACAAATCTGCGAAGAAGAAGAGCACGCGCATAGTCATCGGTACAATAAACAAATATCCAAGAGCGAAACCAAAAATAAACAATCCTGCAAATGCCGCAACAAACTGTAAGGCATCTTTTCTTTCGTGTTTATGCAGTGCAGGGTTGATAAACTTGTACAGTTCATAAGAAATTACTGGAGAGCTAATCAGAATTCCCAGAATTATGGAGACGAAAAAGTATACTTCTGCGGGTGCAAGAGGGCTTAGCGGTAAAAGTTCTGCTCCTGCTGGGCGAAATCTGTCTTCCAAGTTTCTAATAACTTGAGAAGTGATTGTTGCGTAAAATGGGTTTTCAGAAGATACAGTTAGAAAGTCTAGGTTGACAGGGACAAGCATGGCAATTACTGTGCTGATAATAACTGCGTAGAGAATCGTCCTCAATCGTGTAAGCAATTCCCTCAGATGATCCATGAAAGTCATGGCTACTTTATTCTTCTCCGCCATCAAGTCAACCTTCCAAAAAGTGGAATCTACACAAGAAATCTCTTAAACTTTCTTTTCACCGAGTTGCGCGTTCATTTCTGCGAGTATCTGATGAACATCTTTGCCTTCTGTGGATATTCCCATTTTCTTTGCAGCCTTAATGACTTCCTCTTTTTCTTCTTTTTCTTTGGGATTTGGTTCAGAAGATGCTCTTTTGAACTCTCTTATGCTTTCGCCTACGCCTTTGGCTAAGTCTTTCAGTCGTGATCCGCCGAAGATGAGCAAAATTATCGCTAGAATGAGTACCAATTCGGGCCAGCCTAGACCAAACATTGCAACACCTCCTCGTTAGTTAGAGCTTTCGTTCCTATTTATTATTTTCGTTAAAATTTCTTTAGTTAGCTCATCGCCTGTTTTGCCTTCAGCGGTTAGGTCAAGTTTTTGTGCAACTTCTAAAAGAAGTTTGTTTTCCTCTTCCTCTTTGGTTGTCTGCTCCGAAGTCAGTGTTTGAATCACGCCGGAGCTTGCCTTGCTGAATTCGTACCAAGCTTTTCCAAGCTCTTTTGCAATCTTCGGTAGCTCTGTTGGACCAAAAACAAACAATAGTATAGCTAGAATCATAATTACTTCTTGCCATCCAATCATAGGAACTTCACTCAAAGCATTATTGAAGATTTTTTATATTTAAACATGATGTTGATAATCTTAGATTCCTCCCAAGAGAAATGCAATGAGAGTTGAACACATTCCTACAGCTCCATATACGTAAACTCTCTCATAATGTCCTTTCAGAATTCTAGCTCCAAGCAGTATACAGCTGACTTGTGTGAGAATCATGGGCAGTATGTAAAACCAAGTTACGAAATGTAATATTAGAGGTATCCAAACCATGAAGCCCGTCGTGAAAAATGTGCTAGCTGCAAGGTACTTAGACCATTTTGGTGGTGGCTTTAATTTTTGAATTGCATCTCCGTGTGAGTGAAGGAAATCTTTGGTAATGGAACCTCCGATGTGAGGTAGAGCCATTATTAATCCGAAAAGTACGATTTTCAAGTCAGGAAATGCGGCAAAAGGAAACAAGGTCCAAATCAGAAAAGCATTGAAAAATGCTCTTAAAACAGACTGAAGGTTCAGAAAAATGACCAAGACGGCGACAATTGTTGACGCCGTAAAGAGGATAAGCTGATAGGAGAACAGCATAGACGCAAAAAAGGTTCCGGCAAACAAGGATAAGATGCCTGTCACATAAGCCTGACGACTCATGATTAGACCCTTTGGAATAGGTCGTTGTGGATGCACTATTTGGTCGCTTTTATAGTCGTGGGCATCATCAAGAAAGAAAATGGCAATGCATAGAAACAGAGATGAAATAATGGCATAGAGAGAGTGCGTTGAGAATCCGTGACTGGCAATACTGAGAATTGTGACAATTCCAACAACTTGAGCTGTATGCCTAAGCCGCAGTAATTTAACAAAAGCCTCCAATATTTTGGGCAAGGTTGATTCTCGCCTTGCTAAAGGAGTTGGGCAATTGCTTCGGCAAAATCGATGACTTTAACATTTGATTTTTTGAAGTGCGCTGCTTGGCTGAGAGTCTCGTAGCATGAGGGACATGCCACAGTTAGAGTTGTTGCGTTTATTTTCTCTGCTTGTTCTATTCTCTTCCTACCGATATTCAGTGATTTTTCAGTGTTTGCAGCCTTGAACAAGCCTCCTCCACCGCAACATTTAACGTTGAACTTGTTCT
>JACAEI010000009.1 GCA_013388905.1 Candidatus Bathyarchaeota archaeon | reverse complement strand
TGCGGGGGAGGAGGTTTGAACCTCGCTTTTATCCTGAAAGAATCGCCGTCCATGAAACATATGCAATGATGCTGAACATGGGGAATTTAAACGGGGATTTGAATCTACGCGGGCCCGCCTAAAGCAAATCGATAAATAATGCTTCTGGTGTCTCTAGATTCATCGATGAACGTGATTAAGGATGGATAAGCCAACTGATTTCAATCTCGTAGCTCCTTGTGGAGCGTACTGTAGCGAGTGCCGATACTACAAGAACGGCTGCCCTGACTGCGGTTCCACTTTTTTCAAGGCTTCATCAAAGGTTCTCAAGTAAACCTCATCTCCGCAGTCCGCTTGTAACGTGAAGTTCAGGCAGTTTACCTTAGAAACGGCGCCCACACCAGGACAGTGTGGGTGCCTGTGCAAAGAAATCTTTCCGCTTCAATGCTTGGCAACTGTTATTTTACTGCTACAACACATTTCTTTTTGGTAATGTAAACTTCTCTAAACCCGACTTCTCTCAGTGCCTTATTTGCCCATTTCTAAAGAATATTTCAATAGTCTGAGCCTGTTTAATACTCTACCTTTGTCAATCAGGCTAGCAGAAAACATTTCTATAAATGTTTAGCATGGGAAACTTGAACAGGACTTAGGTCTAAGCAGGTTTGGCTAATAATCTGTGACAATAAAGATGCTCATCGAAAAGTGTCTGTTAAAGGTTAATTTTAAATTAAAGCTAATGTGTACTCCAAAAGTGCATATTTAAAGATACCTTTCCTATTTCCAAATATGGATTCCGACAAGTACAATAAGTGATTGTATCAAACGATAAGTTTAGAGGATACTTTCACAAATCTTATATTCAAAGGGCGTCAGAATTAGACTTGGAGAGAAATAGCGGCAAGTTGTCTTTGATAATCAGCCTCCTAGCTAATCTTTGCTAGCTTCCCGTGTTTCTTTCCAAATAAAATCAAAAAATGAGAAAAGGAGAAAGGAGAAGAGCAAATGCAAAAAGTAGCTAGAAAAATAGTAGTGACTTTAGTGCTTTGTCTGCTTTTAACTATACCGATGCTAATTAATACAAATGTGTATGCACAATCAACAACACTTATTGTAGAATCACCACCAGAGCCAGTTCCTACTGAGTCATTTTTCGATGTATATATACATGTTGACAGCTTCTTTGATATCTTCTATTTCGGAATAATGTTCACCTATGATACTACTATGATAGATGCTGTCGATGCTCTGGCTGTTCCGCCATTTGAAACATCATATAAAATGATCGACGATGCTTCAGGATTAATTATTATTGAAGGTTTTGGAGGCCCAGTCACTGGCATCGCAAAGTTGACTGAATTTAGATTCAAATGCACTAGGGCAGGAACAAGTCCTTTAACCATAGCTGATGCCTATCTTGCGGATCCAGCAGGTTTTCAGATACCTATCGACAATATTATTAACGGAATAGTCACACAGACCACATGGTACTTTAAACCGCCTTATCCCGATTATGCTCCAAGCGGCGTCCCAGACTTTGACCAGAAACAATTGCCCTATTGGACGAATCCGTGGCCACCAATTGGAACTTGGAGCTATTGCGGACCTGTAGCAGTAGCAAATTCGTTATGGTGGCTTGACTCAGAGTTTGAACCAAACCCCATACCTCCACCAATCATAAACGACGGCTTCCCATTGGTCCAAAGCTACGCGCCTGGAGTTTGGGACGATCATGATCCACTAAATGTTCAGCCGCTCGTCGATGATCTTGCATTTCTGATGAATACGAATGGCATGAGATATGGCACTCAAAACCTATGCGGTACAGAAGTCCACCAAATGGCGAATGCAATTAATGAGTACCTAATTCGTCAAGGACTTGACTGGAAATTCTATGTTCATCTGCAGAAAGCTCCAAGTTTCCTCTGGATTGAAGACGAAGTCAAGAAGTGCCAAGATGTGGTGCTTCTTCTAGGCTTCTGGCAAGAGTCTCAAGGTACATGGTGGCGTGTTGGCGGCCACTATGTGACTGTTGCAGGCGTTGATTCGCTGAACATGATGCTTGCAATAAGCGACCCATATATAGACTGGGCAGAGACGGGAGGCATGGGCAGAGTACTGCCACCGCCACCGCATCCTCACACTGGAATACCGGAAACACTTCACAATGACGCCGCATATGTTTCGCACGACTATTACCCAATCGGGCAATCACCCAGTCCAGGTGGTCCCTTCGGATTCTATGAATATCCAGCAGAATACGTCATTGATAACTTCGGCTCATGCCAGAACACTCCAGACGAATTCATCCAAATGGACGGGGAATACGTGCCTGGTCTACCCATATTCACCGAAATAGAGTATGCAGTTGTGACTTCGTGCAAAACAGGAATTGTAGCTGCAGGCTCAGAAGATACAAACATCTATGTTTGGGATTACTACGGAGCATTCCAGTGGCAGTTTGCCCTTGGAAATCCAGTTGTTTCTGTAGCTATGGACAATAATGGACGCTTCATAGCAGCAGGAACAAGATCTCCATTTGCACCTATCACTGGTAGTGTGTGGCTTTTCGATACTGCACTTGGAGGACCACCAGGCAATATACTGTGGGTGCAAACAGTGCCTGTAGCCGTAAGTTATAATGGCGGCTGGGCGGGCACGGAATCAAAATCAGTTGATGTCAAATACAATGCGTACAACGGCTACGTAGTAGTGGCTGCAGCAACCGACGAAGGAATATATCTTTACGACCAGAGTGGCAGCCTAATATGGCTTTTCAATCACCAATCGCCAGAAACTTTAGTGCGAATCTCACAAGATGGAAACTACATAGTGTGCCTAGGCAATAGTGATGGACAAGTACACTACTTCTCGCACATGCGCAACGGTGTGCCTGGGTGGCAAGCAGCCGATGGAGTTCCTGTCTGGGAATCGATTGATGTTCACGCTTTCTGGGCGGCGATTTCTGGAGACGGAAGCTATATAGCCTATAGTGGCGGAACGTGGCCTATGCCTGATAGAATTCATTTAATTAGCATGCATTCCGCACCGTATCCGAAGATGGTTTGGGAATACATCCTCTCAGTGTCTGCCTTCTGGAGAGTCGACATGCCATGCAGCGGCAAAAGTGTGGTGACAGTCAACGACGACCCAAGTGATACTGTAGGCGCTATTGCAATCTACTGGGATGATGGAAATGACGGCTGGGATGGAGGCGATTCTACACCTGTCTGGACTTACTGGCCAGGCAAAGAAACCGGTGGTGCACAAATCCCGACGGACGATTTCTACACAGTAGCGATTTCTGAAAACGGCGGATATGTAGCAACTGGCGGAGCACCTGCAAACATATACTTACTAAAGAATGCTGGAATGCTTCAGCAAAAGATGGGTTTGATGCCACACCGCATTCAATCAGTAGACCTTTCATTCGAAGGAAAATATGGAGCTGCCGTTGACTGGAGTGGAACAATTTGGTTCTTTGACAAAGACACAGGTTTCATCTTGTCTTGGGCAAACCCAATGCAGATGCCATTCCACTGCGTTGCCGTTTCAAAGCTTTACCCATGCATCTACCCATATCCAAACCATGACATTAAAGCAACAGACATCAAGACATGCAAAGATTCAGGGACACCCACACCAGTACTCACATTGCACAATACAGCACACGTAAACGCCACAGTCTTAAACGGAGGCGTCTTTACAGAGAGTTTCCAAGTAGCAGTTTATGCAAACAGCACCCTCATAGGTGTAAAAACAGTCTCCAACCTAGGTCCTGGTTTACAGACAACTTTAGAATTCATCTGGAACACTACTGGCTGGACAAAGGGTAAATATACATTACATGTACAAGCTTCGATTGTCACAGACGAAATAGATGTGTATGACAACTCTTACATTGGCGCTATATCAATCAGGCTCACAAAGAAAGGCGACGTTAAACCAGACGATGCAGTAAACGTCTTAGACCTAATCGTAGTAGCTGGAGTTTTGGGAACAAATCCAAGTTCTCCCAATTGGAACCCCAATGCAGACGTCAAACATGATCATGCAATTAACGTTCTAGACTTAATCGTGGTCGCTGGTGCACTGGGGACCTAACAACGTTCACTTCCCATCTTTTTTCTGTTTAGAGTAGCTTATTTGAAAGCATTCAGCGAGAAAGTAGAAAAGTGAAGTAACTTTATGCGAGATGTATAGGAAATTTAAAAAGAATCGGAGAAAAAATTATAGTTATGATTGAATGGACCAAGATTCTGAGAGAAAGCCCCAGTTAACTGGCTTCTTGAAAATGCTAATCCTTCCGTCCGCTACTTCACGTTGCGAGACATCCTTGGCAAAAGCGAAAATGACTCTCAAGTGCAAGCTACAAAACAAGACATTCCAAACTCACCAGTAGTAAAGAAAATACTGCAGAAGCAGAAACCGGACGGGTTTTGGGAAGAACCGGTTAATCCCTATCATCCCAAGTACAAGTCTTCTTATTGGCAGATAATGACTCTGGGCTATTTGGGAATGGATAGATACGACAAGAAAATTGAAAGAGCATGCGAATACATTTTTTAGTTTCAATTAGATGAGGGCGGTTTTTCCAGTTTTACTCATGAGCTGGCTTTGAAAGAGCATGCGCTGTTAAGTATGAAAGGGAAAAAATTGCCTTCGCCGAATCAGGGGGCGTCTTCACTGGTTTTTGAACATCAATATTCATGCCTTACTGGTAATATGGTTGCCGCTTTGATTCGAATGGGATATGCACAAGACCAGCGAGTAAAGAGAGCCTTAGAATGGCTCATAAAAATCCAGAACAATGATGGAGGGTGGCTCTGTCCCTATTGGAAAGCCCACATTAATGATAAGCATGGATGTTTTTATGGAACTATCTGTCCGCTGGAAGCCCTTTCAGAGGTCAAAAAAGAAAATTTAACAAAAGAAATGAAGAGGGTAATTGAGAAAGGTGCGGAATTCTTGCTTAAGCATCGTTTGTTCAGGGCTGACCATCACGGCTTTAAAATAATTAATAAGTCTTGGTTGAAGCTCAGTTTTCCATGGTTTTATGGCTACAATATTCTGCGTGGATTGGATGTTTTAACCTTGCTTGGTTACGTGAAAGATGAACGTTTGAAAGATGCTGTTGATGTTCTTTTGCAGAAAAGACAAAGTGACAGCGCTTGGATTTTGGAAAGTACACCAGTTGGAAGAATGCAAGCTAACATAGAGCTAAAAGACAAGCCGAGCAAGTGGATTACAATGATTGCTTTGAGAGTGCTAAGGCGTCTGAGCTCGGGAAACACGTAAGCAAGGCTTATAGTTCTTTCCTTAAGCATATTCCAATAATTGCAATATCATTGATATATCCTGTGAAACTGGTGTTTATCGGAGAAGGCTTTGACAAACAAAAATGAAAATAACAATAAAGAATTTTCTCGTCCAAATTCAGAGCGCTACACAATTTTCCACGCGTTATTTGAAGCTTTGAAAGATAAAGACAAGAAACGCAAGAAAAGATAGGTTATTTGTTGCTCTTCTTGTAGGCATCTATCAGATAATTAAAAGAGAATTGTTTCACTATGAAGCTTCCTGAGAGGCTTATAAGGAAAATCTTGAAATCCTCTAAGTATTTGCCCCAATCAGTTCTGAATTCTTGGTAGAATTTCACAAAATCAGCATAATCTTTATGCACTGAAATCATTAACAAGTCTGCGTTTAGTCCTTGCCCAGTGCTTACAAATACAAGGTTGGGGTGTTCTTTTGACCATTTCTTCCCTTGCTCCAAAAGTGGTTGCACAAGCTCTTTTGAGCGGGAGAATGTTAGGGCGACTAAGTCGAAACCTAAGTAAGCGAGATTCGGAATTATTGTGTATTGCTGTATTGCTTCTTTCTCTAAAACTTTCCTTAACCGCGTTACTGTGGGTTGTGAAATATCCAACATTTTGGCTAGGTCTCTGTCGCTTCGTTTTGAATTTTTTATCAACTCAAAAAGTAATTTAACAAGTTTTTCTTGTTTCATAAATATTTCTTATGCTGTTTTCCCTTATGAAACTTTTTATATCTGCTTAGATTTTCAGATTTTACGGCGTTAACTGTCCTTTTCAAAAGGAGTTGGGCTGCGTCTTGTGTTGGCCATCCGCCTAAGCCGCAGTCAGGTCCAGTGAAAGTCATTCGTTCTCCATATCTTTCTTTTGTTGCCAAGAAACGCATTCTTATGGTTTCTTCGTTTTCTGTTAGTTGTTCTGCGTTTGGTTTGGTTATGCCCTTCTCGTATAGTTCTGCCATTATAGAGTTTATGTCGGTTCTGGCTATGCCGATTCTTATTTGCTTGTCCACTTTTTCCAACATTTTTTTGGAAACTGATGCAATGTTTTTTGGTGATGCTGCATACTCAAAGGATAACACGTCGAGATTTTTGGCGTCCAGCAGATTTGCAACGCCTGTAGACGAGTGCAAATGAATCTGTTTGGTGACTCCGCCGAAGCTAAAAGCCTTTTCTACAACATCCAACAGCAAATCGTTGTCTGCAGATATGTTTTGGAACCCAAAACTTGGCTCATCCAACGACACAACCTCGGTTTTAACATATTTGGAGTTTAGAAGAGAATTTTTCGCAAAGCGGTTGACGGTTTCTGCAAACATTAGAAGGATGTCTTTGTAAGGGGTTGTTCCAACTTCTTTCAGATATAATTCCATTGCTCCTGTGACGCATATGCGCAGAGATATTTTCTTCTCAAACTCTTCGCTGAGCTGTTTTGCTTCTTGATTAATCACGTATACTTCGGGTATTATAGCATGTTTTTCGTCAACTACATATGTGCCTTTGTCCATGGCTTTACGTATGGGTTCAATGAACTGCATGTGCATGTCGTAATGTTGCGGGTATGTAACAACATCTAAGCCGGAGGCAAGTTTTTTCCTAAAAGAGTCCACTATTATTCGATAAAAATTATTCATTAAAAACTCGTCTTTTTTGACATCTTTTCCGCTGACTATTGTTTCCCTTGTAATTGTGTATGCTTCATTAAACGCTTTCCGATTTGTGTGCTTTGGCAGTGGGAAACTTCCTATGTCATCAACAAGAGTATCCATACTAGAAGATTCGCCAAGAATCATTTAAACTATGTCGCTGAAATGTTTGCCTCCTGCATTTATCAACGTCTAAGAAATCAACCGCAAGATCCATGCTGGAATTATGTGCATTACAATTTGGAAACTTGGAGAGACTCCATAATTACACTTTCCTTTTTTAATTTATCCAAGTTTTGTTCAGTAAAAGTTATAAGTTGCCGCTATTCTGTGAGCTTTAATAGAGTTGAGAAAAATGAGTATTTGGAAACTTCGCTTGTCCATGTTTGGAACGCTAGCCATAATCATCAGCTTATCCACACTGGTTTTCACAGTAATTTTAATGTTTGCTGGTGCCCTTGACCTTCTCACTTTAGGTGTTTTAGTTGTTGCCTTCAACATTGGACAATGGCTCATATCGCCATACTTGATTAACGCTATCTATCGTGCACGAGAAATACCTGAGAATGAGAATCCGAAGCTTCATGAGATTGTCGAAGACCTAAGTAGGAAAAGCAAAATTAAAAAGCCGAAGCTGATGCTTGCACAGATTCCCATCCCGAATGCGTTTGCTTATGGTTCGCCAATAGCTGGCAAATATGTGGCTGTCACAAGTGGGCTTCTGAAGACTTTGGATTATGGAGAAGTTGAGGCTGTTATTGGTCATGAGCTTGGACATTTGAAGCATAGAGACGTTCAAGTTATGATGTTTGTTTCGCTTCTTCCCGCATTATTAACTTACATTGGATATTCTCTTATGCTGTCTTCCATGTATCGGAGAAGAGATGAAGGTGGCGGTGGTGCATTGCTAGGCATAGTATTTATTCTTTTTTCATGGGTGCTCAATATGTTTATACTATACCTAAGCCGTTTACGAGAATACTATGCTGACAGACACAGTGCCGCAATAGTTGATAACGGCTCACAGAAACTCTCTGTTGGCTTGGCAAAAATTGTTAACACAACTAGAAATATAAGGGGAACAAAAAAGGAAACACAGAGCCTGAGTAGTTTCAAAGCCCTGTTCATTGCAGACCCAGACCGTGCGGAAACGGACGCAATGGCAATTTCATCAATGATGGGCCACAGCGACCAAAGACTAGTGCAAGAAATTCTGTCGCGCAAGTTGACAACAATGGATAGAATAATCGAAGTATTCTCAACACATCCCAACATAGTCAAGCGACTCAAAGCATTACAGGAAACAAGCTAAACACAAAACACTGCTTTTTTCTATTACAATCATGAGTTACAGTTATCTGTCCATACACTGTAGGCTTCGACTTCCTTAAAAGAATAAAAAACAAAGGCTGCCCATGTTTTAAATCAGCAAAATATACAGTAGATTCGAATCTTGGTTCAATCTATATAGGGAAGAGAGTCTACTCACTGCAGATAGGGGGGCCCTCCTAAACGCTAGATAGTTATTTCTATTTCTTAGCAAAAAGTTAAAGTCAACAACCAGCACTCTATCATAAACCATTCAAACGTGATGAACATGCAACACCAAACCATTTTCTCTGAAATCGAAAGGCAAAAAGACGAAATGGTTAAAGCGTTAATGGAACTAGTTCGCGTTCCAGCTATCGCACCAGAAAATAATGGAGAAGGCGAAATGAAAAAAGCTGAAAAACTAATGCAAATACTCAAGCAAGTAGACTTTGACAAAATAGAACGCTTTGACGCAGAAGATGTCAGAGTGCCGTCTGGAAAAAGACCTAACATCATAGCCTACTGTTACGGCGAAAACAAAACAGAAAAACTTTGGATAATTACCCACTTAGACATAGTGCCACCAGGCGAAGAGTCTCTCTGGACCATTACAAAACCATACGAGCCAACAGTTAAAGAAGGAAGAATTTACGGGCGCGGTGCAGAAGACAATGCCCACTCCATGATAGCGTCAATCTTCGCAGTCAAAACACTGAAGAATTTGGGCATAAAACCAAAAAGAACAGTTGCCTTAGCCTTCGTCGCTGACGAAGAGCAAGGAAGCGAATACGGAATCCAACATTTGCTAAAGCAGAAAATTTTCGAAAAAGACGACTTAATAATTGTGCCTGACGGCGGAAACGAAAACGGAAGTTTCATAGAAATAGCTGAAAAAAGCATCCTATGGTTTAGAATACGCACAATCGGAAAGCAGACACATGCAAGCCGACCGCACCAAGGCTTAAACGCACATCGCATAGGAATGGAATACCTGTTGACTCTTGACAAAATGCTCCACGAAAAATATTCCTATAAAGACCCGTATTTCGACCCTCCAGAAAGCACGTTTGAACCGACAAAGAAAGACAAGAACGTTGACGCCGTAAACATTGTGCCCGGCGAAGACACAACCTATGTTGACTGCAGAATTTTGCCACGTTATGACATTGAAGGGATGCTGGGCAACATCAACTTTTTAGCAAGAGAATTTGAAAAGAAAACAGGAGCAACCATAAAAATAGAAACTATGCAAAAGGCAGTTGCGCCAAAACCAACAGACGCTAACGCAAGAATCGTAACAATGCTTAAGGATGCAATCAAAAAAGTTAGAGAAATAGAACCCAAAATCGGCGGAATCGGCGGAGGAACATGCGCCGCCTACTTCAGAAAAAAAGACATTCCAGCCGTCGTCTGGAGCACAATAGACGAAACAGCCCACCAACCAAACGAATACACAAAAATAGACAACCTTGTAAACGACACAAAAGTCTACGCATACCTGGCAACATCATAACCGAAGCCATCCAACATCAATTTACAAAAAATCCTATGCCCTAAAAATGTTTTTTGAGAAAATTTTATATGGATGGATAATCCATCCAACAGTATGCGACCTTCGGTTAAGGATTCCCGTACGATTGCGTTGATAGGCGTTTTCACAGCCTTGTGCTTAGCGATTCAGTTATCTCCAAGGCCGCCTAATGTAGAGTTTACTTCGTTTTTTACGTTTACTGTGGGCTTTATGTTTGGTTCAATTGTGGGAGTTGTGTTTGGAGGTTTTGTAATGTTTGTGAATGGTTTCTTTTCTCCTTGGGGCTTTGCTGGTTTAAACATGCCTTTTCAAATTGTTGGCATGGGTGTGTTAGGCTTAGGTGGAGGCTTATATAGAGGATATATGCAAAGCAGCGGCTCAACCAGCTTTTTGATTGAAGTAGGCATTTTAGGCGCTTTTCTTACTGAGTTTTATGATTTACTGACAAATTTCGGAG
Organism: Candidatus Bathyarchaeota archaeon; assembly: GCA_013388905.1. Classification (GTDB taxonomy): domain Archaea; phylum Thermoproteota; class Bathyarchaeia; order Bathyarchaeales; family Bathycorpusculaceae; genus JACAEI01. The sequence continues at coordinate 7,048 of JACAEI010000009.1, read as the reverse complement.
TAGCTATTTCCTACATGATTGCCGGGACGAACCCTACTATAGCTATGATAACTGCGTTGGCTTATGGTACACCTTTTTCTTTGATACATGTGGCTTCAAACGTCTTCGTTTTTGAAGCGATATTCTTTCCGCTAATCAAAGTATTGAACAAGTTTCCAATGGTGAAAAGCTTTGGTTGAAAAAAGAGTGTTTCTATTTGCAACTTTAGCAATGTTTGTTTGGGCAGTTTTAGCTTCAAGTATAGCTGGATATTTGTATCTGCAAAACATAATAAGTAACGAGCAAATTGCTGAAAATCAACAATCATTAAGCAGCATGGCGACCACTTATAATGAAGCAATAGCCAAATACAATCAGCTATTGAGCGACTATTCCATTCTACAAGGAAACTATACGTTTCCGCAAAACTCTAACTTCACTTTACTTACGGGTTCATTCTTAAATTTACTAAATAATATGAAAGGAAACTTTTCTCTTATAATAGACCAAAAAGACCTAAACGAAACTCATTACGCATTACAAAATAAAACTCTAATGCTCCTTGGCAGAGGCAACGTAACAAGGGAAGAGTTCGGAGAATTACTGGACGAAAGTTACGAATTTTTGAGCCTTCTTACAATCCGTGAACTTAGTAGAACAATCAGCAAAGTTATATCATTGACTGTGAACATTTGTATTAACTATGGAAATGGAACAGTAGAGTGGCATAACAAAACTGTCATGCCTGCAAGCTCTTCATTATTCCAATTAACCCAAAAAGTTGCCACAATCACCAGGGTCTACGATGCTTTAATGAAACCTGGACATATCCGGATAACATCGATTAACAATCAAGCAGAGTATACAAACTATGGAATTGGCTACTCTGAAGGAGCCGCGTGGCTATGGTATTATTGGGATGACAATAAGCAAGAATGGGTCTTTGGACCTGTAGGCTGTGACGCTTGGATGCTCAGAGATGGTGGCACATACAAATGGAGTTTTGAACATTGGCATTGGCCCTAATAATTTTTAAAGGTTAAGTATGCTCATATTAGTCTATTCTTCAAGGTGTTTCAAGAATGAGCACAGCATCTGAAATCTTTGACAGAGTTAAAAACGAGAAGAGAAAGTTCTTGCTTGAAACCGAAGCTAAAACTGTTTGCGCAGAATACAGCATTCCAGTCACAAGATTCAAGTTAGCTAAAAGCAAAGCTGATGCTGTCAAGTTTGCAAATGAAATTGGCTATCCAATAGTTTTGAAGATTGTCTCGCCTGACATCATTCATAAGTCTGATGTTGGCGGCGTTATAGTTGGACTGAAATCTGCAAAAGATGTACAAAAAAGCTACAAACAGATAATGCAAAACGTAAAACGGCATAACGCTAAAGCGAAGATTGTGGGCGTACTTATCCAAGAAATGGCACCTTCATCAACTGAGGTTATAGTGGGTGCTATCAAAGACCCACAGTTTGGTCCAGCCATCATGTTTGGGCTCGGCGGAATTTTTGTGGAAGTGCTTAAAGACGTAACCTTCAGGGTTGCGCCAATAACTGAGCAAGAAGCCAGAGAGATGATAACTGAAGTGAGAGCCTACCCTCTTCTGAAAGGATATAGGAATCAGCCGCCAGCAGACATAGATGCTATTGTGAAGATTTTGCTGAACGCTTCTAAGCTTGTGATGGAGCATCAGGAGATTAAGGAGCTTGACCTCAACCCTATAATGGTATATGAGAAGGGAGCAAAAACTGTAGATGCCAGAATTATCCTTGAATAAATATGAAAAGTGGCCTAAACAAGAAATCTTCTTAGAAATCTTCATTCCACCAGAAACAGCGTTTTTCGTACGACTGGACGGATGGAACTTTAAAAAACTATCAGAAAAGATCAAAACTGAAAAACCCTTTGACGAACGCTTCGCAAAATGTCTTGTTTCTTCTGGAAAAACTTTGTTTGATGAAGGTTTTAGTCCAGCTTTAATTTACGTTGTAAGCGACGAACTAAACGTTCTATTCATTGATGCTGCACCTTTCCGCAGAAGAGTCGAGAAAATAAACTCGGTGCTAGCCTCTCTAATATCAAGTGCGTTTACAGTAAATTTAAAGAGATTCTTTAACAAAGAAAACAAGATAGCTTTTGATTCACGCATAATTATTATTCCAAATGAAAAGAAAATAATTGACTACTTAGGTTGGAGACAAACTGGCGCTTGGAGAAACCATAACAACGCTTATGCTTACTGGTTTTTCCGCAAAATGGGGCTTAAACCTTCAGAAATTTCCAGAAAACTTGAAGGACTAAAAACCAAAGAACTTCACGAAATCCTGTTTAAACAAGGCGTAAATTTGGCTAAAACGCCCCAATGGCAAAGAAGAGGAATACTATTACACAAACAACCCTTCACCCGAAAAATACAAAATCATCCAATCACAAGATGGAAAACCCAAGAGAAATGGAATCTACCGCTTTTCTTGTCAAAAGAAGGGATAAAACTAATCAAGCAGGTTCTTAATTGGACAAGACAGAAGAGGAAATCCTAATTGCCAGTGCCTTCAAAAAACCAAAAAATCGAAGAACTAACCAAGAAACTCTCAGAATTAAAAGAACGGAAAGACAAGGTAAACACTGAAGCAGCAGAATGGGCAAAAAAACGCGACATACTCAACAAACAACTCAAAAGCCTACGCGCCGAGATAGCAGAGCTAAAAAACGAAAGAGACACGCTCAATGCAAAAGTCAAAGAACTGAAACAGCAACGAGAAACAACAAAAAAAGAATTTCACGATAAAATCGAAGAAATTAACAAACTAAGAAAAGAGATTGGAGTCTATAGCAAAAAGAAACCTCAGAAAAACCGCCAAATTCTGCAGAAAGAGCTTGAAAGCGTCGAATGGAAAATCCAAACAACCCCCCTAAGCGTACAAGAAGACAAAGAACTCGTCGAAAAAGTAAAACAACTTGAAACTCGATTAAGCATCCATAAAAAACTTGAACAGTTAAATCAGAAAATTCTAGAACTACAAACAGAAATCAAAACCCTTAAAGCAAATAATAATACCTATCATCAAAAACTCACAGACAACGCACAAAAAAGTCAGGAAACTCACAAAAAGATGCTTGAGAAAATAGAAGAATCAAAAAGACTTAAAACAGAAGCCGACAATTTTCATAAACTTTTTTTACAAACTAGAGAAAGAATAAAGCCAGTTCAAGACGAGCTTGTGCTAACTTCCAACCAGATTAAACACTTAAGGGCTGAAATGCAAGCGGAAGAAGAGAAAGAAAAAAAGAAAGGCGAAGATATGCTTAAAGAAAAACTTGAAAAACAAGCAAGAGAGAAACTAAGACGTGGCGAAAAGTTAAGTTGGGAAGAATTTCAACTCCTTGCCGAGAAAGGAATGGAAGCATAAGATTAAAGTGAAACATGTTTAAATAATAGTGAGGAAAAAAGAGAGCACGATGTCTGCTGAAGGAACAGAACAAAAACAGCAAAAAAGAATCCTAATTTTATGTATTGATAGAGATGGCGATTTAGGCACAAAAGCCGAAATCAAAACTCCACTCATCGGAAAAGAAGCAAACCTCAACGCCGCTGTGGCTTTAGCCTTAAAAGACCCAGAAGAACCAGACGCAAATGCAATGTTTGAAGCAATACGTGTATACGACCGACTACGAAGCGAAGCAAAACCTGAAGAAATTTTTGAAATAGCTACAATATCAGGTTCCGAGCTTGGCGGAGTTGGCGCTGACAGAAAGATAGTTGCTGAACTTGGTGAATTGATGGACAGTTTTCAGGCGAGTGAAGTCATCCTCGTTACAGACGGTTATTCAGATGAGGCAGTTTTGCCCCTTGTTGAATCAAGAGTGCCAGTCTCTTCTATCAGACGAATCGTAGTGAAACATAGCGAATCAATTGAAGAAACAGCTGCCATCTTCACAAGATATTTAAGAATGCTTATGGAAAATCCACGATATTCTCGCATAGCATTGGGTTTGCCGGGTTTGCTCTTACTAATCCTAGTAGTTTTCTCAATTTTCAATATTTTATACATATACTGGATAGCTTTTCTTTTCGTCTTAAGCGCTTTTCTGCTTGTTAAAGGGTTTGGCGTTGACAAAACATTCAAAAATTTTATCCAATGGATGAGAGAATATTCCCCGCCGCCTCTTCCTGTCCAAATTTCCACTTTTGCCACGTTTGCGGGAGGCTTATGCATAACCATTGGCGTTTACCTAGGTTGGACAAGTATTGCAAATAACATTTCTATACCATTTGATTTGGCTGCTTGGGTGAGCAATTTGCCAATTGTCTTAGGATATTTCATTAGAGGTTCTATGGACTTGCTAGTTATCGGCGTTTGCGTTATACTATTCGGGCGAGCCATACTCTGGTATTTTGAGCGCGACATAAAACTGTTGCGAAATGCGGCTTTAATAGTCATAATCGCATGGTCTAGGTGGATTCTTGAAGGAACGGCTGATGTGTTAATACCGCCTGAAAACCCAAGTAAACTTGTTTTCTCAGTAATCGTCGGCATTTTAATCGGCATTGCTTCTTTTCTTGTTGTGCTTGTAATTTATAGGTCTGCCAAAGGATTTTTTGCAAAGAGTAAAGAACAGGTTGAAGAGTTTGAAGAGGGCTAAAGTCGCAATAATCGGCGGAACTGGACTCGAAAATTTTCTTCTGGATGCTGAAAAGCTACGCATGGAAACATGTTATGGAGTTGTTTCGACATTATTTGTTGGAAGAGTAAATATTAGAGAAGCGATTTTTCTTTGTAGGCATGGTCCAAACCATTCTGTTCCTCCGCACAAGATTAACTATAGGGCGAATGTTTTCGCGTTACATGAGATGGGTGTTGAAAGAATAATCGCCGTGAACGCTGTAGGTGCAATAAACCGCGATTTTAAGCCTGGCGACATTGTTGTTCCTCACGATTTTGTTGATTTTACAAAACTTCGTGCTGTAACGTTTTATGATGATGCTCCAGTAACGCATATTGATGTTTCTCAGCCCTATTGTCCAGAGATTCGTGGACTGTTGATTGATAATGCGAGAAAGGCTGGGTTGCGGGTGTGGGATAAAGCGGTTTTGGTTTGCACTGAAGGGCCACGTTTTGAGACTCCTGCAGAAATTGAAGTGTATAGGCGTTTGGGTTGCGACGTTGTGGGGATGACCGGAATTCCTGAAGCTGTTCTTGCAAGGGAGCTTGAAATTTGTTATGCGCCTTTCTGTTTTGTTTCAAACATGGCTGCTGGTGTGCAGGAAGGGTTAACGCCTTTTGAAGTTGCGAAGGTTTCTGAGAAAATTATGCCGAAGTTGAGGCAAGCTTTAATTTGGACTGTGGAGGCTTTACCCATCCCGCGCATGGGCAAGTGTCCGTGTGCCAATGCTCTTAGAGATGCGAGGATTAAGTGATGATTAAAACGTTGCTTTCAGCTGTTGGTGCATACAGGTTTTATGAGCGGTGGCTGTGGCATCAAGTGAAAAATGGCATTAAGCTTGAGCACATTGCGATTATTTTGGATGGAAACAGAAGGTGGGCTGCTGAAAAAATGCTTAATCCGTGGTTTGGGCATAAGAAAGGCGCTGAAAAGGTTGATCAGCTTCTTGGTTGGTGTTTGAAGCTTGGGGTTAAGTCTGTGACGTTATATGCTTTTTCTACGGAGAATTTTAACCGTCCAAGTGATGAAGTTGAAGAGATCATGCGTATTGCGGAGCGTGAGTTTCGTAAGATTTTGACTGATGAGCGTATACATAGGAACAGAGTTCATGTGAAAGTTATTGGTAGAGTGAATTTGTTGCCTGAAAGTTTGCAGCGACTTGTGGCTGATGTTGAAAATGCGACGAAAGATTATGATAAACATTTTTTGAATATTGCTTTTGCTTATGGTGGAAGAGCTGAGATTGTGGATGCTGCGAGGAAAATTGCTGCGAAGGTGAAGGAGGGCAAATTAGCTCCTGAGGAGGTTGATGAGAAAGCGTTTGAGAAGTGTTTGTATACGGCTTATATGTCTAAACAGGATCCTGATTTGATTATTAGGACTTCTGGTGAGGAGCGTTTGAGTGGCTTTTTGCTTTGGCAGTCTGCTTACAGCGAATTCTGCTTTCTAGATGTTTATTGGCCTGATTTTCGGTTGATTGATTTGTTGAGGGCTGTTAGGACTTTTCAGAAGCGTAAGCGGCGTTACGGTGCATAAGAGTGTATTTATGCTCGTTTTTTGGCGCTTATGATTGAGATGACGTCTCTGTCTTTGAGTGTGTAGTCTTCGCCTACTCGTTTTTTTTCGCGGGCTTCTATGGCGTAGATGAAGCCTTCGCCTAGTTCTGTGTGGATTATGTATGCGAGTTGTCTTGCGGTTGTTCCGTATGGGACGAGGTATGTGTCTGGTAAGACTCTGCCATTGTGGTCTGATAGGTGTTCTAGGTCTTCGACTGGGTAGACGGTTATCATGTTTAGGAGTTTGCTGTATGCCATGTTTGTGGCTTCTTGGACGCCTGTGCTGCCGTGTTTGAGGAGGATTTTTTCCCTTATGGTTTCTAAAGCCTTAAGTTGGGTTTCTGTTAGCTTTTCTGGATGGTTTATTTTGAAGTTGCAGTCGCCTGGTTTGTAGTCGATTAGTTGTTTTTCTGCTGCTCTGCGTAGTGCGAGTTCTGCTTCTGCGCATGCGGGCACTACAATATAGTTTAGTTTTTTTAGGCGTTCAAGGTTTTCTTCTGCTGGTGGTAGGTCGATTTTGTTGGCGACTATGAGCATGGGTTTGGCTATTTGTCTTAATGTGTCGACGAAGCGTAGGAAGTCTTGTTCTGTCCATGATTCTGGTTTGTCTGCGGGTAAGCCTGTTTTTCTTATGGCTTGGATGAAATGTGTTTTGCGTATGGCTAAGCCGCTTAGGCGGTCTTCTAGTGCTGTGTAGAAGTCTGCTTTTTCGTATTGGACGTTTCGGGCTATTTTTGGCCAGTCGCGTTTGAGGATTTGTGCTATCCACATGGTGATTTCGTGTTCTAGGAATTTTACGTCTTCGAGTGGGTCGTTTGTGCCTGGTTTGCAGATGCGTCCTTCGCAG
>JACAEI010000024.1 GCA_013388905.1 Candidatus Bathyarchaeota archaeon | reverse complement strand
CTTGTAAAATTCGGTTTAAGAACTCGACACTTGTTTCCAAGAAAAAAAGGATTAGGAAAAAGTTATAGTTTCTTGTAAACTGTATCTTTTTCTCTTACACGCTCTGCAACCTTTAAGCCTATGCTCTGTCCCACTTTAGCTTGTTGAACATTTACATGCTCAATTTGCATTGACTCCACGCGTTGTTCAAAATCTGTGGTTGGTCCTCTGATAACTATTGTATCGCCAACTGCTAATGACGCCGTAAGCTCGATAACGGCAACGCTAATTTTAGAGAAGAAATGAGTTACATGTCCAACCTCGATAACTTCCTCTTCACCCAAACATATAATCTCCTAAAAACAAAATAGTAACGTATGTAAATAAAAATTTATTCAATAATTTCGCCTTGCAAATGCGTGGAATAAGCCCTCACAATTTTCACTTGAACAGTCTTGCCAAGCAAATCACCACTACTTTTCACTGCAATGGGTTTATATACAAAATTGCGCCCAATCCATGAACCAGAAACTTTACCCACTTCATCAATAATGATTTCTCCGGTCCAGCCAAGCCAGCCTCGATTCTTCTGGAAAGCTATCCTTCTGACCAGTTCAGACATTACGCTACTTCTTCTTTTAATTTCAGATAAAGGCACAAATTCCTTTCGCATTTCAGCCGCTGCAGTCTTTGGTCTTGCAAAAAACTTTGATACATTAACAATGTCAGGTTTAATATCTTCAATCAGGCGCAAAGTTTTTTCAAAAGCCTCTTTGCTTTCGCCTGGAAAGCCGCAGATAACATCTGTGGCCAAGGTAATATTTCTAAAGTTTGCCCTAAAAGCTTCTACTATGCTTTTGAAATCGTCTGTTGAATAAAATCGTCCCATGCGTTTGAGAATTTTGTCGTCGCCGCTTTGGACTGGTAAATGAATAAACTTGAAGATTTTTGCGTTTTCAAATACTTGTATTAAGTCGTCTAGAATATTTGTTACTATGTTAGGAGTCATCATGCCTATTCGAATCTTGAAATTTCCTTCAACGCCACAAACACCATTAAGAAGTCCAGCAAGACTTGCACCTATATCGCGCCCATAACAAGCCACGTCTTGCGAAGTAATCCAAAACTCACAAGTCCCTTTAGCTAAATCGCTTTTCACTCTCTCAACTATTTCTTGAATACTATAACTCCTTAAGTGACCGCGGGCGAAAACCACGCAACAATAAGTGCATGATCCAAGACAACCATAGTTGATGGGAACTATGCTTATCGCTGGATTCAACTGTAAGCGAGGTAGATTCAAGCTGGGCTTAGCGTTTGTAGCTTCTTTTAAGGCTATGATTCTTTCACCATTCATGACGTGCTCTACAACCTCTACAATTTTCTCGCCTGCTGCGGGACCGACAATTCCATCAAAGCGCACTTGACTATGTAATCTTTCAAAATTGATAAGAGGCAGGCAGCCTGCAACTATTAGTTTCTTGTTCTTTGGAACTCTTTTTAGAATCTCTATTATGCGATTTTCTGTTGGTCCTTTAACAGCGCAGGTGTTGTAAATAATTACGTCTGCAACGGATGCATCGTTTACTGGTTCATACCCAGCCTTTGCTAGGCATCCTACCAAAACTTCGCCATCAGCCAAATTTGTAGAACAACCGAAGCTTTTTACGAAAACTTGCATAGTTCTCCATCGCAGTCCATTTAATGCTTTAATAAGGAATAAAAACATAAGGGTTGCTGAAAACCAGAATTTACAAGTTTATGACATAGATTTTGATAAAATTTATAAAGACTTGAACTGACATGTTTGTAGCATATTTGTAACATATTATATAGAAGTATAACTAAAGCAGTATTTCTTTTTAATCCCTACGGAGGAGAAAGTGAATGAAACTAATCACTTTGTATTTGCCCGAACCCTACATTAAACTGTTAGACCAGCTTGTAAACGAAAGATACTATCCAAACAGAGCAGAAGCCATTCGCGTAGCTATCCGCGACTTGATAAACGAAGAAGTTGTGCGGAGGAAAGCCGTTGGCTAAAATACATCATACACCAGCACCTTCCATCAAATATTCATGGGGCAATGCAGAAGCCGAAGAGATTCCGCCTCCAACCACTTGTCGAATAGCCATTATTGGCGTCGGAGGAGCGGGCAACAACACTGTAACTAGATTAATGGAAATGGGTATAAAAAACGCAGAGTGCATAGCAATAAACACCGACGCAGTACACTTGCGGGCATCAAAAGCACACAGAAAAATTCTGATAGGCGAAAAACTTACAAAAGGCTTAGGTGTTGGAGGTGACCCTAAACTTGGCAGAGCCGCAATTGACGAATCTAGAAAACGTATTGAGGATTTACTTTCCGGCATCGACATGATTTTCATAACAACCGGGTTGGGTGGTGGAACAGGCACCGGTGCCACGCCTGTAATCGCAGAAATTGCAAGGCAAAAAGGCGCAATAACTGTCGGCGTGGTTACCACACCTTTCCGCATTGAGAAAGGCCGAGTGGAATATGCGACTATGGCGTTGAACGAAATGCGAAGGCAATGCGACACAGTAATGGTGATTGACAACAACAAGCTTATGCAACTAGTTCCGCAGCTGCCAATAAATGAAGCGTTTAAAGTAGCGGACCAAGTTTTGGCAAACATGATTAAAGGCATTGTAGAGACAGTTTCGACGCCTAGTCTGATAAATTTAGACTTTGCAGATTTCAGAACCATCGTGAAAAAAGGCGGAGTAGCTGTTATCGGTGTAGGTGAATCAGACGCACCTAACAGAGCAGAAGAAGCAGTTCGTAACGCCCTTAAAAGTCCATTATTGAATGTGGATTATGCTGGAGCAACCGGAGCATTGATTCATGTTACAGGCGATAATCACATGACAATCCAAGAGGCTAATCGTGTAGGAGAAATAGTCACTGAAATGATGAATAACGATGCCTTAGTTATCTGGGGCGCAAGAGTCAACCCTGAACAAAACGGCAAGTTAAAAGTAACACTTGTAATGACAGGCATAAATTCGCCACGCTTAGCAAGTGGATTGGAAAAAATTGCGCCACAGCTATTCAACTTGGAACCATACGCTGAATCGGAAAAACCCTTAAACCTAAAGCTAGACCTATATCAGCTGGAAAATTTTCAATAATCCCTTTTTCCAAATTTTTCTAGAATTTCTTTCTAAACACCAGAAATTCGCGTTTCAATCTTGTTTTTAAAGGTATTGCCTTACCAAAAGGTTGACACAATCCGTTGCTTATTGCCTTAACTATATTCTCTGCTTCAAGTTCGGCATCGATAAGTGTATAGGCGCACCCTATTTCTGGTCCATAATGGGCATCGCTTCCTGCTACACCTGCAATTCCAAGATCAGAGGCGATTTGTTTGCTCTTTCTTACATAATGTTGAAAAGGAAAAGCAGAGGCGTTTATCACTTCCACTGCATCAAATTTTGAGTTTAGATTCTTTCCTATGCTTTGTTTAAGAAAAGCAGTTGGATGGCAAGCTACTGCTATGCCGCCAGCCTCATGGATTCTATCCAAAGTCTCACCTACACTCAGTTTTTGTGGAATTTGTTCTTGAACATTAAGTCCTATGACATGCCCGTTTAAAGTAGAAACTTCGATGCCGGGAAGGATAAAAAAATCTGTTTCTTTAGCTATTTTTGATACTCCATCAACCTTGTCGTGGTCTGTTATGGCAACACCGTCTAATCCGCGTTTTCTTGCATAGAAAACAAGTTCCTCTGACGAAATTAAGGAATCGTAAGAATAGTAGGTGTGGACGTGAAGGTCGATTTTAAGTGGCATGTGATTTCACGCCTAAACGTTTCTATGAAGACTTAGTTTTTCCTAACTTTTTCAAGTTGTTCATCCAATTTTTGTTCACTAGCCTCTATTTTTTGGAATAATGGTTGCACTTTGGCAATCTTGTGTTTAGTTGGCAAGGGCGCGAGGGCTTCGCTCCATCTTTGTTCGTGAACGCTTCCGGGCAGATTTAGGGTTTTCCAAAGCTCTTCTGCGGCGGATGGAATAAATGGAGCTGAAATTATGGCCAAAGCCTTAACAAGCTGCGCTGCCACTGAGACAATATTAGCGGCTTCTTGCTTGTCTTTTTTAATTAGGTTCCATGGTTCTTTATCGTTTAAGTATTGATTTCCTACACGGCTAATGCCTATCACAGTGTTTAAAGCAGATTGGAGTTTACAATCCTCTATTTCTTTTCCAACAGCCTCCACTTTTTCTTTAAGAACTGCTAAAACACGCTTAGCATCGTCGTCTAAGGCTTCTAATTGTGGAATTTCATCATTAAACTGAGTGTTTACGAACTTCAATGTCCTATGAACAAAGTTGCCAAAAGTGTCGTTCAAATCAGAATTAATTTTCTCGATGAAAAGCTCCCATGAGAAGTTTGAATCTTTTGTTTCGGGTCTTGTGGCTATCAAGAAGAAGCGCCAATAATCTGCTGTGAAAAGCTCTAAGGCTTCGTCTATCCATATGCCTACTCGTAGGCTTTTAGAAGCTTTTTCGCCTTTGAATTGTAGGAATTCTGTGGCGGAGACGTTCCATGGAAGATTGTAGCCTTCACTAGAAGCCAACAATAAGGCTGGAAGAATTATTGTGTGGAATGGAATGTTATCCTTTCCGATAAAATAGAATGTTTTTGCGTCTTTGTTAAACCAGTATTCCTTCCATTCTTCATGGTTTTTATGGCTTTTGAAATATTCTATTGCGGCTGAAACGTAGCCTAAAACGGCGTCAAACCAAACATAGATTGTTTTGTCTTCGGCTCCGGGAAACGGCGCTGGAATTCCCCAGCTTACGTCTCTGGTGACTGCCCTTGGTTTTAATCCTTCCTTTATCAGGTTTAAGCTGAAGTTTTTGACATTGCTTGAAAACTGTTTGTTGCTGTCTATGTAGGCACTTAGTTTTTGGGATAGTTTTGATAAGTCGAAGTACCAGTGTCTAGTTATTTTTGTGACTGGTTTTCCTTTGCAGATGGCGCAGTAAGGCTCCAACAGGAGCGTTGGTTCCAGGAGTCTACCGCATGAATCGCATTGGTCTCCTCTAGCCGGCGCATGTCCACAGTAGGGACATTTTCCTTCTATGAATCTATCTGGTAGAAAGCGTTTACAGTTTGGACAGTAGAGCATAGTGGTTTCTTGGGCGAAAATGTATCCATTTTCATAAATTTTCTTGAAGTGGTTTTGCACGAACTCTTTGTGCACTGGACTTTCAGTACGTGTATAGTTGTCAAAGGATATGCCCCACTTTTTAAACAGCCCAGCCACTTTTACATGATTTTTATCGGTTAAGTCTTTGGGCGGTATTCCAAGTCTTATGGCTTCGACTTCTATTGGGGTTCCATGCTCATCTGAGCCGCTCACCAATAGAACATCGTCGCCCTTCAGCCGATAGTATCTGGCAACTACGTCAGCAGATAAAATGGAGCCTACTAGGTTTCCGATGTGAGGCGTGACGTTTATGTAAGGCCAAGCAGACGTAACCAAAATTTTAGCGAGTTTCACGGCACCTCCAACATTTACAGCTATTAGCAAAATATAGATTCTATTACTTAAATAAAATGGAAAAATAAAGGGAACTGATTTTGATTTATTCTGCTTTTTGCTCAGCTTTCCACGTTACTTGTGGTCTACGACCTGCAAGAAATATTGTCGCTGCGATTATAACTGTGCAGACAATCACCAGCACCACCAGAACCGTGAACAAAGTTACGATTTTATCCATGTTTTCAAAAGACATAAACCAAGGCGCACTAGCCACGTTAAGCGTAATGTAGTCTGTGCGTTCATATTGGTTGCCGCCATACGTAAAGACGAATGATATTTCGATGCCTCCGCCTGTTGCTCTGCCATCTGTCGGTATCGTAAATGTAAATGTTTGTGTAGGAGTCCAATTCTGGTCTTTGGCAAGAGCAAAGTTTATACTCGTAAATGTTGCATTTCCGCCCCAGATTATGTTATACCATGGATATCTTATTGAAACATTTTTTAGAATGATGTCTTCGGGGCCCCAATTGTATATCCAGAATTTTAACGTAACAGTCTCACCTGGTTTGTATTGACTTTTATCAGTGTAGCCATAGGCATTTACGGTTGGAAAAGCTTGAGCCAACGGTGCCGATGCTAATGCTGCCAAAAGTATGGCTGCAGTGACTAATAATAACTTTTCTTTCAATGTTTCCACCTAACCACAGAGTTTTAGAACGATGTATATTTAAAACTTATCATATACAGCATCAGATTTGGACCTAAATGTTGCTTTATTGAAACGAAAAAAGCTAAAATTCGCTTCTATCTAAATAATCACGGTTTGCAAGAACCTTTTTAAACGATTCTTTCATGCGGGTAGCTGATGCATTTGTCCTTATTCCTCTTGGATTAAAATGGGTTAATGATGCTTGAAAGCCTTCTTCTCTCAAGCTTGCAAAGAGAGTCTTTACAGAGGGCACAGGCAAGGCTAGTTTGCGGGAAATTTTGTCAAGCACATAATAGGTGATTGGAGCGTTAGCTTCATCGTGTGCAAGCGTCAAAATTTTTTGAATTTTTTTTCTATACCTAAACATTTTTCCCTGGGATTCTTCTTTAATTAGCTTGCAGAATCGTTTGTCAAATATTTTTCCAATCCATAATGGTCCAGCAACACTGAGCCTTGAATTGCATTCACTGCATCTACCGCTATATCCCATAGGAAATGGTTCCTCTGCAATTTCTCTGTGGAAACAATTGAAACAGTGAAGCACATATCCCATGTTTTTGATGCTTTTGTCAGCCTTTTTTGCGCCGTATTTGATGGTTGCGTAAACCCGAATGTAGTGGTCTGTGCTGTGGCAAAAGACAACACTTACGCCTATTTCATACTTTGCAGCTGTAACAGAGAGGCAACCAGCCAAAAGCCTAACAGCCAACTCATGGCAATATTCGGTACGCAAGGGTTTTCCACCATATTTTCTGACACACGCTCTTGGATGAACGCCGCATAAAGGCGCTATATCAGTCGCTGTTAACGCAAGAAGACCACCATCACGTAAAGCTCTAATGGACGAATCTAAATAAGGCACAGGTGAACCGAAAGGGTCTATGTCAATGACGTCGAACCTTTTGCGAGGCGCCCCATAACAGCCTAAAATAGCATTTGCATCTTCATTCTTAACTGTAACACGCTCGCTCAGCTGGTTCATTTGCACATTATATCTGGCAAGCTGAAACGCTTTTTCATTAATGTCGTTAATCAAAACTTTTTTAGCACCTTTGACTTCTTTGGCGAAGCGGATGCCTCTAACGCCACAGCCTGTTAAGGGTTCGCATACAGAGATTTCATGATTAAGCATTCGCTGATAGGCTTGCAATGCTAAGACTGCCATGTCGCGGTTCAATTCCATAATAGGGTTGTAGAAAACAGGCGCTTTTGAAGGTGCATATTCCGAAGTTGACTTAACAAACGCCTTAAGCTTTGGGACTAGTATTTTGATTTCGCCTTCTTCCACGATTTCTGTTGGAAAATTTATCCTAAAGCTGACTTTTTTCATGTTGTGCTTTTCCCAGTTTTATGATTACAAGAAACAATTAATTAATGCAACGTTAGACTTTTGGTTTGTGGAGGCAAAATAATTGAGAAAGCGTGTTTTGCTTCTGACTGGTAGCCCGGGTGTAGGTAAAACGAGTGTTTTGGTTAAGGTTGCCAAGTCTTTGAAGGCTGAAGGCTATAGTGTAGGCGGAATGATAAGCCGTGAAGTTCGTTCACAGGGCATACGCATCGGGTTTGAGATTTTGGATCTAAACAGCGCTAAGCGTGGATGGCTGGCGCATGTTAATCAGAAGAACGGTCCACAAGTCGGCAGATACCGTGTGAACATGAAAGACCTTGAAAGTTTAGGTGTTACCGCTATTTTGGAAGCTGTTGAAAGATTTGATGCTGTGGCTATTGATGAAATTGGTCCGATGGAGTTGTTTTCAGAAAAGTTCAAGAACGCGGTGAAGAAGGCGATTGAAGGCAGAAAGCTTGTGGTTGGTGTGGTTCATTGGAAAGCCAGAAATAAACTGATAGATGACGTGAAAAGGCGAGAAGACACAGAATTATACGTTGTTACACACGAAAATCGAGATAGCGTTCATAATGTCATAGTTAGAGAAGCCATTAACTTTCTAAAACATGTTTCTTGAACTGTATTTTGAATGTTGATTTTCCTTTCATAAAACAGTTATTTCTCTATTGAAAACTACATGACAAGTGAAAAACTTGACTCCGTCAAAAGAACTTGAAGAACTACAAAATAAAAGGGCAGAATTAGAAGAAGAATCGCATCAATTAGACGAGAAAGAGAGAGACCTAGAAGAAAGAGTGCGAATACTCGAAGAAAAAATAGCCATCCAAGCACTAGAAGACCACAATAAAGCCACGCTGGAAGCTATCAAGAACTTGGAAAATAAACTAAATGAACTCGAGCAGAAATTGAAAACACCAAAATCAAAGGAAACAGAGCCAAGGCTAGAACCAGAAACGAAACCCTTCACACCCACAGAAGAAACACCACAGAAAGAATTTGCTGAAACAGCTTCTGAAGAAGCAGTTACAGAAGAGCCTACAGAAGAGTATGTGGAAGTTACGCCAGTGGAGGACGTTTCAGTAGTTCCTCCGCCTGAAGAAGCCGAGCAAGACTACAGGAGAACCCACGACAAAAAGAAGCGCAAATTTTTCTAGACTCCATTTGATGTTTACACAGCAGTGCTAAATTAAGCAACGCTTAAAATAAGCTTAGCAGTTTTAGCCCTTCATACACGAAAAAAAGTGCGAACAACATGAGCGTAAGCCCTAAAGCTCGAATAATATAAATGTAATACTTGCTTTTGATGAAAGACTTGGATTTATCCACAATTAAAGCGACTCCTATCTCAGACCCAATAAGTAAACTGTAGAATCCTACGATAAATAACGCTGTTGTAGAAATGCGCATTTCTAAACTTCTAAAAATAATTGGACCGCCAATGAAAAACCAAAATAGATACGGGTTCGGGTTCAAGAGATTAACAATAATACCACGCTTTAAACCGTTTTTCTTATCAAGTTTCGCTTCCAATTCTTTAATTTCGACTCGCAGGTTCTCTACGCCTAAATAGACAAGAAAAACAGCGCCAAAAAGCGAGATTATTCCTATCACAAAATTGTATCGAACCAAGTTTAATAATATAAACAATACAAAGAGCACAATTGGCAAATCAGTGATAAGCGGGGCAACCGCTACCTTTATTCCCTCTATTTTTCCTTGCTTTAATGTTTCAGAAAAAACAAGAGCTAGGAGAGGACCAGGCGATATTCCAGCAACAAAACCCAAAACTATTCCAGAAATTAGAAACTCGAACTCCTCAAACATAGAGAAGAATACTAAAGAATCACATATGAAATTTTCTTTTTTTAGTCCGATTTGATTCTTAAATGGTAAGCATGCACAGCTTATATCAATCATGAAGAAAAAAATTCAATCTACCTATAAGGGAGGGGCTTAGTCAGTTGTAGAACTTAACTCCTTTCGCCTCAACAAAGTGTTATAGCTTTAAAATTCAATATCATTCATTATAAAAGGACGGCCACAACAATGTTAATTGCTGGTGTAGATGATGCAGGACGCGGTGCAGTAATCGGTCCACTAGTTATCGCAGGAATAGTCATGGAAGAAACTAATTTGCCTAGACTGAAGGAGCTGGGCGTCCGAGATTCCAAGCTCTTATCGCCTAGCAGACGAGAAATGCTTGCAATTGAAATCAAACGCATTGCCCAAAAATATGCTGTTATAAAGCTTTCACCAAAAGAAATTGACAAAGTAGTTGAAACAGGCAGAAAACTGCACAAGCTAAATCGTTTGGAAGCACAGACTATGGCAAAAATCATTGAAACTCTTAAGCCTGACATTGCTTATGTAGATGCCTCAGACGTTCTGGAAGAACGTTTCAAAAAGCATATTCAAGAATGCTTATCGTTCAAAGTGGAGATTGTTTCTGAGCATAAGGCTGACAGAACATATCCAATAGTTTCAGCTGCTTCCATAATTGCAAAAGTGGAAAGAGACAAAGAAATAGCTGACCTTGCCAAAAAATACGGCGATTTAGGCTGCGGATATCCAACAGATACTAAAACCCTACGCTTTCTTCAACAATGGCTCCAGAAAAAAGGTGAATATCCAGACTTTGTTAGAAAATCCTGGAAACCGGCCAAAAAAGTCAAAGATGAAAACACCATGCGCCAGAAAACTCTACTTTAGAATTTAGCAACCAAATCTTCTGGATTTCTGATTTTCGAAAGCTCATTCTTACAAATGCACGCGATATCTTTGTCTGGCAAAGCTTTCTCTTCAGTTATGAGAATTGGATGCGCCTTCACAATTTTGCTAACGCTTAAAATTTCGTCAACTCTTTTGCTTAATTCTTGCTCGCTGTTGCTGGCTACGCCTCCGATAATGGTCACATTTTCTTCACTAGCAGAAAGGATAAAGTCGAAAGGCGCCTTTTTCACGGTTGTTATGCGATAACGGGCGAATTTTCTAAGAATTTTCTGCAGAAGCCTACTTTTGGCTATTGCAAATTTAGCCGTCAAAAAACACTTGCGTTGAACTTTGGCTTTTTCAAACACGTTTATTGGTTTGGCAACTGGAACTCCTAAAGTGTAAACCATATTGTATGCAGCTGCCACAGAAGCCTTAGCCATGCCACGCTCATATCCATAAAAAGTTCTGCGCGATATGCCCACCATCTCGGCTATTTCGCCCACAGAAAAGCCCAGTTCTTGCCTTCTTTTCTTAACAACTTCATTATCAATTTCAACGTAATAGCCGCCTGGACCAGCGTGGATTAAAGGGTAGATTCTGCGAATCACAATGTTTTCGAAAGTCTTTGGAGTGATAGCCAAAACTTCATACCTTGTATACACAGTGTCATCCTCTAAAGGTTTTTCGCGTGTCCTCTCGCCGACCAAAAGCGAAGCTGCATATATGCATTCGGATATGGATGTCAGCTCGAGTGATTCGTTTGGAGAAAGATTATCGATGTCCAACTGAACTTTAATCAGAATCAAGTTATTATTTTTCCTAGCTGCAAAATCGAAGCAGCTTGGCCTAGCACAACACCGTTCAGAAACGCTAAAACCAGCCTCTTTAAGTACGGCTTCAGGAGATTTTACCCTCTCCATCTCCCCATAGATCATCAGCAGATCACAAAAAATATCAACTTAATGTCGGATATAAACTATACCCATTTTTTTCAAGGCGTTTTTTGCATTTGAGCCACAATCATGGCATGAGCAATATCGTATGGCTCTAGATGCACAACCTCTTCAATTCGGAAACCACGATTTTCCAGAACCTTAACTTCACGCTTATAAACTTCAGAAGGTTCCTCTGTCACATCTATGCTTTGGGCTTTAACAGCAAGCAATATCCAACCAGACTTTTTAAGGAACAAATCGGCGTTATCAGCCAAAATCTTTGCTTGTTCTGGCTGGGCAATATCACAGTAAACGTCATCAACTTTACCGCTTATGAATATAGCATATTTTTCTGGAAAACGTGCGTCTTCCATAATAGGCGACATATTCAGCCTATAAGCGCATACATTGTTAACAAGCTCTCTTAAGGCTCTGGCAGCAAACTCTACGCAGTAGACATGACCTTCTACTCCTACAATGTCAGAAACATGGCTCGCTGTAGTCCCTGAAGCAGCACCCAGATACAGAACCTTATGCCCCGGCTTTATTGGAACAGTCTTCACATTCTTAACAACAGCAGCCGCCAGCTTACTTCTAAAAGCGTCCCAAACACGATATTCAACGTCATCAAAGCGTATAAGCCGCTCGCCATAAACATTTCTTCCAGGCACAAGATTCTTAGTCGCCAATCTCTGAGTGCCATCTTCAAGCGTAACTCGATAAATCGCCTCGAAAAGGGGGTGCGGCTTAACCTTTATCTGCACGTCTCCACCTGTTCCTCCGCTTCTCGTGTCTAGGTTTAGGTTTTTTCTCAGAAATTGGAGGCGCTTCAGCATATTTTTCACGAATTTCTTCCATTCGCTTCTCTAAATCAGCCTTAAGCTCGTCGCCCAAGTATTTGCCACCGAAAGCGTCTATCCTAGCGGCTATGCTTACTTTTCCAGCTAAAGCACGGGCGATTTTGCCTCTATGCCATCGTTTGGCCTCATGCAGATAAGTATGTTGGAAGATTATTCCATGCTTCGGAGGTCTTGTCCCAGTTTTTAATGAGCGAAAGAGAGCTTTTTCTGCACCTAGGACTTGAATAGTGCTTGCGGGCCGCCTAGCAAGATTCATTAAGCCTCCAGCCAACGCGATTAAGCGTGCGCCGAGCAGAGAACCTACTAAGGCTTTGGTGTTTGGCGCCACTTCTTCCATGGTTTTGTCCAGATAATTCTCTAAGGCTTGTCTTAACTGGTATAGGTTGAGAATGTTTTTGCACAAAGTTTGGATTCGCTCTAAATCTGTTTCTGACAAGTCTGCACCCATAGATGCCTCAGCTATTTTGGCTATTTGTTCAGCCTTAGCCGCTGGAATCTCCTCTTTGACAAGCTTTTCAGGGGCAAAATTTTCTTTGTCACCAAGGTTAAGCACAAGTCGCGCGTAAGTTTCATGCTTCTCTAATAGGCGGTCAAGTTCTGGAAAGTGAATGCCATACCATTCTCGAACACGACCCATGAACAGATTTATGGTTTTATCCAAATCGTCTAAAGTTTGGATGACTTGAGCAACTACCAAGTCTCTTTTCTCGACAGCGCCTTTGACGCGGAGTTTAGCCATTTCTAAAGTAACATTATGAGTCCATAAACTAAAACCTTCAGCATCCTTAACAAAGCCTGTTTCAACTGCGAACCGTTCCATGTTGGAGCGCAGCATCTCACCAGCCGCTGATAATCGAGAAAACTCCACATTTACACCGAATTTTTCCCTAACTTCGTTAGCGAGGCTTGCATTCTCAAAAACAAATTTATCGTAGCTGCCTTTCATAAGCCTTTTAATAAGCTCTGCGACTTCATCATCAAATTTTCCACCTTCAATTTTCACTAGGGTTTTTGCCGCTAATCGTGGTTTTCTGGGAAACAAAACTTTATCTATTAACTTCTTCTCTTCGTTAAAGGCAATTATGCCAAACGAACATGCAATCACCGTAGCTGTTTTCATTGATAGGTTCCTCCATAACCGATACTACTAAGCCCGATTACTATTCCATAGGCTTTGTCTTAATAAATAGTTGCTGTAACATTTGCTAGGATTGCAAAAGTCTTAAGTGTTCAAAACCAGATATTGTGAATACACTAGCGGGAGAAGGGGTCCATGAGCAACCTCAGAGGCATCGTTGAGAAGCTTAAATCGTTAGAAACTGAACGAAGAAATCTTTTGTTAGAAATTGAAGAGCTTAAAAAGATGGCTGAATCCAAAACTAGGGCTTTAGAAAGCGAAATTAGCATGTTGCGGGAAGAAGTTAAATCGCTTAGAGTGTTACTTGGCGCTGAGGAAACAGGACCAGAATTCAGCCCAAAAAAGAAAAAATAACAAGCTGCCAGATTAGCCATCTTTAAAATAGTACAGCAATTCATCTAGACTTCTTATTGTTTCAACATCTGCCAAGACTTTTCCTTCTCTATCAATAATTAAAGGTTTCAATCCAGCCTTTTTAGCGCCCTCATAATCATGTTTCACAGAATCCCCCACAAATATCGCCTCTTCTGGGCACACGCAGAGCTTGTTAACCGCGTAGAGGAATATGGCTTTATCTGGTTTCGCCTTGTTACAAGCATTTATTCCAACGGCTACATCAAAGTAATTGGTCCAAGCAAGCTTCTGCAAGATTTGCTGATAATCCTTTTCAAAGGCATTTGTAACTATTCCCATTTTTACGCCCTTATCCTTCAACTGAGTAAGAGTTTTTGATACATCAGAATAAATTTCCACTTCAGCATAATTCCACCATAACTCATCGATTTTTCTCGCCAAAAACTCTTTATTCTCGTTTATACCAAGCTTTTCCAGCACACGCGCATTCCACTTAACCCAAAAGCTTTCTTTCCACCTAATCATATCTTTAACATCAAATTCTTTCTCATTTTCCTTGTGCGCCTTCGCAATTTCTTCAGAAGATGCTTGAACCCCATAAACTTCCAAAATTCTTCTATATATCTCTTGAACCTCAACAGTTCTTACTAGTGTTCCTCCAAGATCGAAAAGTACAACCTTAAACTTGTTCATAGGTAGTGCATCCACTTCTGGAGAATTAAGCTTATCTTGGTAAAGTGCTAACCTTTACTGGAAATGTCAGCGGTGAAACATTATTTGAGCGGTAGGCTAAATGTTAATTTGGTTGGGTTAAGGCTTGCTAATCCAACCATGTTGGCTTCTGGAATTTTAGGCTATTCTGCGGAAACTTTGGAAAGCATTGCAGAAAGCGGTGCAGGAGCCGTAGTTACAAAATCTGTTGGACTAAAGCCTCAAAAAGGATACGCGAATCCCACTGTAGTGCAGGCAAATTGTGGCTTAATCAACGCCATGGGACTTCCAAATTCTGGAATAGACGAGTTTGTCAACGAAATCCGCTTGGCGAAAACTGTTTTGCATGCGCCTTTGGTTGTCAGCGTTTTTGGTTTTTCAGAAGAAGAATATGCAACTGTAGCCAAAAAGGCTGCTGAGGTAGGTGCAGACGCAATAGAGCTTAACGTTTCATGTCCTCATGTTAAAGAAACAGGTTCGGAAATTGGACAGAACCCGGAAATTCTTGCAAAAGTTGTTTGGAACGTTAAAGCTGCCGTAGATAAACCTGTTTTTGTGAAGTTGTCTCCAAACGTCACAGACATTGCGGACATTGCTGAATCTGCGGTGAAAGCTGGTGCTGACGCTTTAACAGCCATAAACACGGTTAAAGCCATAGCAATAGACACAGAAACATTCATGCCAATTCTAAGCAACAAAAGAGGCGGACTATCTGGACCAGCAATAAAACCCATAGCGGTTAGATGTGTTTACGACATTTACGAAAGAGTCAAAGTGCCAATAATAGGATGTGGCGGCATAACAAACTGGCGTGACGCAATAGAATTTTTACTGGCAGGAGCTTCAGCGATTCAGATTGGCACAGCCATAGCCATAAAAGGCTGCAACGTTTTTAAGACGATAACACATGGAATGGAAGCGTATTTGAAAAGGAAAGGTTTCAAGAGTGTGAATGAAATTGTCGGCTTATCGCATCACAGCTAACAAACTAAGAACCACGCGCATCATGGACGTAAAAACTGAAAACTCTAATGTGAAAACTTTCACTTTTAAAGACAAAGAATGCGCCAAGGCTATGCCTGGGCAATTCTTAATGCTTTGGATTCCGGGCGTGGACGAAATTCCACTAAGCATATTAGACGTGGAGGAAGACGGCATAGTTTCAATAGTTGTTAAAAAAGTTGGTGAAGCAACTGAGGCATTGCATAAAATGAGAGTTGGCGAAACAGTTGGCGTACGTGGTCCATTCGGAAACAGCTTCACATTAAACAAAGGCAAAGTATTGCTGGTGGGCGGTGGAACAGGTATAACCCCTCTGCTATTTTTAACTAAAAAATATGCGTCTAAACCGGCTAAATTAGTTTTTGTGATTGGTGCAAAAACGAGGGAAGAACTCCTTTTCGTGGATGAGCTCGAAAAACTTGGTGAAGGAAATCTGATAGTGACAACTGAAGATGGCAGTTATGGCATTAAATGCTTAGCCACAATGCCAGTAGAAGCTCTTTTGACTAAAGAAAGATTTGACATGGTTTACACTTGCGGACCTGAACGGATGATGCTTGAAGTTTTAAATCTTGCCGAAAAACATGGTATTGTCTTAGAAGCAAGCTTAGAACGCCTAATGAAATGTGCCATAGGCTTGTGCGGCAGCTGTGTCATAGGCAAGTATCGCGTCTGCATAGATGGACCAGTATTCACAGCAAGCCAGCTTGAAGAAGTTAAAGCGGAATTCGGAGTTTCAAAGCGCGACTTTAATGGTGCAAAGATACCAATATGACATAATAACGCAAGCCTAAAAAAGGCAGGTTAATTATCAATTCAAGAAGGTTATTTACCCAAAACATGGCGAAATCTCCCGCAAATCCCCTCTTTTTCTTTTTCTAAACAATTTAAGGCTTGTTTTACCATTTCTGTTAACAGCGATTAAAAGAATATCACTTTTATTTCATGTGAAGCAAAATCATTTCTTCAAAATCCAGAATTCATAGCCATGAGTGGGTTGTCTTAACTTTTGTTCTCTAATCAGGTAATCCATGGTCTCTGTGAAGGTTAAATGGTAAAGCCGCAGAAAAATTCTGCGAAGTCGGCATATTCACTTGCTTTACATTTTCTAAATGTGTCTTGAATCCTATCCAAGCTCTTATAAATTATGTCGAAAATATGGGTGGACATGTCGTCTACAAAATTTTTGATGGTATCTATGTCTTTTTGGGTGTAGATTGGAGCTGAAGGTGTGAGGTTCTCATCCAAATATAACCATTCTTTCAAGTGTTTTTCTGATTCTTGGCTGATTTTATAGTTGCTGTCTTGATATTTCTTTTCGTATTCCCTGAAAGCCTTTAATGTTTCCTCATCCACTCTTTTCTTGAGAGTTTCTCTCTGGGAACTTTGAAGTTTTATAAACTTGTTATATGCAGTTATAGCATTGTTTTCGCCCATTTCTTCCATTAAAATTTTAGACCAATGATCAGGTGGGGATGTCCTCCTCCTCTCTTTTTCTCCTCCGAAAGTTGCGAATCCGTATTCACCAAGTTGACCACTATGCATTCCATAATGACCCAGAGCTTTCATACCATTCTCGACACCCCACATATAGAAACTGCCAGCTTTTCTTTTCGGCGCTTTTGGCATAATTTTTCCTTCCTCTGCAAATTTCTCTATCATATCCAACGAATAAGCACCTATCAAAACAAAGCCTACTCTGTCAAAACCAAACCTCGACGAAACCGAAAGTTTACGATATGTTTTTATGACAGTTTCCCAGCGAGCTTCGTAGAGTTTTGCAAGTTTCTCTCCCAAATTCTTGGAAGCTTTCTTCGTCCTTAATACGTCCTCTTTCAACGCAGCAAAGAAAGCAGGAAACATTCGCCCATTTTTCTCCCTTACAAATTCCGCGTCTCTCAAAAATTTCAGATGATTTAATAGCTCCTCTTTAGAAACATTCAAAGATTTGGCTATATACTCTACAGAAGAGCCCCCATGAAAGCCAATTATAATGCCTTTACGAACTTGAGGTTGAAAAGTATTGTAAGGGTTATATTCACTCACATCAGCGCTACCGCAAATAATCACACAAAATCTCATAGCTCTCTGGTTTAAATCTCTAATAACCGTCATGGTTGAGGAACACCCTTGCCAAACAAAATTTGATGAGGCATATAAGTGTTAATATCTAACATGAGATTACAAATTGAAAAATCAATTTTTAGTCGTATTTGCCGAATCTGGCATAATGTGACTTATTGTTCTGTTAACGATGACTTTTACCGTGCCACAGCTAAAACAAGCAACGAAGCAAAAGAGCGTATAGAGTCAGGATTTGAATACGTCTGCACAACACCTGAAGACATCATGCTGTTAAGAAAAAGAAAATGAGCCGTATCGCCATTTATGCCATATATCCCAAAATTTATGGGTAAAGGTTATATGTTGCCGTGGCTATTTTGGTGTATTTGCGGGTGCTTGGGATGAAAGGTGACCGCCAAATTCGAAACTAATTCTGAAAAATGGCTTAGCATGAATTATCACCCGCTCGAACTTGAAAAAGAAATACGCCAATTCTGGAACAAAAATCAAACACTGAAGAAACTAATGGAATATAGAGAAAGAAACAATAAAGGCATAAGCGGCTGGGTGGAAGGACCACCAACATTAAACGGCATACCTCATGTTGGGCATGCTAGAGGCCGCGTCATGAAAGACCTGCGCTACCGCTGGAAAACAATGCAAGGCTATTTTATGCCTTTCTGGGCTGGATGGGACACTCAAGGCTTGCCAGTAGAGCTAGAAGTTGAAAAACTCTTAGGCGTCAAAAATAAGCGCGAACTACTTGAAAGAGTGGGTGAAGAACGCTTCATAGAAGAATGTAAAAAGGCTATTGTAAAGTATCATCGAGAATGGGTCAAAGCCGATGAAATACTCGGAGTCTTCATAGACCAAGACAAAGCTTACTGGACATATTTAGACAGCTATATTGAACGAGAGTGGCAATATCTTAAACGCGCATGGGAACAAGGCTTACTTGAAGAAGGACACTACGTTGTAGCATATTGCCCAGGCTGTCAAACCAGCCTAAGCAGTGCCGAAGTAGGATACGAAGATTCCTACATGGAAGTTGAAGACCCCTCACTATACTTCAAATTCAAATTAGCCGAGAGCCAAAAAGAGTATTTCCTTGTGTGGACGACCATGCCATTCACACTTATAACAGACACAATGCTAGCAGTTCATCCAGAGGCTGAATATGTAAAGGTCAAAGTCGGCGCAGAAAAATGGATAATGGTCAAGCAACGAGTCGAGCCTGTCATGCAAGAACTAGGCATAGAGCAGTATGAAATATCTGAAACAGTTATGGGCGAAAATCTTGAAGGCACGAAATATGAGTTTCCATTCAAAGATTTAGTTCCAAAACAAGCAGAACTAGAGACTAGGCATAGGCTAGTGCACCGGGTCGTCTGCGAAGACTTTGTAGATGTGAACACAGCCACAGGCGTTGTGCATCTTTCGCCTGGAAATGGTGAAGAAGACTTTTTCGCAGCACAGAGGCGCGGCGTTCCAATTTTCGCTCCCTTTGACGATGAAGTGAAATTCACAGTTGACGGTGGCGCCTTTAAAGGCATATTCGCAAGGGATACAGACAAGATGGTTATTGAAGAACTACGCAAAAGAGGCTTACTTGTTGAAACAAAAACAGTTAAACACGAGTATCCAACGTGTTGGCGTTCGCATCACAAAATAGTCTGGCTCGCAAGAAGAGAATACTTCTTAAGAACAGATAAAATAAACGAAAAAGTTGTACAAGCAGCGCAGAAAGTAGAATATTTCCTTGAGAGCCCAAAAAACCGTTTCCTCTCCTTCCTAAAGGAAGGCAAGCCATGGTGCATATCGCGAGAAAGAGTCTGGGGCACACCATTACCAATATGGGTTTGCCAAAAATGCGGAGAAAAAACGCTTGTAGCAAGCAAGAAAGAGCTATTAGAAAAAGCGCTAGAAAAGCCACAGGGGCATTTCAAGCTGCACAAGCCTTGGGTTGACCGCATCACTTTAAAATGCGAAAAATGCGGAAGCACAATGCACAGAGAAGACTTTGTGTTGGATACATGGCATAACAGCGGCGCATCACCATACGCCAGATACACAGACGAAGAATTCACGAAATACGTGCCATTTGACTTCTTAACTGAAGGAATAGACCAAACCCGCGGATGGGCAAATTCACTGCTTCTAGAACACGTGATATTAACTGAAAAGGCAGAAGCCCCTTACAAGGCTTTTCTGTTCCAAGGCTTAGCCCAAGACGCAAAAGGCAGAAAAATGAGCAAAAGCTTGGGCAACATGATAGAAGCAAACAAGCTATTGGAAAAATATTCTGCAGATATAAGCCGATTCTACATGCTGCGCAAATGTTCCCCAGTAGATTTCATAAATTTTGATTTACAAGAGCTAAACCGTCGCCCATACCAAGTGCTGTCCACAGTATACCATTTGAATAGATTCTTTGTGCAAAATGCTGAATATGACAATTTTGATCCACAAAAACACACGCTGAAATGGGCGAAACAGAAAAAACAGCTTAAAAATCCTGACCTTTGGCTGCTGTCGAAGCTTCAAAAAACCATAGAAGAATACACTGCAAAACTGGAAACATGCGAATTTAACTCTGCTTTGGCAATGTTAGAAGATTTTGTCATAGAAACCTTGAGCAGGCTTTATGTGCCAATGATTCGAAAAGAACTGTGGACCGATGACCCTGAAACCCTTGATAGGCGGCTAGCCATATACACTACTTTATGGAACACTTTGAAAACTGTTACGTTTCTCTTCAATCCTATTACGCCGTACCTATGTGAGGCACTATACCAAAAAGCCTATAGAAAACTAGATCCGACGCTGGCGGAATCGGTGAATTTTGAAGATTGGCCAAAACCAGAAGGGAAAATGCGAAATCAAGCGTTGGAAGAAAACTTTCAAATACTGCTAAAATGTGTTTCGCTGGTTTATTCTGCGAGACAGTCAGCCAAGCTGAAGCGGAGATGGCCTCTTAACATGATGGTTGTTGTGGCTTCAGAAAAAGTTTGCAACGCACTGAAAAGCGATGAGGAGTTGTTCCTTGAGCTCGCCAACGTGAAAGCTGTAGAATACGCTCAAGAAACTCCTAAAAGCATTTTGGGAGGAAACTGGGTTTCGGCTTCCGAAGACTATGTGCACATATTCTTGAACGCTCATCGAGACGAAGATTTGCAGGGTGCAGGTTTGATGCGTGATTTAGCTCGTCGAGTACAGTCCTTAAGAAAAGAGTTTGGCTACATGCCAACTGATGTCTTAGAAGCTGTTCACATAGCAGAACTCGATGATGAAAGCACACGCATACTTAGGCCATATTTGAGGGAAATGGAAGAGCTTGTCCGCGCCAAAAAAGTCTATTTACATGGCAACAGGAAAGAATTAGATGCAAAATGGCATGAATATCAATTGGATGACAAGAAAATCTTTGTTACAATTCATTGACTAAGCGTCCTTCGATGCGAAGCAGAAGCACTAAATCCAACTTTCACAATAACTGAAACAGATGAGGAAAACGCTTATGAAAGAAACTGAATGGAAATTGATTTGTGCGCTCATGAAGAATAGCCGCAGAAGCGACAGAGACTTAGCAAAAGCAATCGGAGCCTCTCAGCCAACAGTTACCAGAATCAGAAGTAGACTGGAAAAAGAAGGATACATAAAAGAATATACAATAATTCCCGATTTTGCAAAACTCGGGTATGAATTAATGGCTATAACTTTTGTTAAGCTTAGAAAAGTGCTAAGCGAAGAAGAAATTGAAGACGCAAGAAAAATCGCTAAGGAAAGTTTGACGAAAATTTCCTTTCCGCTTTTCATGCTTGAAAGGGGAATGGGTTTAGGATATCAAGGAGTCATTCTATCGTATCATGAAAGCTACGCATCTTACCTTGCGCTCAGAGACTGGATAAGAGGATTCACCTTCCTAGAATTAAGCGAAATTGAGAGCTTCTTAGTGAATCTTAAGGACAAAATCAGCTACATGCCACCCAATTTCGCATTAATAGCCAAACACTTTGCAACATTAAAAAAACAGAGTGAAAAACTCTAAACCCACCATTTTATGTTTTCTGAAAGAAGCGACATGGGCCGGTGGTTCAGTTTGGTATGAACGCCGCCTTCGCAAGGCGGAAGTCGCGGGTTCAAATCCCGCCCGGTCCATAAAACGCTAATTCACCTTACCATAATTGACCAGTTTTCTTAAATTTTCATGTTATGTTGCTGAAAACTATCTATTTAAAAAATAGTTTCGTAAGTTTTATTAGCGTTTGCAACAACATATTAATGTGGTTTCTTGTGGTTGAACTGGTGCGTAGAATGGGTCGTCGAAGGAGTGAAGTTCAGATTCTGACTGACATTCTAAATATATCCCTAAATGGCGTGAAAGTCACCCGTCTCATGTACCAGTCCAACTTAAGCTATGCAACACTTCAGAAATATTTGGCTACAACCCAAAAGAGGGGGCTAATCAAGAAAATTAATAACAGTGATGGCTCCGCTGAATATTTCACAACAGATAGGGGCAAACTTCTTCTGGACAAACTTAAAGAAGTCACATATGTTCTACGTTAGCTTAAATCGCATATGGCAATTTCTTTCAGCTTCGCCTTCAACCGTATTCTTAGTTCAAGGTCTTTTTTCGTAAAGTTGCCTATTGCTATGTCTTGAATTATCACTTCCTCACTTCTGGGAAGAATTATAGCGCCTGTTGGCGGTTTCACGTCTTCAATTTCTTTTTCAATGTCGACAAGCCATCTTGGCAACACAACTTTTCCAGTTTTGCTATCGTAGTCTATAAGCTTGTGCTTACTCAGGTTCAGCATGATTTCTTTCAGTTGATCCAGCGGAATTTCAAGCCTCTTAGCTAATTGTTTAACGTTATGGATTTCTTGGTCTTCAATAAGGCATAATATGTCTATTGTGCTAAGCATAAGTTTAAATCTATGTGAGTGCGTTATTAAGGATTAGGAATTTATTGTCTATGAAAGATTTTCATGGATTCTAGATTCATTTTGACGTTGTTACAGAAAAAATGTACTTTTGTTCTAGACAATTTGCATAGATGTTTCATACTATACAATTTAAATATCTGAAACCAGACAAGAATGGGCGGAGAGAAAGGAGAACACCCATATAGATGACATTGTTATATTCGCATCCGCTCCTGTCAAGGGGGGATTAACTAGTGCAAGCATTACCTCAAAAGGAACTCGTTGAAGAACTGAAAATGCAATGGAAAAATCTTTGGCGGGAGCGAATCGACGACAAAGTAAGAGCCGAAGGAATTGCCAACAAAGACTATTCCAAACTGTTCATAGATAGAGGCACAGTAATTTTCGCCACAAGAAACTTTAAACTACTAAACTTCAGAGAAATTTTGGAGCTTAACGGCGTAAATGATGCGAATAGATTTGTTCTGCCTAGTCCACAAGTTGGTGGATGGGGAAAATTCATAAGAACAATAATCTCTGGTCAGAAACCTCTTAAGAGAACAAGGCGAGCTTGGCAACATCAAGACACAGAGAAAAAACAACAACAGCTGAAGAAGGGCGGAAGAGGCTGGCTTCACTTTTAG
>JACAEI010000048.1 GCA_013388905.1 Candidatus Bathyarchaeota archaeon | reverse complement strand
GCCCACATGCTCGTCTGAGCAGTAAGCGGACCCCACTCACGCTTATACTGATCTATCTGCTCTTTCGTAGCGCCTTTGACTGTGACAACTGGGAAACCGCTGCCCTACCGGTACATGGTTTGCCACATACCCCAACGAATATTCAGCAAAACGGTTAGGTCATCCCAGACTGGTTCAAGGACGCTTATGCCCTTCCAAGGATGGTCTAAGAGGCGAGTGGCGAAGTGGATGACACGGCTGAAGTGGACCTCAACCTCTTCATTTTCGGCTATTTTTATCTTGTAGGTTTCTGGCAAGCCAAAGCGTGCACTCTGCCTATTCTTATCTGTGTTGACGCTCGTAATCATTGTTGGCGCATAGGCTTCAAGGCTCACGATTTTCTCAGGTATCAAAACAGGGTCTTTTAATGTTACGCCTTTATCCTGATAGCCTATGACGATTACGCTCCAGCCATAGGCTCTCTCAAAAACCGCAGCCTGAGTGAAGACATCTTTAGCGTTAAGCAACAGCAAAACCTTCTGAACAGCCTCGTTGAACTTTTCTTTGTCTATGCCTTCTTCAAGAGGCTCAACCTCAAACCAATTATCAAACATGTCGTGAGCCACAGCGAAAACGATGCGGTGGGCGACAGGCTCACGTTTAATCGCAAAAGTGATATTGTCATTAGTTAGGGGTTGACCAAACTCTGCGCCTAAACCCGTATAAACACGCTGAATTTCAGCCTGCGTTTGAGAAGGCGCAGAGTGAATTCCAAAGAGCTTCTGGGCTAAAAGCTGCCTAACATTAACCATACTGCTTTTCAGCCTCCTCTTTCGCTTCACGCAAAACTTGACGAATCACATCTTGAACACTACGATCCTTACGCCTTTTCAATTCACGCAGAAGCCATTCGTAAAGCTCAGAATCAACGCTCTGCTGGAAAATAGGCAACCATTCAACACCAACAACACTAATAATTCAGAAAAATAAAAGAAATTCTGAAACTAAGCTTTAATAAAACGCTTCTTTAAGAAATCGCCAAAAATAACAAACTAAGGTAAAAAGTAGAACAACTTGGGTACTCATGATTTTGTTAGTAATCGTCGTCTTCATAGTCGAGTTCGTCTATTTCGATTTCGTGGCATTCTTCACACAAGCCGCCATAGGTGTCATATTCTTCTTCCGTGATCTTCCTGCTGCATCTCATACACTCGTAAATTTTTTCCTCACTCATTCACATCACATCTCCAAACATGTCTTCTGACTCTTCAGTTAGCTGATCATCCCAGCATTCCCAACACATACCATCATAACTCTCATACTCATCCTCATCAATTTCGCGTCCGCAAACAGAACAGTAAAACTTGTCCTCTTCATCCTCAGGCTTAGTGGCATTTTTCTTGTTGTTAGGTTTTTTCAAACAGTTCGCCAAAATATTATACCCAAGTTAAGCCAGATCGCTCTACATTTTTATGTCAATCTGGGTTTGGTTTTCTCTTCTTATGCTCAACTTTGTCTGTTTCTTTTGTGTCATAGCTAAGAATGGCTTGTAGTTCTTCCAGACTGAGGCGTATGTTTCGTTCCAAACTATTGATTTCAATGGCTATCTTTTCTGATGTGGTGCTAATCTTTGTTAGCTCTGTTTTGATGCCCCTGACTGCGCTCAAGTCGTTGCTGATTCTGCAAACTATGGCGTTAATCTTTGATGTATCTATGGCATTTTTTAGTGCTTCCTGACTTCTCAGTATTATGTAGGTTCTGGCAATCCTGTAGGCTACCTCCAGCGGTAATCCGTTTTCTCCACAAGAGCAAATTATTTTGTCTCCTTCAACCTCATAGTAACAGCCTATTGCCTCGGAAATAATTGTGTCTGTGACTGCTATGGCGAAACTTGCTTCTCTATTTTGTATTGCATCTCTCAATTCGCCTAAGAGGCTTTTCGTTGTTAGCCGTGTGTTCGCCGTTGTTTTTGCTTCAACCACTATTCTTGGCGGCTTTCCTCTGAACGTAGGATCGTGTAAGGTTATTACAAAGTCGCCTTTTAGATTTCCGAGCTTGCCTCTTTCTGTTCCTGTTCGCTCAAC
Source organism: Candidatus Bathyarchaeota archaeon (assembly GCA_013388905.1). Taxonomy (GTDB): domain Archaea; phylum Thermoproteota; class Bathyarchaeia; order Bathyarchaeales; family Bathycorpusculaceae; genus JACAEI01. The sequence continues at coordinate 1,048 of JACAEI010000048.1, read as the reverse complement.
CTTATCTCCAAATGGTTTCGATAAGTATAAAAGAAAATTCTCAACTACTTCTTCGAAGTCAAATCCTTTCTGTGGCGTCTTTGAAATTATTTCTTTTCTGGTCAGGTATGTTTCTATGGTGGTTTCTATCGCGTCAAGTTTGTTGATGAGTTCCTGTTTTAGGCGTGATATGGGAGAATCTTGCGAATTGGGATCCAGCATGTTATAGATTTCGCTGTCTTTACCTACAAAGTACGATTCGATAGTGGCTCTAAGCTGACCTATCGGGCTGTTTTTGTTGTTCATGTCCAGAATGTCGCGGACAAGTTTGCCATCTTTCCCGAACAGTTTCTCGAGGCAACTGTGAAGTTTTCCTTCATCGCCAAATACTTTTTCAAGTTCGCCTTTCATGCCTTCTTTTCCTAATTCTCGTTTGAAGATTTTCTCCAGTTCAAAGCATAGAAGGGCAAATTCTCTTTTCACAAAATCGATTTTTTCAGCAACCACAACATCCCTTAGCGCGATAGTTCCTACTTTAACAGCTCTCTTGACAAACTCTGGGCGTTCAACTTCTTTTTGATTTGAAAGGACGTCGAATACTTCCGGGTCCTTGACTGTCAAATTTTTGATGCAAATGCTCTCTGTTCTCCTGTCTAAGATTATCTGTGATTTCGCTGTCATATCAAGCAACTGGGACTTCGCCAAATAGGCATCTCCAAATACGTTACAATCCAGAATGCAGGATTTTTTGCGGTTAATACTTTATGAAGGATAAATACATACGCTCAATCAATAATTTAGCATGCGCTAACGAAAATCCGTATTCTACGCAAGTCAAATAGCTTTACCATCTCGTGTCCGATTTAGGCGAATTTTCGTCTCCTTTAGTTTTTTATTTTGGTTGGTGGGACTTTTAAGATGCCGTAAAGAATCTTTTGTAATGGCTGGCGAGGTTTTGTTTTGGAGGTATAGGTTTCTGAGGATGATCAGTTTGGCTGTGTGGAAGTATCCTGCTTCTCTGAGTTCTTTGTGGGTTGCTGTTATGCCTTTATAGTCTGTGCCCATGGTT
>JACAEI010000038.1 GCA_013388905.1 Candidatus Bathyarchaeota archaeon | reverse complement strand
TACCATGGGTACCACCAGCTCCATTCATGCCAAAAGCTTAGCCATCCGCTTTGTTCTGCTTCTTGCTGCATCTGTTCTGGTGTTTTTGTTGGCTGTGTAATCTGTGTTGCTTGAGGCTCAACAGTTAACATGGTGCTGTTTGTGGCTGGCTTGTAGCCAAACTGGATAGTAGTGCACACAGCATACCGCGTTCCATTCGGCGTATAGGCATAAGCCGTTGCATTGCTTGGCTGATCCCCCTCAAAACTTGCTGTAACCCTATAGACTGTGGGTTTATTGCAGGCTGGCTGAAGATTCATAGTTAGACTGAAGCTGCCGTCAACATCGTTTGTATTCAAAACAGCCTTAACCGTGTCGTTCACAGAAATTTTAATTTGTCTAAGCAGCAATGGTTCATCGTAACTCAGAAGTCGTCCAGAAACTATGTGATTGTTGCCAGACTCCTCTTTGTTGATGTCCAGCGTTAGTGTAGTTTCCTTCGCTACTGTAAATACGAGTGGAGTGCATATAATTTGCTGTCCAGCGTCAACCTTAACAGAAAAGGCACGCGGTCCGAGACTCAAAGCTGGGTAAAGCCAAGATAGTTTAGCAACGCCACTCGAATTAGTCGCGGCTGTCCCAATTGTTCCATTAGAACCATCAGCCTCAACTATGTAAAACGTAACACTATAGCCTTGCAAGGGCTGGCTCGAAGTAGCATTTAACACCGTAGCAGTCAAAACAATGGTTGTCTCAGGCTCAAACTCTCTTGGCTGAATATCAAAAAGAATCGACACGGGAACAACTTGAGCTATAGCAATAAGCCTAGTTTCATTTGACGGTTTGTAAATCCAGTCACCTCCAGCGCTATAACACGCCCTATAATAGTACACTCCAGCCTCCTCAACAGTCCAATCCCAATGAGCTATTCCACTTGAATTTGTCTCAGCGACTCCAGTTTTGACACCATTCTTATAAAAGTCAACGAATCTATTGACAATCACAGAGTCAGTGTCTGCCCTCACAAGTCTAACAGCCAACACGTAAGGTTGACCGACAACTACTTTAATCACTTCACCACCCATCATGAACTCTGCCCTAGTTGGATAGCGCGTATCTACCGGAATCGGGACTTTCTCAGCCATCTGTGTATATGCAGTTTCGGCAACTCTGACCGAAAGTGCAAAATATGGGAAATAACCCTGAGCAATGTATTCTCTGGGTCGCCAGACAAACGATGCCATGCCAGAGGAATTTGTCAACAACGAACCCATGAAAACCTCCTCAGAAAAGTTGCAGACGTAAAAGTTAACCGCTAAATTCTCTGCTGGTTTTCCAAGACGGAGGTCAAAAACATTCGCGAACAACGTGACTTCATCATCCATAGTAGGATGGTTTGGCAAATAAGTAACAGATAAGTCTATAGGCCTTTTCAAAACTTGAAAATAATTGACGCGATTTAACGATGCATTCACTTGAAGCGTATCGCTGTAATAGGACACTGTAACATAGTAACTTGGCATTTTAACCTGCACAAGATAGGAACCAGCCTCTTCAGGCACCCACATCTCTGTAACAGAGCCCAAATTGTCAGTTGCCGCCATCTTATCTAAAGATATCTTGAAGAATTCAACAGTCGCTCCAATGTATTTATTATCTCCCAAATGGGTAGAAACAATTATCAGGTCTAAAGTATTAACAACTCCATCACTGTTTAGGTCAGCGTTAAGATTCCAATTAGGATCTCCTGGTCTTGAGCCTAAGGCATTACTCACTAGAATCATGTCGAGCACATTGACAAGTCCGTCCCCTTTAACATCTCCAATCAGAGGTACCTCAATTAGACTCAGATTAGTAGCACCCTGCAGAATCCTTAAACAACGTTGACTGTCAAGATAATAAGACTGATTATTGTTGTTAAAAACTATTCCAATTCTTTGATTAGGCTCCACAATCTCACAAAATTCGGTCACACGCAAATAATCAGAACCAGCTGGAATAAGCAACTGCCCAGAACTACTCATAGAACATGAAATATTCTTAGCAACAATAAACGATAGAGACACATTACAGAGGGGCAAGCCAAAAACGCTAGCCTCAGCTTTTATCGCGTTTTCAGTCCCAATATATACCTTATTATCTTCAGAACTGGAAATAATATAATTAAATCTACAAAGGTCACTATCTACTCCAACATCTTGAACTAACACTTGCGTAGAGTTAATAATCCGCGTTATAGTCTTCCCACACAACAAATCAGAACCTTCAACTACTACAGTTAGGTTAGTGATAAAGCGTTTACCCAATAAGCCGAAACAAAATGGAAAAGCGACAATACCTTGCTGGTCAGTCAAACCTTCCTCTCGAAGACTCCCGTTAACATAAAACTTTACAGGAATAGAACCAACTGGCTCATCGAAAACGTAGTCTACGCCACCATAACTCAACTTGGGCGCGAGAGTTTTTGAAATAGAAAAATCAGTATATTTAACGGCGTATGTACGAGGTTTAGAAAAAGCAACACTGACAGGCAACGTAAACCCATACGCAGATTGAGCGTACTGGAGAATCACATTAGATGGGCAACGCAGAAAACAGAGACTTACATCACCACTAGCAATCAAGGTGCGATTTCCTCCTGGTTCAAAGTCTTCAAGAGTAACAGTCGCAATAATCTTATGGGTACTAACAACATTAGGAACCCAACTAAGTGGAGCTTCATAAACATAATCCCCTCCTAAGTTTTTGGGATTAACATGAAGCCCACTAAGCCGACTAGTCATATTGTCGAGGAAAAAATCTATATATACATATCCTGGCAAAAGCGAATCAACTGTGTACTTGGCAGTCATAGCAAAATATAACAGTGCATATGGTGAGTTACTACCTGGTATAAGCGTCAAAACACCGTTGAAATCGAAAGCAGAAAAATTAAGCGATCCCAGACTCAAGTCCTGAAATAGACTCAAACTTGAATTCGAAGCAATTTCTACATCTCGAACGTCCATAGATTCACCATAATTCTCATTTGCGCCATGATAGACCATTACTGAATAGTTACCATCTGGCAGTCCAAATGCCAAGCCAAACTGTGCATATCCATCAGAATTAGTTGTCGCTGACCCAAGTGGGAGCCACCCTTCTGTAGGTCTCCGTTTTTCGATAGACTGTATCTTGAAATCCACAGTTTCATTTGCTATTGGAAAATCATCAGCCGTAGTTAAATTTGCATAGAGATACAAGCCGCGAAGCGAACCATCATATTCAGCGCTAAGCTCAACCTTAGTGTCTACGCCTACAACCTCAAAAACATAAACGGCAGAATCTGTAAAAAGAGTTCCAAGTAAAGGATTGTTGACAGCATAAACGTCAAGCACTGCAGTGTATTGCTTTCCAGCATTGAACAAGGATGAATCGAGGCGCACATCTGCCTTAAGTGGTGTCCCATAAACTCTTCCATGCACCTCAAAAACTACGGAAGCATTATGATAAAAATGAAGACTGTACAAATCAGCCAATTGACATTCAGCCACAAATTCAAGAACTTCCCCCACATGAAACACACCCTCAGAGCCCAAACCGCTCAGACTCTTAACTTGCAAGGATCTCAAAAGCTTCTTAGACCATCCAAAAGCATTCACAATGTCAACAACAGTAATATAAGAAGAACCAAGCATAATCAAAATCAGAACAATACCCACAAATCTCCTATAGAAATGCTTATCCACAAACACACCCAGCATTTAATTCGTTGCTATAAACTAATAAATTTTACCAAAAACATTCCATAAAACTCCAAAAAAGAAAAACTCTTCAAATTCACCAACAAAACATATTTGGATCCAAATAGAGGAGCCTAGAAGCGTTTCACATACGCACACACAAACCCAAAACAACAAAAACGTATAAAACACCCACCACACCACAATAACAAGGAGAAAAACCATGGCACTAGAACGCCTAGGCTCATCACTTTACGAAGCCCTAAAAAAAGTCATGAGAGCCTCCGTTATAGATGAAGTCACTGTCAAAGAACTTGTACACGACGTACAAAAAGCCCTCCTCCAAGCAGACATCAACGTCAAACTCGTCCTCGACATCTCAAAAAAAATCCAAGAAAGAGCCTTAAAAGAAAAAGTTCCTCCAGGCGTCTCCAGACGCGAGCACGTGATAAAAGTTGTTTACGAGGAACTAACACGATTTCTCGGAGAAAAACCAGTTCCAATAAAAATCGAGCCTGGAAAAAGAAAAGTGCTTATGCTCGTTGGCATACAAGGCTCTGGGAAAACCACAGCAGCAGCAAAAATTGCAAAATATTTCCAAAAACGAGGTTTGCGACCAGCTTTAATCTGTGTTGACACTTATCGCCCGGGCGCATACGCACAACTTCAACAGTTGGCAACTAGAATAAACGTGCCAATATACGGAGAATCAAACACTAAAGACCCCGTAAAAATCGCCTATAATGGTTTAAACCAGTTCACAGACAAAGACGTAATAATTATTGATACAGCCGGTCGCCACAAGGAAGAACAAGAATTAATCAAAGAAATGATGGTGCTTGAGAAGAATATTAAACCAGACGAAGTCGTGCTTGTAATCGATGGAACAATTGGGCAACAGGCAATGGTTCAGGCAAAAGCGTTCCACGAAGCAACGCCCATAGGCTCTATTCTCGTGACAAAATTAGACGGTTCAGCCAGAGGCGGAGGCGCCCTATCAGCAGTTGCAGCAACAGGTGCGCCAATAAAATTCATTGGTACTGGAGAAAAAATCGAAGATATAGAAGTCTTTGTTCCTTCACGCTTTGTCGGCAGACTCCTAGGCATGGGTGACCTAGAAACATTAATCGACAAAGTGCGTGAAGCAGAAGTAAAAATTCCAGAAAAGAAGGCTAAGGCTATCTTAAGCGGCAAATTCACATTAACAGACATGTATGAACAATTCGAGGCCATGAAAGGCATGGGGCCCTTCAGAAAACTTTTGAAAATGTTGCCCGGCATGTCCTACGACATACCTGAAGACAAGCTGGAAATGGCTGAAGGTCAACTGGAAAAATGGCGCGTAATAATCCAATCTATGACGCCTGGAGAAAAAGATAATCCAAAAACCTTCAATGCTTCAAGAATAAAACGTGTAGCAAGAGGCTCAGGAACAAGCGAAAAAGAAGTGAAGGAGCTTTTGAAACGATATTCTATGATGCGGCGTATGCTTAAAACACTCAGAAGAAAAAAGAAACTGCCTTTTTTTGGCAAGGGACTGCCGCTTGACTTTAAGTAAGCCTTGGTTCTGAAGGATTGCGCATGAATATTTTGGAAAAGTCTCTTAGAATACTTGAAGAATATCCTTTGTGCGACCACTGTCTAGGACGTCAATTTGCTCTTCTTGGTCATAATCTAGAAAACGATGAAAGAGGACAAGCAATAAAGCTGGCTCTAACGCTAGAAGCCCACAAGTTAACTTTTTCAAAAGATAGGGAAGGCGTAAAAAATCTTAAAATTCTAGCGACAAATGGTTTTTCTGAAACAGCAGCAGAAATACTGCGAAAAATGAGGAAACGCGTTTCGAGCAAAGATCTTCCAGAAAAATGTTTCCTATGCAAACACAAGTTTAAGAATCTTGATTGGTTAGCGAAAAAAGCCCTTAAGGAGCTTGAAGTTTATGAATATACGAGTTTTCTGGTCGGAATAGAATTGCCTGTCGCTGTCGAGGAGAGAGAAGACGAATTCAAATCCAAATTCGATGTAAGCCACGGCGAAAACATGCGAAACGAGTTTGGAAGAGTGATAGGCAAAAAAATTGCCGAATACAGCGGAAAAACTGCAGATTATAAGAAGCCTGAAGTCGTTGTGCTCGTTAACCCTTTCACTGAGGAAATACGCCTTCAAATAAATCCACTGTTCATTGCTGGCTACTATAAAAAACTTGTAAGGGGCATACCGCAATCAAAATGGTTCTGCTCAAACTGCCGAGGAAAAGGCTGTGAAAAATGCAATTGGACTGGAAAAACGTATTCTGAATCTGTGGAAGAATTAATCGCAAAACCGACATTAGATGCAACCGGTGGCGCGAAAGCGTCTCTTCATGCTTCTGGCAGAGAAGACATCGACGCTCGTATGCTTGGCAAAGGAAGACCCTTCGTGATAGAAGTCACAAAACCTAAAAAGCGATTCATAGACCTTAAAAAATTAGAAAAAAATGTTAATGCATATGCTGAAGGAAAAGTTGAAATTTCGAATCTGCAGTTAGCGGACAAATCATTCGTCAGAAAGTTGAAAAAAGCCGAATCTTCACAAAAAGAATACAATGTTATCATGGAATTCAAAGATAAAATCACCTCCGAAGCTCTGAACCTCTTAAAAGAAAAATTAACAAATGTTATAGTTAAGCAGAAAACTCCCATGCGGGTTTTGCATAGACGCGCAGATTTAACGCGGGAAAAGTACATATACGAGGTGAAAGTAAAGAAACTGGCGCCTAAAAAGGCTGAAATGAAGATAAGATGCCAAGGAGGACTTTACGTTAAAGAATTGGTGACTGGAGATGAAGGAAGAACAACACCTAGTGTCTCAGAAATTCTCCAAAACAAAGCGAAGCCTATAAAACTTGACGTTCTAAACGTGATAATGGTAAATTAAGAGGTAGAAAATATGAAGAAATCTAAAGGGTATCGTGCAGGCACACGTCGCCTTCTGAGAAAAAAACCAAGAGAACGTGGTAAAATAAGAATAAGCAAACTATTGTACGAATATCAACCTGGAAACCGTATTGTCATCAAAATAGATCCGAGTGTACAAAAAGGAATGCCCCATAGGCGTTATCATGGCAAGATCGGAACAGTCATTGATAAACGTGGACGAAGCTACGTGGTAAGCGTGCCACAAGGCGACGCTGTTAAAGAAATAATTGTTAGACCAGAACATTTAGAACCCTATAAGGATGCACAATAAATGTCGGAAAAAGAAAATGTGAAAGAAAAGGAACTTACTCTTCCTCAAGTTAAGAAACTGTTAGAGTTGTTAGGCGAAGAAAATCTTGACCAGTTCCAACGTCGCGCGCTTGATTATTTGTCCAAGCTTTCTAAAGTTGATGCAGATGCAGCGGAAAAACTCGTAGAAAAACTTGTCTTGGAATTTGGTTTAGAAAAAACTGAAGCAATTCAAGTTGTTAATTGTATGCCAAAAAGCGTTGACGAATTAAGGGTTTTTCTTGCTGGCGGACGCAAAATCATTGAAACGTCAAAATTGGAAGCAATAGTTGCGCTTCTAGATCGACAGCGAAAAGTGAAATAGGCAAAGCCTATTACTATTTTTAAGCAATAGAGAATTGAAAGGCGGGCTTGATGGAGAAGCGATACGAAGAGTACGCTTATGTTCTAGACTTCTTGCCGCACGGTCGTCCAGGAGTGCAACCTTCAGGGAGGGCTGGTTACCGAGCAGGCGCCTTAGTCCAGTTGATAGGTGAAGAATTTTTCACTCTTCTAGAAGCGTTGGCTAAGGAAGGCGTTGTCCTTAAACCTCATGACCGCGTATATGTTGGAAAGGAAAATCGTGAAGAAATTACATATATAATTGGGCGAATAGGCTATGAAGAATTGACAGCTTCTGCGAAAATGGAGCTTCCATCAGCCATCAGTAAGATAGTGTTAAACCGTGAGAAATGGTTCATCGACTTTTTCAATACTACGAGGGCTATAACGCCTCGGATGCATGCCTTGGAGCTGATTCCTGGAATAGGGAAAAAATATATGTGGCAAGTCATAAACGAACGTGATAAGAAACCCTTCGAAAGTTTTGATGATTTGCAAAAGCGCACAGAATTGCCCAATCCAGTTAAGCTGATTACAAAAAGAATTATGGAAGAGTTAGCTGGCGACAGCAAGTATCGCCTGTTCACTAGAGCCCACTAACACAAGCAGGTTACTAAGAAAATATGAGTTTCTTAGAGAAAGCAAAATTTCTGCTCCGAAAACATCAGATCCATCCTAAAAAAGCCCTAGGACAAAACTTCATGATTGATCCCTCAACCATACAAAGCATGGTTGATTCTGCTTTCTTGGATACAAAAGATGTAGTGCTAGATATCGGTGCAGGCTTAGGTTTTTTGACCCAACTTATGGCAAGTAAATGTGGGAAAGTTTTGGCTATCGAGTCAGATGCGAATCTAGTAGATGTTTTGCGCAATGAACTTGCGAGTTTGTCTAATGTTCAGATAATCTATAACGATTTGTTTAAGGCAAAAGTTCCAGAATTCAATAAGGTTGTTTCAATTCCGCCCTATCATATTTCTTCTCATCTGCTTCTTTGGCTTTTTCGCCAAAATTTTGAGTGCGCAGTTTTAATATTGCAGCGCGAATTTGCAAATCGCCTTGCCGCGTCTGTTGAAAACAAGAATTATGGATGGCTTGCCGTTGTTGGGTATTACTATGTAGAAGTTGAATTATTGGACGATGTTCCCAAATGGATGTTTTACCCGCAACCAGAAGTCGACTCCATAATCGTTCGCCTAAAACCTAAGAAGCCCTCACCATTTCCTCTAAAAAACGAAGCTATATTCAAACAGTTAACCCAGTCGCTATTTACACGTCGCAATCGAAAAGTCAGAAATGCTATTAAACCTTTCATTAAAAGCATATACGTTGCAGATGAAGAGAAAACCTTTGAAACTATTCCTTTCTTGGACAGAAGAGTAAGAGAATTGGCGCCGGAAGACTTTGGAGCATTGGTAAATGCGCTTGTTAAGTAAAAAAGTGTTCTTTGCAGATTACACTTTTCTTGTTTCAGAGAGTGTTTACGAACCAGCTGAGGATTCTTTTCTTTTTGCTGAGAGTTTAACTGTTAAAGAGGGCGATGGTGTTCTTGATATGGGGACTGGATGTGGCATATTAGGCATAATCGCAGCGGAAAAGGCTCCTAAAGTCGTTGCGGTTGATATACATCCTCAAGCTGTTCGCTGCGCAAAAGAAAATGCAGAGCTTAACGGCGTTTCTGATAAGATTTTTATTGTGCATGGAGATTTATTCTCAGCAATAAAAATTGGGCAAAAATTTGATTTGATACTGTTTAATGCTCCTTACCTTCCCTTAGCAAATTTGGCTAATGATGATTGGCTTGAGCGTGCATGGTCTGGAGGAGCTGGCGGTAGACAAGTTATAGACCGTTTTATTTGTGAAGCACCAAAATACTTGAATATTGGTGGCCGTGTCTTTTTGTTGCAGTCTACTTTGTCTGGCTTTGATGAAACTTTGCAGAAATTTGAAGAGAACAACTTGAAAGCAAGCATCATTGTAAAACGTGATTTGCCATTTTTCGAAACAATAGCGCTTTTTAAGGCAGAACGCTATTAACTGCGACTGTTGTTTAGGCGATACTTCACAAATTTCAGCTACTGCAATGTTTACGACTTAAGGAAATGAAAATTGCGTCCATTGCACGGATTATTCATGCAAAAACTCTCAAAGATATTTGCTGGTTATCAAAAGTCAAAGAAACATTAGATAATATAAAATCTCAATTATAGTTTAACTGTACTCTCTGAAGGTGTAGTTGCATTTTGTGCAGCGTAAGAATTGGGTTGATGATTCATCTGCGCCTCTCGTCTGCACCTGCCAAACATATGCTAGATTATTTCCGCATTTTGGGCATTCAATTCTTACAGTGGGCAAGGTTCGAAGTTTCTGCTCTTCTTTGCTTATTACCGCGACGAGTTGTTGTGGCTTATGTTGTATAACTTTTGCGACTTTTGGTTCCACTTCCTTACTTGACGAGTGCTTTCTATAACCACATTTTGGACAAACAAGTGATACGGATGCTTCTTTACCTTTCCCCTTTTTAGGCACAAGTCGAGAGCCACACTTTGGACAAAATTCCATAGCTTGTTACTCCACTATTCGTTTGTTTTTCCTTAACATGGTGTCTTTTAAACTTTTTCTCGCTACAATAAATATTGAGGCTAAGCAACACCTAGTCCAGAAGCAATCAGGTGGGCTACACGTAAGGCTTCGGGAATATTGCTTCGGGTTGAAGTTAATCTCAGAATTTTTTTTGCATCTTCTTCACAAATTCCAGAATATTGCATGTAGACTTTCTCTCTTTTGGTTCTAGTGTAAACTTTAATTGTTTCTCCAGCGTTCTTAATAGATTTCCAGCGTTCTTCGCTTTTAGGTAGATTCTTTAAGGCTTCGCGGATTTCCGCAAAATTTGGTTTCTCACGTGTAACAGCTACAACTGGAAGTTTAGTCTTCATATTGAGTTTTTTGATGTCTGCAACGTTGAATCCAGCAAATGTTATTCCATTGAGCATTATAACCCTTAACTGCTTATAATGCGGCGAATTAAGTATCATTGACGCTATTTTTGCTGTAGCGTCGAACCCGTCAACTTTTATTTTCGTATGCATCACACCGTCAAGCCAATATCCACCACGAAAAACGACTCCTACAACTGGCACAAGACCTTTTGAATGAGGAACAAATATGCCATCGTCAACACCAAGAACACGAATCTCCGGTTTAATAACACGGAACTTCTTGCAAACCAAAACAATTCCCTCGACAATGTCACCAAATATACGATAGGAAATGTGTTATAAATTTAGTGAAAAGGTCACCGCCATAAACTTATAAGCAATATTCTTACCATTAAAGCTCGTGTTGGTTGAATTTATCGTAGCTACTGTTCTTCTTGTTTGTCTAGTCTGCTTCTTCCTGGTTAACCTGCACAACATTCTTGTTGTTCACAAGCGCCGAAGTCATGCGAAAGTCAGTGCCGAAGTCGAACATCCTTCCGGGTTTATCGTGAATATAGCTGGCTTCGGAACATTTGTCTACTTTTTCGAAGCATTAGTGTATCTATTCCTTGTTTTCTCGGGTTTAATTTTTTTGTTATATGATGCGCCTTTATTTTTTGGGCTTTTGTTAGTGCCTTACACGCAAGTTTTAGGCTTAATGTCAACAATAATAGGTTATTTCCTCTTCATTTGGAGCGTAATTGCCAGAGGTCAGTATGCAACTTCGTGGGGTATGCCAGAAAACCAAAAGCTAGTAACATGGGGACCATATAAGTATGTGCGACATCCTTCTTACCTGGGCTACTTCCTCATGTTTTTTGGGCTTCTTCTCATATGGTCAAATCTGTTTACGCTTATTCCCTTATCTGCAATTCCAGGTTATCTTCGTGTTGTTGTAAAAGAGGAAAAACTCTTGGTACAGCGTTTCGGCGATGAATATTTGGATTATCAAAAGAAGACTGGACGATTTATTCCGAGATTTTGACGATTTTTAACATAGATACAAGTGCCCGAATTTAGGGAAGATACCTTTCCAGATTGTTTTTAGCTCATATTTCGCTCCTAATAGGTGGGGGATAGATGGCATTAAACACGCGCTTAAGCACACATTAATAAACCAATACGAACAACAAAAAATCATGCCCAAACACGCTTACACATTCACCAAAAAATATCGCAACCTAACCCAAATACTAACAGATCATGATTTAGCCTCCCTCGGAGATGCATACATAAATTTTGTATATTCGTTAGCCCTCTCAAACAGAAGAAAGAAGCCCTCTGGTGCAAAAGTCAAAGGAAGCATGCTAGCTGAAGCTGTAAGAAAGGCTGGATTAAGAGGGTATTTGCCTGCGAGAATGACTCGACATATGTTGGCTGACGCGGCAGAAGCATTGACAGTTTATGCTTGGCTTCATGGTGATATAACATTAGAAGAATGTGTCGCTTTGCTTGAAAAAGATGGCGATATTGTTAATGGTTTAAGCCAAATGCTTGTAATGATAAAGGAGAGAACTAAGTTTTCTTGAGGACTCTTTGAAGATCTTTGCCGAATTCTCTGTTTGTTTCTCGTATTTTTTCTACGGCAGTATGCAAGGCTTCTTGTGGGCTAACTTTGCCTCTTGTGCGAACATAAATTATGGCGTTTGAAGCTAAGGGGTGCGGTACATCATAACCGGCTGACTCTACATGTGCATCTTCCAAAAGCCTTTTTTGAAGAAGATTACAGAGCGTATGTCCAACTCCTTCCACTTCAATTCTAAGTTCGTTTGCCGTTATCTTTAACGTTTTCGCCTTCATTCTCCACCCTTCTTAGTCAAAGCATTTCTTTTGCATAATCAAACGTGATTTTACGCTTTTCAATCTTTCCACATCTTGGACAATACATAGTGTGCCTTTTTGTCTCTAATGCATGTCCACATTGTGAACATAAAGCGTAAACGACGCCTAAATTTTTGTCCTCTGTGGACAAATGGTAAACCTGGTTTTTTTCACTAATTACTTTGGCTCTTAAAATGTCACCAGGTTTACAGACGTTAAACATTGACTCAACATAGGTTGACTGCACATCAGAAATGTGAAGAATGCCGCTGAAAAAACCAGATAACTGCTTATTACCAATCTTAAAAATTCTCACACTAGCGCTTTCCGCTTGAACATTTGAAACTTGTCCCAAGACTATGCTTCCAACTTTGGGAATCTTTACACCACGAACCAGTGGATAAATCGAAACACGCTTGTTTGGAAAGTCTAATAATATGCGACCAACAATTTTGGAATAGATAATTCCATCTTTAACGTATGTTCCCGGGTCCGGAGTGAACTCTTCAATTACACCTAATCGGTCACCTGGTAACACTATTTTCCCACTTTTTCGTTCAGATGGATTCAAATTCATTTTATACTCCCTATGCGGTTGTCACGTTTTAATGCAGTCAAAGCATGCGCGAAAGGTTCAAGCATGTAAATGGTTATAGTGTCTTTTCTATACCTCTCAATAAACCTTTTCGTTAGGTAACTATTTTTAGACATAATAAGCGTACTCTTTCATCTTTTTTCTATAATAAACAGGTCAACTATGAACTCATGTCTCTTTTTTGAGTGGAAGCTGAACATGTGTGGTATTGTCATAATCATTGCATAGACAACCTTAACTTTTCCGTTATGTTTATCAATATACTTTTTCAGAAAGAGAGGAGGATTAACTAACGAAATGTAAGTTCTTTTTGCCTTTAGCTTTTTAATAAGATTTTTGTCTCTTTCAGGGTGTTTGTGAAGTGAATAGACAACTTTACCCAATTTTAAGGCTTTTTCAATAAATTTTCTATCTGCCCCTCGTTTCTGTACGCCGAAAGGCGGGTTTTGCAGAACAGTGTCAAATTTTCCTTGAACCGCGTCTATATCTCCAATTATCCATTGCACTTTTCCTTTCAATTCTGCTTTTACCGAGTTTTCAAAGGCTAACTTTACGGCAGTTGCATCTATGTCTATGCCTACAGCTTGCCTTGCGCCTAGAAAAGCGGCTCCTATGGCGAGTCTTCCCGTGCCACATCCTAAATCCAAAACTTTTTTGCCGATAATGTCACCATATGTGTAAGCTGCAATGTAAAGCATTGTTGAGGCTATGTCGACAGGAATTGTGTACTGCTCAAGGTTTGGTTTAGGAGACTGTTGCAACGCAATTCTTGATAGAAACCTCTCTAATTCTAGTTTCCGAACAAGCCTTCTCTGCATAACTTTTCCCAAGACAATTCTCCAACAACCACTAATGCTTCGCTGATTGTAAGCACCGGCTTCTTAAACCCAGAAGCGTTATCAAGAGATATTCTTGGACAAGCAGTGTTCACATAAGCTTCTACACTGGGGAACTCCATAAGAACTTCCGGAGTGATTTCTTTAATGGCAAATAGACAAGCAGTCTTTCCATTCTTTTCGAGCTTCTTTTTCAAGTTTAATGCCTCTTCGAGCTTCGTTTGTCCCGGTTTTAATCCAACCAGAACTGCAACGATTTTTGCTTTTTCAGCTTCTTCAATTCTTGCCCATCTTTGCTTTATGATCTTCTCTGCTTCTCCATCAATTGAATACGCCCCACCTTCGTAAGGGTCTGCAACTACAGTAGGTTTTGATGTTGAAAGAGCAACACCTAAGGCATGAAATTTCCCGCCACCAATAAAGAGAAAAGCCTCAACATCCTTAGCTATTGACTTTGCGTTACTGTACTCACAACCAATAACTTGTCCAGGATAATTTAAACGTCCAGAATCGCCAATCACTACTGTTTTTCGCTCGTGAAGTAGAACTTCCTTAACTTCATCAAGTGTTTGCACATGCTGAACTGTTGTAGTTAATCCTATCTTTTGCCAATTCTCCAAAATAGGTAATGCCTTCTTAACTGTCTCATTCACATTTAAGGTAGCTCTAGCCTCAACATAAATTGTTGGAATTCGCTCATATTTGAGCAGTTTTGCATGGCCATAATGGATTATCAAATCTGCGCCCAAACTTTCAGCTTCTACGGTTGCTAAATCGCATGCGCCATAGCATGGGTCTGCAGAAACAATGGGCAAAGCTCCAAATTTCTCTATAACCATTGCTATACGTACTGCTCCAGGCTTTAGCCCTTCCGGAAGCTGAATTAGAACGCGCTTTGCGTTTAGCCTAAGTATCTCCTGCCTTATCCTTTCTTCTTCAAAATCATAGTGCTTCATGTCATTTCGCCAGAAATTAGTATTGATTTCTAAAAGGGAATGGAGAATGTTATTGTATGCCTTCGCTCCATTGAGGTGTCCATTTCCACTCTTCTTTCGGCTTTCTGCTGAGATGTCCGTGAGCTCTCTCGCGTTGTTCCGCAAGTTGTTCAAGAATCATCTTCTGCTCTATGCTTGCTACAAGCTTCTTGGTGGAAACTACTGCGTCGTTGTTTACAGAAATGCTGTCAATTCCAGCTTTTACAAGAAATTCTGTGAAGTCAGGTAGGTTGGACGGGCCTTCTCCACAGATAGAAACTGTGCACCCGTTTTCATGAGCCACTTTGATTAGGTGGGCGATTATTCTCTTTACTGCTGGGTCTCTTTCATCAAAGTATCCCATTTGTCCGAGGCGTTCAGAATCTCTATCTATCATAAGTATGCCCTGGGTCATATCATTTGAGCCTATTGAGAAACCATCGCATAATTTCGAAAACTTGTCTGCAAGTATAGCGATAGAAGGGGTCTCAGCCATGAACCACACTTGAAAATCTCGAGTTCTTTCTAAGCCTTCCTCCTTCATGATTTCAAGACATTTTTCGGCTTCCCACACAGTTCTCACAACAGGCAACATCACCCAAACATTTCTCAAACCCCATTCTTTGCGGCATTTCACGATTGCTTTGCACTCAAGTCTGAACGCTTCTGCGTACCATCGGCTTATGTAACGGCTGCATCCCCTCCATCCAAGCATCGGATTCGCTTCAACAATTTCGTATTTTTCTCCACCCTTTAATTCCCGGTATTCGTTGGTTTTGAAGTCGCTGAAGCGGACAACCACTGGGCGTGGCTGTATCGCTCTTGCAACTGTTGCTATTCCTTCTGCAAGTTTGTCGACAAATTTTTGGGATTGTCCAGTTTCTATGAGATAGAGTGGATGTTCGCCTATGTAACTGGCTAAAATGAATTCTATGCGCATCAGTCCTATACCTTCGAAAGGAAGGTCTTTGTATTCCTCAATTTTTTCGGGCACGCCCAAGTTCATGTATATTTTTGTCGCTGTTACAGGCACGGATTGAAACACTCCTCCAGTAGCAGTAGCTGGAAGCGCTGTTGATACACCTGATGGTGCTTGTCCAACCATAGTGGGCATTGCTCCTTCATATACAACGCCGCTTCCCGAGTCTACCGTATATTCTTTTCCTGAAATCATAGCTTCTGTGGCGGTTTCTGTGCCCACGAGGCATGGTATGCCCAGTTCTCGGCTTACGATGGCTGCGTGAGATGTTACTCCACCTTTGTCAGTTACTATTGCACTAGCAAGTTTCATGAAAGGCACATAGTCTGGGTTAGTCATTTCTGTGACGAGGATGTCACCTTTGTTCATCATCTTGGAAGCTTCTTCTGGGTTTAGAACCACTTTTGCGACACCTGAGACCAAACCTTTTCTGCCGGCTGGTATGCCTTTAACAATAACTTTTAGCATTTCTGTTGGCTTGATTTCAGCTTCTTTTGTTGGCACTCGTGCTTGTTTTGTGCTCCAAACGGTTTCGGGTCTTGATTGCACTATGAAAACGTTGGCTGGGAAAGAGAGGTCGTTGTCTATTGCCCATTCAATGTCTTGTGGTTTTCCATAGTGTTGTTCGATGTGTCTGGCTAGTTCGGCAAGTTTGTGGGTTTCTTCGTCATTTATGCAGGGTTTCTGTTGCTTTTCAGGTGAGACTTCTGAATGGATTGTTTTGCCCGTGTTTGGATCACGAACGTATTGAACTGTTTTTTTGGCTATGCGTCTATCGACTATTTCTAGTGTTTTTTTGTCAACAACAAAATCGTCTGGGGTGACCGCTCCGGAAACCACTGCTTCGCCTAAACCATAATTGCCTTCAATAACTATCTGATTAGGGTCGCCTGTAACAGGATTTATGGTGAATATGACACCGGCAACTTTGGAGTTTACCATTTTTTGAACTCCAACGCTTATGAGGACTTTTTCGTGGGCGAAACCTTTCTCTGTGCGATAAAAGATGGCTCTTGGTGTGAAGAGACTGGACCAACATTTAACAGTTTTTTCTAAGAGCTCCGTAATGCCTCTAACGTTTAGATATGTTTCCTGTTGTCCGGCAAATGATGCATCCGGGAGGTCTTCTGCTGTTGCGCTTGAGCGGACTGCAACAAAAGCGTCATTGATGATGTTGAGTCTTTTGCATAGTTCTTCATATGCTGATCTTATGGCGGTTTCGATTTGTTTTGGCATGGGTGTTGCTTCAATTAGCTCGCGTATTTTTTTGGATGCAATTTCGTATTGTTTTGGATCGTTTGAGTTTGTTACCGTTTCTTTTATTATTTCGTAGATTTTTTTGGATGTTTCTGTTTCTTCGATGAAAACCTTGTAGGCGTAGGCGGTTATGGCGAAGCCCGGTGGAACTGGTATTCCTGCGCTTATCATTTCGCCCAAGTTGGCGTTTTTGCCGCCGACGGATGGAATGTCGGTTCTTCTAAGGTTTTCAAACCATATTACTAACTCTTCTCGCATTTCATTCAACTGTTTCCACCTCTGTGGTTTGTATTTTTTGGATTATTATTCTGCATGGGATTGGGAGTTTTGCGCTGCCGAGTTTGAGTGCTCTTTTGGCAATTTCTATGCCGTTTTCGTTTACGTTGATAGTGATGATTGGCTGGTTTGTTTTTATGTGTGCTGCTGTTCCTATTGGTTTTCCGAATGACCTTCGCATTCCGTCTTGGAGGCGGTCTGCGTGTGCGCCGAAAATCATTTTGTTCTCTCTAAGAATCGTATGTGGGTAAGGAAGAACGCGCATAAGATAGTTGGTTTGGAGTTTTTCCATTAGTTCGCGGTTCGTTGCCACGCGTGCTGCTTCGAGGGCATTGTGGCGTATTTGGGCTTCTTCTAGGGCGATAAGTTGGGCTTCATATTCAAATTTTGCTTTGGTATCGCCCATAGTAAACTTGTTTATTTTTGGAGGTGGGAACCCCTTTACGAACTGTGTTCTTGTGTAAGCTCGTCCTTTTGGGGTTCTGTAGTTTTTTGCGCGCATTTTAATATCCCCTTCTGCTTAGCTTGACTGCGATATTTAAACGATTTGTTGAAGTTTGGTTTTGATTAAAGTTATGAATTGTGAATATGGTTTTAGAATTTGGAATTGGGTTGGATAGTTGTGGCTATTTGTTTTTGAGCCATGTTTTTGCGAGTTCGTCGTAGTTGGAGAATACCTTGCGTAGGATTGGGATGTACATTTGGGTTTCTTCGTGGCTAAGGTATTGGAATTGGTATTCTCCCATGTATGGTGAGGGTTCGCCTTCTCTGGTTACGAATTCTATATGCATGAAGGGGTCTCCGCGTTTGATTGTGATTGGGTGGCGGTCGTTGCTGAGGTTTACGAGTTCGAGTGCGAGACGTCCGATGAATCCGCTGTGGACTTTTGCGGCGTTTAGGAAGCTTAGTCCCATGCGTCCATATTTGCTTTTGGCTGTTAAGTGTGCTACGATGTTTGGTGGTGTGAATACTATTTCGTAAGTTATGAGGTTTTTGTGTTCTAAGTAGTGTAGTGTGGTTTCTTCTTTCACGGTTAGGATGTAGCCGTCTCCGTCGAGGAGGTTGTGGTCGTATGGGTATATGCATTTGTATTGTTCGATGAGTTCTTTGAGTTTATCCTTACCAAGTATGCACATTGTTATGCGCCTCTTGTTAGGTTTGTAGAGGAATAGTGCGAGTTTATTGTTATATAGCTTTTTGACATGATTATGTTTGTGTGTGTGCAACGTTCACAGTCTCGTCTATTTGACTTCAAACATCTTCCAAAATGATTTGTTTGGATGTTTAATTGGGAATAGTTGTTTGTTGCGAAAAAGATTCGGTCGGTTTTAAGGGAGTTAAGGATGTAAGTGGGGGCGTTGTATTCGTTGTGCTGTGATTCCGTCGAATTCTATGGCTTTTATTTCGCCTGTTTTTAGGTTTGTGTATAATGCTCTGTATCTTGGGGTGTATATGATGGCTCGTTCGTTGATTTCGAAGAGTTCGTTGTTGAGTCTGTTTATATCTTTTGGGCGTTCGAGTATTTTGTGTTGAATGATGTTTAAGTCTATGTCTGCGGCGATTTCTTTCACTCTATAGGCTGTTAGTATTTCTTTTGGATTTGGCTCTGGGGGTGCGGACGGTAAGTCCTTGGGGTTGATTTCTTGTCCATATTTGTCTAGGATAAGAGATGCTTTTGCTTCTGTTGTTATGCGTTCTTCTCCTTGGATTTTTATTATGTTGTGGTCTTTTGTTGGTGTATCTGTCTGTTGGTTGGGTTTGTATTTTTGGTTGGCGAGGATGACTT
This sequence comes from Candidatus Bathyarchaeota archaeon, assembly GCA_013388905.1. GTDB lineage: Archaea > Thermoproteota > Bathyarchaeia > Bathyarchaeales > Bathycorpusculaceae > JACAEI01. Next base: position 3,752 of record JACAEI010000038.1, on the reverse strand, counting down.
CTTGTACTCTATTGTCGACTTTTACTGTATAGGTGCATTTGCGATAGTAGTCTATTGTGTATTTGCCACTGATTGTCATGTAGGGTTCGTAGTATTTGTCGATGGAGATAAGTTGGATTTCTTCGGGTTTGGGTTTCATGAATCCGAATCGGGTGAATAGCAGTGTTTTTATTTTTTCGCCGATGGCTTCTATTACGTTTGGTTCGATGCGGGTTTCGTAGACGATAGTGTTTCTTTCGGCTATTTTTTCAGTTGATGGTGTTGCTGTTATGGTTGCAACTGTTTTTTCTTCCGAGACTGATTCGGTCATGGATATACCATTTTAATTTTGTGTGGTGTTTTGTGGGTAATATGTATTACGTACTAAGAAGATGAATCGTTGGTTAGCTTTTGTGAAGGCATCTATGAGGTGTAAGCCTGGAAACACATTGCAGAACAGTGAGATTGCTAACCGGCTTCCTGCTTTGTTTGGTGGCAAACTTATGCTGCATTCTCGAAGGATGATATCAATTTCTCGCTATCTTTTCTCAAGTCTTCCAGTATAATTCACGTCTACTCCGGGTTCAACCTATGAATAATGAGCTAGGCTCCACAGAAAGAAGACTAAAATCCTATTTGCGTTTCTTTAGGTGGTAAGTTAACGGATTTTTTATTCTTCTGCAAATTGGGTCGTCTGGGTTTGCACAGACTCCATGCGTCTGCAATGTCGAACAACTATAAGTCGTGTATGCAGTTCTGCTCCCCTTCATCCCTGCCAGATGTTCAACTTGATACCGCGTCTTATCCTCCTTAAAATCTGGCACATTCGAAAACAACTTCACAATCGCATCCACCCCAACACCTTGATGAATCAAATACGTCACCAAAGTAAACCTTTCAACATGCGACAAATGCTGCCCTTTCGTGGCTCTCTCAAAAAGACCCTTAACACAAGGAGGATAATCCGACTCTTCTGCACGCACAATTTGATCAAACTCCTCTAGATGAGGCTTATTTCTTAAAAAAGCAGCCTTAACCTCGTCGACGTCATTCTGCATCTCTCTTGGAATTCTCCCCAATTCTTGCTTAACTCTTTCTTCGATGTGCCTTCTAATCTCTTCTTGTAAGAGCCTACAAACTTCTTCCTTTGTCACATAAACCTGTCCCTTCTCAACCAGCCTATTCACAAGCTTCCATCGTGCGTCATGAACCAGCCTTCCCCTCGTTGCGTTGCTAAGGTAATTCACAAAATGCACCGCAAACGAAGGCACATGACCTGTGCGACTAATATCCCACTTAAAAAACTTGGCGATGTTAAGAATAACATCCTCTTTTTCATTTTCAAGATATTTTTGAGCTTGTTTCGCCTCAAACAAAGCAAACCGTTCTGCTAAACTTTTCTCACCAGTACCACTAACATACAAAACCGCAACAGGAAACGAAACAATCTCAATATCAAACTGCTTACTCGGCTCTTCTCTATAATGCGCCACCAAATCAAAAGTCGCAAAAACTCTTTCTTTAGCACGCTCCCTAATACTCTGATTCTCAACTATATTCTCAAAACCAATCCCCAACTCGGCAATATATTTCTTCGTCTGCGGCAAAAAAGGATACTTCACCATATCTAACTTCGTCGGAAGAACCGCTACCACCCACTTTTCTATTTCTCCAAAGAATCTTTTATCTATTCCTCTTGCTACAATCAACCAAAGGTTCAATCTTTATAGGAGGGATAGGCATGAAGAGCCCTAAACCCGTCATCTTACGTAAACCAAAAATAAACTATTCAAAGTCAAACTCCTGACACATTCCTTAAATCTTGGGTTTCATCTCGATTCCTATGGAACAATAAAAGGAGGAAATAACTGCAACCCAAAGTTGAATCTATAGAAAACAAAAACAACAAATCCAAAAACTTACTAAACAATTCTGGGGCGAGCCACAACAAACCACCTACAACAAAACCTACACCATAACAAAACTTCCAACATACATAGCCGCAACCAAACAAAACACCATAATAGGCTTCATCAGCTACACACAAACAAAAAACGCCACACTTATCGTCGCATTAGGCGTATTACCACAACACCAAAACATAGGCATAGCCAAACATCTACTAGCAAAAGTCGAAACAGAAGCCAAGCAACACCAAAAGAAACGTCTACTCGTCTCAACCACAAACGATGATTTACCCGCACTAGCATTCTATCAACATTTCGGCTTCCAAATCACCCAAATAAAACCAAATGCCATAGCACAAAAACACGGCACAACCCAAAAAGGCATAAGCGGACTACCAATAAGAGACGAAATAAGATTACAAAAACGATTCAATAAGCCTTTTATTCAATAACCAAACAATAACCAATAGAAAGGAGAAACCCTACATGTTCAAACTCAAAGTAGCCGACGCCAAACTCCTCAGAGACATGATAACAAGCATCAGTATACTCGTAGACGAAGCCACATTTAAAATCGACCCTGACAGCATAAAACTCCGCGCAATGGATCCATCGCGCGTTGCCATGATAGACTTCGAATGGCCAAAAACCGCCTTCGAAGAGTATTCCGCTTCAGAACCCACAAAAATGTGCATAAACATAACCGAGTTACTAAAGCTGCTCAAAAGGGCAGGCAAAGACGAAGCAGTAGAGCTACTATTAGACGAGAAAACTGGAAAACTACAAATAAAAATAACAGGCAAATACCAGCGAAACTTTACAATGCCCACACTCGAAGCCACAGAAGAAGAAGTACCAACACCAAAAATCACCTTCAACATATACGCCAAAGCCACAACCCAAGGACTAAGCCAAGCAATCGAAGACGCCCAACTCGTAAGCGACCACGTCAAAATTGAAGCAGACACAGAAAAACTAGTCTTCAACGCATCCGGCGACCTTATGGGCGCAACAATAACACTCCAAAAAGGAAGCGACACACTACTAGACCTAGAAACCAAAGAACCATCCAAGGCAACATTCAGCCTAAGCTACCTATCAGAAATCATAAAAGCAGCGTCAGCAACATCCGACATTGCAACACTTGAATTCTCATCCGACATGCCAATAAAACTAGACTTCCAACAAACAAAAGAAGGAAAACTAACATTCTACCTCGCACCAAGAATCGAAACAGAATAACTAGAAAACCAAAAATGCAAACCTAAAAGAAGCAACCAAATATATAAAAATACCCAACCTAAACATGACGAAGACATCAAAATAATGTCATTCCCAGTCCCAAGAATTGCCCACTTTTACACAAAAACCTCTCAAAAGAAAAATAGGCAAGATACAATGGAAAGATTTCCTCAAACTAAACACAAACAACCTTTCCACCACGCATAAGAGCCCTCTAGTAAGCAATCTCCAAAGGGCGCCATCACTCCCACATAGGTCGTTTCACATTAATATCTTTCCTCGTAAACATTGGGATGTTACCAGAAAAAGTAATAGAACTGTTTAAAAGCTTTTCCGACTACAACAATCGCATGATCGCTATCAAGTTGAACGCATAGCTGGCAGAAGAGGATCGAAAACCCGCTATGCACCACCAAAATGCAGCATACTACAAACTCACGAAGTCTACACAAACCCAGATGAACTATGCGAAAAAATTCATAAACCTTTAAATTACTACCGGAAGAACTCAAAACACAATAACAGAAATTGGCAGAATTGACCTATTTAGCGGTAGAATTTATATAGTAAGTTGTAGATTAGTGAACAACATCTACGAAAGGTGATATTAAAATAATGCACCAC
>JACAEI010000023.1 GCA_013388905.1 Candidatus Bathyarchaeota archaeon | reverse complement strand
CTCTTCCACGTCAATCAGGATCGAAACATTCTTGTTATGTTTGACATTTCTAGCCTTACAGCTATGTGCTGGTGTTAGAATAACAATTTTCCCGTCTTCATATTTGAACCAGACAGGAGTCGCATGTATAGTTCCGTCATCATTGAGACTGCAGAATCTTGCTGTCTTAGCCTCTTTAAGAAAAGATTCTATTTGCTCTCTTGTTAGATGACGCCCATCCCACACTTTATGGGCCAACTGCCCCCACCTCCGTGCATAATAATGTGTTCACAAGATTTAAATTTGGATTTTGAGAAATTTAAATGAGATAAGTCACGTATCCCGGGCTATCAATAAACTCTAATCAAAAATTGTTCAAACTTTCAGCTCAGTGAATGGGCTTTTAGCCAAAATATCTTTTTACTGATGTTATTGTTATTTGGAGTTTGGTAAGCATTTTTAATTCTCTCCATTCTTTCTCTAAGACAACACTCCATTTTCTCCTCCGCTTTTTTCTAAGTGTTGAGTGCACATTCAAAAAGTTTTATTACTATTTTCCACTTCACCATTAGGCAACCCTAAAGGAGGAAAAGTTTTGGTTGCCGAAAAACTGAAGAAGGTAGTAGTTGTTGGTTCTGGAACAATGGGTCACGGAATCGCCGAGCTTCTAGCAATGGCTGGCTACGAAGTTGCAATGATAGATATTAGCGACGAACTCTTAACAAAGGCAATGGAAAAAATCAAATGGAGCCTCAACAAATTCGTTGAAAAAAAACGAATTAGACGTGAAGACGCTGACGCAACACTTGCACGAATACATACAACAACCAGTTATGAACAAGCTGCAAAAGACATAGACTTAGCAATAGAAGCCGTACCCGAAAATATGGAGATAAAGAAAAAAGTGTTCTCAGCCCTTGATTCTCTTGCACCACCACACGCATTACTAGCCTCTAACACCTCAACATTAAGCATTACAGAAATGGGCAAAGCCACGAAACGTCCCCACAAAGTTGCAGGAATGCATTTTTTTAACCCGCCACATTCCATGGCACTGGTCGAAGTCATAAAAGGTGAAGACACAAGTCAAGAGACAATCAACACGCTTTCAGAACTCGCAAAAAAACTTGGAAAAACACCCATTATCGTGCGTAAAGACGTGAGAGGTTTCATAGTAAACAGAATATTAGGCGCAGTTTTCCTCGAAGCCTTCTGGGCGCATCAACGCGGTGAAGCAACAAAAGAAGCCATAGATGCCTCAGTGAAATATACAGGCGGCTTTCCAATGGGCTGGTTTGAACTTGCAGACTTCGTAGGGTTAGACATTGCCTATGAGGTTGGCAAAATATTATATGAGACTTATGGCGAACGCTTCAAACCATGCGCAGAAGTTATCGAACCGCTTATAAAAGAGAAGAAGTTTGGACAGAAGACAGGTGTCGGCTTTTACGATTGGACAAAAGGTAGACCACGCATCCCCTTCAATCTGCTTGACGAGTATGATGTTGACAGGTCTTGGGCTGTAGCCGTGAATGAAGCAGCATGGCTGATTTATGATGGCGCTGCAAATCCAGAAGATATTGACACTGGAATGAAGTTAGGGACGTATTGGCCTTCTGGACCATGCGAGTACGCAGATCGCACGGGTTTAGATGTCGTGTTGAGCAAGTTGAAGGAGCTTTATGCCAAGTACAATATGGAAATGTATAAGCCCTGCCCATTGGTAGAAGACTATGTTAGCAAAGGTCGATTAGGCAAAAAATCTGGAGGAGGATTCTACAAATGAAATTTGAACTAACCGAAGAGCAAATTGGAATAGTAAGAGCTGTGAGAGAATTCTGTCAAAAAGAGTTCAAACCTGAACTTGCCTTGGAACTTGACAAAAAGGAGGAATATCCATTAGAACTGTATAAAAACGCAGCAAAACTTGGATTTACAAACATGTTCTTTCCACAAGAGTATGGCGGACAGGGACTTGGTCTGTTAGAAACGTGTTTAGTAATCGAGGAGATGTGCAGAGCAGACTCCTCACTAGGCGTAGCTATTTCCAGCGCAAATTTCGGAAGCGAATTCATCGCCGCGTTAGGCACTAAAGAACAAAAAGAAAAATATCTTCCACCCATATGCAAAGGCGACTGGATAAGTGCCGCATGCTTCACTGAGCCAAACGTAAGCGGAAGCGACATAACAAAAATGGAGACAACAGCCACAAAATACGGCAACGAATGGTGGATAAACGGCACAAAAACTTTCATCACAAACGCTACAATAGCCGACTTCATGGTCGTTCTAACACAAACAGACACCAAAGTTAGACCCACATATCGGGGCGAAACACTGTTCGTAGTTGACAAGGGCACACAAGGACTAGAAACAACAAAACTTCACAATAAAATGGGAATTCGCTGTTCAGTAACAGGCGAAATAAAATTCGACAACGTCAAAGTGGCAGACACAAACATAATTGGAGAGCTTAACCGAGGCTTCTATTACTCAATGGAATTCTTCGACAAAACACGCATAGGCGTGGCTGCTCAAGCTTTAGGCATGGCGCAAGGCGCATGGGAAATAGCATTCAAATACTCTAAACAACGCGAAGCGTTTGGGCAACCTCTGTTACAGCATGAGTTAATAGGCTGTGGATTGGCTGAGACAATTACAAAAATTGAGGCCGCAAGATGGCTGACTTACCGCGCCGCATGGCTAGTTGACGCAGGAAAGATGGACCCAATGGCTACTGCCATGGCTAAGCAGTATGCAAGCCGTGTCGCAATGGAAGCAACAGACTTTGCAATTCAAGTTTTGGGTGGCTATGGCTATTTAGGCGAGTACCGAGTGGAACGCTATCACCGCGACGCAAAAATAACAGAGATTTACGAGGGCACAAGCGAAATCCAGAAGTTGACTATTTTGAAATATTTGTTGCGGAAATTCTAAAAAGAAAATATGCACATACAGATAATGGTAAGGGATTGAACATGAGTAAAGCGTATGAAACCCTAAAAGTAGAGAGAAAACAAAGCACACTTTGGCTAATTATTAACAGACCACATAGGCTAAACACGTTTAATGATGTTCTCATGGAAGAACTTGCAGATGCCTTGGACACAGCAGAGAAAGACCAAAGCATAAAATGCGTAGTGATCACAGGCGACGGTGACCGAGCATTCAGCGCTGGCGCAGATGTCACAATGTTTCCGAAGGCTACACCTGTTAAGGCTGAAGAGTTCTCAAGAATGGGACAGAAGGTGCTCGGCAAAATCGAGGAGATGTCTAAGCCTGTTATAGCGGCAATCAATGGTTTTGCTTTGGGTGGCGGTTTGGAATTAGCCTTAGCATGCGATTTTAGGATAGCGGCAGAACACGCGGAACTTGGAAGTCCCGAAATAAACTTAGGGCTTATTCCAGGTTGGGGAGGAACCCAAAGGCTTGTCAGAATCGTAGGCTTGGCAAAGGCTAAGGAGATGGTGATGCTGGGAAACAGACTAAAGGCTGATGAGGCTCTGCGCCTAGGCTTAGTTTATAAAGTTGTGCATTTCGAGAAGTTGAAGGAAGAAGTTTCAGCTCTGGCTCAGAAACTCTGCGAAGGACCGCCCGTGGCAATGAAGTATGCGAAACATGCCTTAAACTTTGGTAGTCAAGTACCATTGGAGGCTGGGCTACGTATAGAAGCTGGCTTGATGGGGCTGACTTTTTCTACTGAAGACCTAAAAGAAGGTGTTGAAGCTTTGTTTTCAAAACGGAAACCTGAATTCAAAGGCAAATAAACTCTCATCTTTTCCCTTTTTATTTTTTAAACAACATTGGATTAAAGTGATATGCTTGAGAAAAGTGGCAATTATAGGAGTCGGCAACTCGAAATTTGGAATAAGAAACGACGTGAACGTGGCAGAACTAACCTTTGAAGCCGTTAAACCTTCTTTTGAGGATGCAGGCTTAGCTGCGAAAGACATTGAATTTGTGGCTTTAGGCTCCGCAGGCGCAGGTGCATGGTATGAAGAGCTTCTGCCCGCTGTCGTGGCTGCGGAATATTGTGGGTTAACAAAGGCGGGCTTAGTTCGTTGCGAGGCTGCATGTGCAAGTGGAAGCGCCGCGTTCCAGACTGCCTATTCTGTCATTGCCAGTGGTCAGGCTGAAATTGCAATGGTTTTGGGCGTTGAGAAAATGCGAGAGATTGATTCTCTTACGGCTATGGAGTGGATTGGAAGGGCAGGGTACTATTTCTGGGAGTTCCACAATTTTGGCTTAACATTTCCAGCATATTATGCGTTGTATGCTAATGCACATATGGCAAAGTTTGGAACTACAGAGGAAGATTTGGCTTTAGTGGCTGTAAAAAACCACAAGTATGCCATAATGAATCCGCTTGCCCATCTCCAGAACAAGATAACAGTGGACGATGTGCTAAACTCGATGGTCATAGCCTCGCCATTGAAGCTTTTCGATTGTTGCCCTATGACTGATGGCGCTGCCTCGCTAATTCTCGCCTCTGAAGAAAAGGTTAAGCAGTTAGATGTTGACACGCCTATTTGGGTTGCTGGAATCGGATGTTCCTCTGGCACTGCAAACCTGAGCAAAAGACCAGACTATGTGGGCTTAGAGGCAAGCGTCTTAGCGGCTCAAAGGGCTTACAAGACTGCAGGAATCTCACCAGAGCAGATTGATGTTGCGGAGGTTCACGACTGTTTTACCATAGCTGAAATAATGGCTTACGAAGACCTTGGATTCTGCAGTAAGGGCGAAGGCGCAAAAATGATACGTGAAGGGCAGACGGAAATCGGCGGGAAGATCCCAGTCAACGTGGATGGTGGTTTAAAAGCTAAGGGGCACCCTATAGGTGCGACTGGCTGTTCTATGATTTATGAGCTTACGAAACAACTTAGGGGAGAAGCTGTTGAGAAAGGAAGACAAGTGCAGCTTAAAAACTACATTGCCTTAGCGCATAATATTGGAGGAACGGGGCATTATTGTTATGTGACGATTTTGAGGAGATGAAATAGTATGTCTGGAATGCCTTCAATAAAGTCGCGAGAAATTAAGATCGTTCAGGAAATACCAATTAGTAAGACCTTAAGATTCTGGGAAGGCTTAAAAGAAGGAAAAGTCTATGCCACCAAATGTACAAAATGTGGTAAGCAATATTTTCCGCCAGTCGCTGATTGCCCAAACTGCTTGAATTCTGAAATTGAGTGGATTGAACTTAGCAATGAAGCAGAAGTCGAAACTTTCACGCATGTTGTGTTCAGGCCAACATCTTTCTGCCAGTACAAACCATATACTGTAGCCATAGGCAGATTAAAGGAAGGCGTGAAAGTGCTTACGTGGCTTACTGGGTTTAAGCTTTCAGAGATAAAAGTCGGCATGAAAGTCAAACTGGTGGCTAAGCTCTCTCAAGAGGGAAATCCGACATACGAGTTTGTTCCGCTTTAGCCTGAATAAGCCTATGTCATCCACTTTTTTATCCACTCAATCGTCTTAGCTATTAGCTCATCTTCTTTTCCAGTGTAAACATGATCTGCCGAGTCTATTATGAGAAGAATTTTTGGTTCATGAGCCGAGTTGTATATTTCCTTTGCCTCATCCACGCCCACAATCTCGTCGCTTCCGCCTACAACCACAAGCAGAGGCATTTTACTCAACTTTGAAACCGCCTCGCACTCGTTCAACTTCATAAGTTTCTCCCTCACATCCTTAGGTCGCAAATTTACTCCACAAACTTCTAATTTAAATAGCCTCGAAACATTGAGAATTTTGTCTAGATACGAAAGAACCAAGAAGGCATATAAACCAAGCTTTCCCCTAGTGTTCTTAATGAATTTTTTAACATTGTAATTGTGATTCTTTGGTGTTGACCATAATACAAGTCCTTTTACTCTTGTCTCATTTTGAAGTGCATAAAGCGAGACTGCGCCTCCTAAACTGTGGCCGACAACAAAAATACTGTTAGGCATAACCTCTGGTCGAGAGGTCAGAAAACGTAAGGCACATTTAACGTCCTCTTGCTCGCCGAAGCCATAATCAAATTGTCCTCCACTTTTTCCAGCTCCTCTGAAGTCGAAGACAAGCGTGACAAAGCCTTCTCTGCAAGCAACCCTAGTCAATAGCGTATAGATTTTTAGAAGGTGAAACCCTTTTGCGTTCAGACCATGGCAAATCAGTAAACCAGATGAGGGAACAGCATTTGGAATATACAATTTTCCATAAAGCTTTGCGCTACCACAGTCTACCCACACAGTTTCAGTCTTCACATTCGAACCCATCGCAGAAAATATTATTACCCCAGCGCATTTAATATTTAAAAGTAGGGCTAATTATGCCAGATCAAAAAAGAAAAGCAAAAAAAGGAGAAAAACTTGAAAAGCCATGGTTTAAATTCTGGCCTGAATATGTTCCTAAGCACATAGAATATCCCGAAATTCCACTCTTTGACTTGCTGAAGAAAAGTGCAGAAAAGTATCCCAACAACACAGCAATAGTCTATTTTGACAAAGAAATAACCTACAAAGAACTGGATGTGGCTTCTGATAAATTCGCAACAGCCCTAAACGATTTAGGCGTGAAGAAAGGTGACAGGGTTGCTATTTTTCTACCTAATGTTCCCCAATTCATAATTGCATATTATGGTGCGGTTAAAATTGGTGCGATTGAAACCGCCATAAGTCCACTCTATAAGGAACGTGAAGTGGAGCATCAATTGAACGATTCAGAAGCCGAAACTATAGTAGTCCTAGACCTCCTCTACCCTGTTGTGGAGAAAGTATGGGAAAGAACCAAATTGAAAAGAGTTATCGTAACAAGCTTAAAGGAGTATATGCCCTCTGCAAAGGCATTCTTAGGCTCTTTACTAAGAAAAATTCCTTCACGCAAGGTTGAACGTAGACCAAACTTATACTTCTTTCAAAAACTAATGAACAAGTATGCGCCTAATCCTCCAAAAGTGGAGATCGATCCAAAGGAAGACCTTGCGGCGCTTCAATATACTGGCGGAACTACTGGAACTTCTAAGGGTGCAATGCTGACGCACATGAATCTTGTCTCAAACGCTGTCATGTGCATTGAGTGGCTTCACGGTGTAGAGGGAAAAGAGACTTTTTTGGCTGTTCTGCCACTGTTTCATATTTATGGCATGACAACTGGCATGAACGGGCCTATATATTATGGTGGAAAAATAGTTTTGCTTCCGCGCTTTGACGTCGTAAGCACTTTTCAAGCTATACAAAAATATAAAGTCACAGTTTTCTGTGGCGCACCAACAATGTACGCGATGCTTCTAGCCCATCCTGACTTGAGCAAATACGACTGCACATCCGTGCGCTTCTGCATATCTGGCTCCGCACCGCTGCCGCCAGAAATTCAGAAAAAGTTTATGGAAGTCACTGGAGGCGTGCTTGTGGAAGGCTATGGGCTCACAGAATCTTCTCCGGTCACGCATTGTAATCCGCTTGACAAGTCAATGAAGACTGTTAAGGTTGGCAGTATCGGTTTGCCTTGGCCAGATACCGACGCACGAATTATGGACATAGAGACAGGTGAAAAGGAGCTTGGAGTTGGCGAAGTTGGCGAGGTCGTGGTCAAGGGTCCACAGGTGATGAAAGGTTATTGGAAAATGCCGGAAGAAACAGCTACTGTTCTTCGAGAGGGTTGGCTTTACACTGGCGACATTGGAAAGATGGACGAGGACGGCTACTTTTACATCACCGATAGAAAGAAGGATCTAATCAAGTATAAAGGCTACAGCGTCTATCCACGAGAGATTGAAGACGTGATTTACGAACACCCTGCCGTGAAACTCTGTGGAGTAATCGGCAAACCAGACGCTATTGCAGGTGAAATTCCTAAGGCATTCATAGTGCTGAAGGAAGGAAAAACAGTCACAGAAAAAGAAATCATGAGCTTCGTGAACGAGAAAGTAGCACCTTACAAGGCTATAAGAGAAGTAGAATTTCGCACAGAACTGCCAATGACGTTAGTCGGTAAGGTCCTAAGAAGGGTCTTACAAGAAGAAGAGAAAAAAAAGATACAACAAACCTAAACCTTCAAATTCTCAACGCAATAGATCTAAACACACGTTTAAATTTAACACGAGAACATGTGTCAATAGACTTTACAATGCCTTAAGATTCATGGGTTCAAATCCAAAATTTAAAATTCCATGAGTAATTTATGTTCTATGAAGTGTTGAGTCATGGATAAGAAGGCTGAGAAATACGTAGAAACTATTTGGAACTCAGTGCCGACAGTCTATTCTTTGTGACATGGGCTTTTTTGAACGAGAAAAACCTGAAAAAGGCATTGCAAGTCCTCGATGAGGGAAAATACGTGGACAACAGCGGCGATGTCTGGTGCTAGACCTACACACCAAGTCAATTCCGGGAAATATGCCACAAACACAAGCTGAAAATAGAGAGAATAACCAGAGGTGGAGGAGCATGCGTTTACATAAAGGACCAATCTTTTAGACAAGCTATATTTCAAAACAAGAAGCAACTTGAAAACTATTAAAAATAGAAATGAAACTTTACGAGATTGAAGATACAGCGATTCTTAGAAGCCATCTAATACTCATAGCTAAAACACAATAGGCGTGCACAGACTTTCTTCAAGAAAACGGATGCATAAAAGAGGCATTTTCGCTTAAATGAGCATCCAAGCAACATTTATGCATCTTTGTCAAATAGAATTGAATATCGACCCAGCTTTGTGATTGCTAGTTGGCTATAAAGCCTAGCTATGACGTTGAGAGTCGATGAGATAGAAAAATTCGTGCAAATAAAGCGAAATTGCACAGTCTTTTGCCAAAAATGAGCAAAAAATAGGCTTAAAAAGCGCCGGGAGTGGGATTTGAACCCACGCGGCCTCGAGAGGCCACAGGCTCTTAGGCACTTACGTTTAAAGTGTCTCCAGGCCTGCTCCCTACCTAACTAGGAGACCCCGGCACTAACGTGTTTAACTTTAATATGCTGAGAGATTTAATGCTTATTTGTTTGTCTCTTTTAATCGCGGTATAGGGCGCTTACTGTTTTTCTGCGATTAATACGCGATAGCCGCTTTCCCTAGCGAGAACGTCAAAATTGCCAAAAGCTTCTTCAAAAATTGACTGCAACCTTTTTCCAGCAATTTTCGACCTCAAAACCATCTGTAAAGTGGCTTTGCTTACCATGTGTTTTGGCGCTTCATAAACAATTGCCTTTACTGTTTTCATTCCGGCGCTTACTGGCGGATTCGAAAGAACACAGTTGAACACTAGATCTCTAACAGGCTCGTATAAGTAGCCGCGTTTAACTTCCACATTGCCTACACAGTTGATTTCAATGTTTTCTTTTGCAAGCCAAACAGCCCGCTCGTTCACATCAACCATAACAACATGCAAACTAGGATTAAGAGCTGCAGCAACTATACCCACGGCACCGTAGCCGCATCCAACATCTAAAACACAGCCTTTCTTAGGCAGAACCATGGATTCGACGAGCAATCTTGTTCCTAAATCAATGCGTGTTTTAGAGAAAACGCCAGAAGCGGTTAGGAATTTGAAGGATCTTCCACAAAGATAAGTATGTATTGTACCCAGTTGCATCTTAGATTTGGGATGAACTACAAAATAGTGGTTAGGTTCTCTATCTTTTCTGAGCATTTACGTTTCGCCACTTCTCCAAGCTTTTGGATACGTGCCTCTGGGCATTAGGACGCGTTCAACTCTGGCAACGATTCCATGCTCCATGTTGAGAACCCTTTCTGTAGCAACGACAGCTCGGGCTAATGCTACAGCCTCGCCTTTTAAAGTCAGAACAGCCACTAATGAACCCTTGCTTACTCCACCCTCAATCGACACTACGCCTGGTGCAGTTAAGCTTGCTCCATGACAAACGGCGTCCACAGCCGAATCTCTAACATAAATTTTGGGAATCAGAGTCAAAGCATTTTCCATAGGTTGAATAAATTTTCTTAGCATTCTCTCGTCCTTTTTTTGCTGCCACTCCATAAACCAGTAAGCCACATCATGCAACCTCACAATGTCACCATTTTCAATAAATGGCCCAGCTCTGGTTCTGCGCAGTTCCTGCATGTGTGCGCCGCAACCTAAAACTTCGCCTATGTCATAGCATAATTTACGTATGTATGTTCCTCCTTCGCATCCTACCTTGAAGAGAACATTGCGTTTTTCCTTTTCAAGAAAATCAATGTAATAGATTCTCCGCGTTCGTAGTTGACGCTTAACAGAAGCTCTTAAGGGTGGACGCTGATAAATTGTGTCTTCAAATTCTTTTAGAACTTCGCCTACTCTTTTTTCTGTTGCATCGCCGTGAAGCTTCATTACGCAAATGTATTCTTTGCCACTATGAAGTAGTGCTTGAACAGTTTTAGTAGCCTCTTCAAGTGTGACTGGTAGTACGCCGGTCACTTTGGGATTTCTCTGGCTTAAACACCTTTTTGCGCGCTAAGCCTCTAGAGTTCCGCCGTGACCAACTTGCTGAAGAGCAAGGATACGTTTCACCCACGCAGCTACTTCGTGGCTGGTTGGGCCAGCGGGCTTGTCAAGATTTATGACGCCATAGCGTATGTATTCTTCAGCTGATCTCTCTTCAGGTCGGCATCCGTAGCGTGGATTTGTTTTGTCTTCAGCTTTTACTAGCAATTTGCGTTCAATTTCCCATGGGGCAAGACTTCTAGGCATAAACTAATGCATCACTCCTATTGGTTTAGAAAAAGGTTCGGAAGTATAAGAGTTTAAGCCATAGTCAAAGCTGGTTTGACTGGTTGCTTCATCTCTTCAAGCTTTCCTGCAGCCTTCAGTGCTTCTGTTATTTCTTCGTCTGATGCTCCACGTGTAATTGCTATTTTATCTTGTAAGGGTTCAACATGGTTTATGTTGGCTCTTCGCCTTCTCACGCCGCTAACAGCCTTTGGACCAGTTATCAGTATGAAGCTTTTGTCTACTATGTCAACTATGATGCATTTTTTTCCAGCTTCTCTGCCTGAGAGTTTTACGCATATTCTACCAACTTCTATTGCTGGCACATTAAAGCCTCCTTAACGAAATAGGATTAGAAAACCGTGAAAACATGTATTTATTAGTTGCGTGCAACCTTCATGGGCAGAACAAGCATTGTCCTTTTCTTTTCTGCTCTACAATCCACGCTTCTAAACCAATTTCCTTCATTCGTTTCGCGTTTTCAACGGTTCTTTTGTGGTGAGAGACGCCGTCTGAGGCAAACTCGTTTACAGTTGCGCATGGAAAGTCTTCGCATTGAAAACAGTGTTCATATCCCCTTTTTTTGCGCAGAGCATCATTTTGCAGTCAGAACTCCAATGAGTATCAAGAGAATTTCTGCATCCTTCGCATAGTATCTGTTCTGGCTTTAGGGCTAGGTTGCGTTCTTTCTTGAACCATGCTATAATTTCGTTGTACAATTTTTCATTGCCATGACTAGCCTGATATATATCGCATTTTGCACAGTTCAAACCGCAAACAGAAATAACCCACTTACTTGGATCTTCAACCTTCATTTTATCACTCGCCTAACGTTTTTGGCTATTTTAGGTCATGAATCTTTCAACTATGTTGTAGAGAACACTTGTTCCAAACACTAGATTTGCTGTCGAGATTCGCTCGTCTATGCCGTGTACTGTTTTCAACATTTCTCCGTAGGGCATGTCTGCTCTTAAAGGTTGGAAACCATAGCATATGCTGCCCATTCTCCTGAAGAATCGGGAGTCGGTGCCTCCAGTAAGCAGTATCGGTGCTACAGCGCAGTCTGGTTCAAACTCCTTAAGCGTATTCACGATTAACTCGTAAAGCGGCGTGTTTGCAGTTGATTCGGATGGCTCATTAGCCTGAATAGTCTCAAAATCTAGCTTTTCCATTTCAACATCTTTTAGCAAGTCTTTTACTATGTTCATAGCGTCTGTTGGCGTTTGTCCAGGCAGGATTCTGCAATCGAAGATGGCTTCGCATTCAGATGGGATGATGTTTTCTTTTACGCCACCATGAATTACTGTAGGCGCTATAGTCATTCTCAGTTTTGCTCGAATTTCCTCAGCCAATGGTTTGTCGATGTGTGAAAGCATGTCCACAATTTGGTCGCTTTTGTCTGGGTTTTGAAGTATCATCGTTACTGCCTGTTGTATCATTGGGTTTTCTTTTGCAACTTCAGTCAGAAACTGTTTTACTGTTGGTACTATGTTGATTTTTGCGCGGTAGTTTCCAAGTATGTCAACAACTTTGATCATGCGAAGTATTGCGTTGTCTGCTGCGCCTGGCACGGAGCCATGTCCTGGTTTACCTTTAGCCTTAACTTTGAACCAATAGATTCCTTTCTCGACTGTCTGAATCGTGTAGATGTTTTTGCCTGCAACTGGAATTGCTAAACCCCCGCCCTCGTTTATCACGTAGTCTGCTCGAATTTTCTCTGGATAATTGCGGACCAGCCAACCTACTCCCTCTTCGCCGCCTTTCTCCTCGTCGGCTGTCGCAGCCAGGACCACATCGCCTTTAAGCTTAACCCTGTTTCTTTTCAAAAGTTTCAAAACAACAGTTTCCATGGAAGTCATTGATTTCATGTCTAATGCACCGCGTCCCCAAACAAAACCGTCTTTAACTAAGCCAGAAAATGGGTCTACACTCCACTCTTTTGGGTTTGCGGCGACTACGTCCAAGTGTGAAAGCAAAAGTAGACTTGGCTTTGAGCCAGTTCCTCTTAAGCGTGTGATTACATTGCCTCTTCCAGGCGCGGATTCAAAAAGTTCACATTTAAAGCCCTCTTTTTCCAAGTTTTTTGCCAAGTATTTTGCTGCTTCTGTTTCGTTTCCAGGCGGGTTTGTGGTGTCTATGCGTAGTAAATCGCTGAGAAGACTAGTAATCTCCTCTTCTATCTCCTTTAACAGTTGAGCGTCCATTTGATTTTCAACCTGTGACTGAATGTATTGTTTGTGTATTATTTAGAATTTTGTTTTGGCTTTGCTCGTTGCGTATGCCGAAACTTTACGCTATTCATAAAACCTAATCTACCAATTAAGCTGCGTATTTGTGCAGCGTATGTGCACCCGAAAGTCGGTTTCGCTCTCACGTAACTGTAGAGATTGAATAGCTATGAAACTTTTTTTCTTTAAGATTATTATTTTAGTATTCCTAATGATATGCAGTGGAAAGGAGAGTCTTCGAATGACAACTGGTGAACAAGCGCAACTTTATACTAGGCAACCTGAATATACCGCTACAAAAATTGTCGGGTTAATATCTGATACACATATACCAGTTCGGGCTAGAAATTTGCCAAGAAAAGTTTTTGAAGTGTTTGAAAAGGCGGATTATATTGTGCATGCAGGCGATTTTGTTCAGCTAACTGTTATTGACGAATTGGAGCATCTTGCCCCTGTTTTGGCTGTCTATGGCAATATGGATGGACCTGAGATTCGGGGAAAACTGCCAAAAATGAACTCAGTTAAAGTTTTTGACTGGAAAATCGGAGTCATGCACAATCCTGGAGTCTTATTTGGAATGGGAAAAATGCGAGAAATTGCTAAAGGAAACGGCTTTAACGTCATGGTTTATGGGCACACACATGCTTCTAACATTAAATGGGAAGAAAACACACTTTTCATAAACCCAGGAAGCCCAACAAACCCTATTCCGCCTTTCATAACTAAGCCCACGGTGGCTTTGCTGAAAATCACAAAAGAAAAAATCACGCCGGAAATAATCCAAATCTAAAGGATTCATTTTCAAGTAAGCCTTTTAAGATGCCTCCTCTAAACCCTAAAAAAAAGGAAATCTATGTTGAGAAGAAAACTGGTTATCTTAACGATATTGGTTTTGGCTACTGCTTATTTCTTTGTAAGCACAACCTTGGCGCATACGCCATCGCCTCCCATCTGTAACGACTCGATCTGCAACATAGATATCCACGACAACTTCTTTGAGCCAAATAACGTAACCATTAGACCCCCACACCCAGATACAGGCGAAAGTGTCACAATAATCTGGGTAAACCATGGAAGCCTCACACATACGGTAACAATTGGCGCAAGAGGGTCAGCAAATCCTGTTTTTGACAGTGGGAATTTAGCGCCTGGAGCAACTTTTGAACTTACGGTAAACCAGACAATCTATAGTCAACTTATCCAGAAGTATAGTTCATCGGTGCCTTACCATTGTAAGATTCACAGCGGAATGGATGCCACGTTGAACATTACAGGTGAGCCGATACCTGAATATTCGCTACCAGCATCCTTGTTGACTCTGGCGCTTGCATCTGTTGCCTTGTGGACAATGCTTGTTCGGCATAGAAAACCTACCAAAGACGCTTTGCAGAGTAACTAAAATCAGCCCGTTCGTTTTCGCTGTCTTTAGCTAAATATCCGTTTGTGCTGCTGCATCATACATTTATCCATAATCACCGTTAAGCTTGCCTTTCTAGCCTTTTCTGCCGCCTGCTCATTAACTATTCTAAGCTGCATCCAAACTACTTGAAGAACCCCATGCTGGTTCTTTAGCTGAATCGCCTGCTCAACAATGGGCATGACCTCTGCAGAAGGCCTGAAAATGTCAACAACTTCTATAGTTTTCTGCGTTTCTACTGGTATGTCTAAAAGGCTCTTGTAGCTTTTTTCGCCGAGAATCTCGTCTGCTGTGGGGTTGATCGGTATTATTTGAAAACCATGATTCTTTAGATATTTGCCTACTCTGTAACTGTCTTTAGAAGGGTCTCGTGACAAGCCAATGATGGCGACAATTTTGTATTTTGTCAGTATCTCTTTTATGTCATCTTGATCCAGTTTCTCAATCCTCCAAGCAACGCAAGAGAAACTATTACAATATTATTATCCCATAGAGGGCCGCGTACAGTAATATGCCCAAAGCTAAGGCTGCAATCCATAAGGCTATGGTTATGCGCATTATCATTCTCCTTTTTACACACGATTGGACAGTCTTTTGTAAGCCCCAAGCAGCAACCAGAAATATGCCGAGAATTTCTGCTATGCCACCCAGGATTCCATGTACTGGGGCTATTATTCCTATAGAAGGACTAAGAGCTGAGAAGTTTTGAGCAAAGAAAGAAGGCAGCATAACCAAAAAGAAAGAGGCTGCGTTCAGCACTACTACGACGAGCATTGTACCTCCATGCAAAGCAAATTTACCCTTTCGCTTAAAGGCGAGACTTACAAAAAGAAATGCGAGAATGACTATTTGAAGTGCAAGGTTAATGTCAGCTATTAATAAAGCCATAAGATTCCACCATGATTCTAAATGTTGGACTTATATATATAAAAGATTTCACTTTAACTCATCTCTCTCCCCATAGTCAAACAGTCGTCGCACAGAGAGTTTTAAAAGCAAAACAAAGCAGAGCATTCTGACTGCACAACTTGCTGGAGATACGCATGAATGGAACATTGTAAAAACCCATGGAACAAAGAATGCAAAAACAATGAAATTGAACTTTACATCTTTTTCAAAGGAACAAAACTACCAATTTGCAGGCGCTGTTGGAGCAAACTAGCCAATAAAGAAGTTGAATGGTGATGAACCAATGGAAAGATTCAATGTGAACATGGCGAAATCCTTGCTCGGAAAAAACGTTAACCTTCACTTGAAAGATGGTTCAGTAATAATAAATGTTCAGTTTTCTGGACTACAAAAAGACGAATTCAGTAGAGAAACATTCATCAAATGTGTAGCGTACAGAAGAGGAAACGAGTTTAAAATACCGTTAAGAAGCATAGCATGGGCTGAACAATTAAACCTAAACCTATTTCTGACTAGCGACAAAAACTAAACATTACGAAAGATTAAATCGTTAAGCCTAATTGTTTTTTCACACGAAAGCCGCAAACATTCTTAAATAGCACTGGAGAAATCCTCTCAAACGGTGAAATAATGCCTTGCACGGTTATAGCTGGGTCCTTCTGGGGAGATGAAGGTAAAGGAAAAATAATCTCTTATCTGGCTTTAAAGGATAAGCTGGACTTCTGCGTTAGAACAGGCTCGGTTAATGCGGCACATACTGTTTGGATTCAAAGTAACCGTTATGCTCTGCACATGGTGCCCGCAGCTTTCGTCTACAAGAAATGCCGCCTATTAATCGGTGCTGGCTCAAACGTTCATGTTGCAAAATTCTTAGAGGAAGTTGAAGCCACAAAAGTGAAAAGCCGCATAGGCGTAGACTATCAAGCTTCTATCATCGAAGAGAAACATTCAATCCAAGACAAAACAAGCGCCCATTTAAAAGGATTGGGCACAACTGGGTGGGGCGTAGGTCCTGCAGTAGAAGAACGTGTACGCAGAACAGCGAAGTTGGCAAAGGATATTCCAGAATTAAAGCCGTATTTGACAGATGTGACAACCGAAGTTAACAATGCAATAGACGCTGACAAAAATGTCTTGCTAGAGGGAACTCAAGGCTTGATGCTTTCACTTTACCATGGAACATACCCATACGTAACCAGCAGAGACACAAGTGCCTCAGCAATCTGCTCAGAAGCAGGCGTAGGTCCAACAAAAATCGACAATGTCCTAATAGTTTTCAAATCCTTCATAACAAGAGTAGGCACTGGACCTTTACCAGGCGAATTACCAAAAGAAGAAGCGATAAAGCGCGGATGGTTCGAAACAGCTGCAGGAACAGGCAGAGAAAGACGTTCCGCACCTTTCAATTTTGAATTAGCCAAAAAAACAGTAATGCTTAATGGCGCAACTCAAGCTGCACTGACGAAGCTTGATATATTATATCCAGAATGCAAAGGCGCAAAGACATATGATTCGCTTCCTATCAAGGCAAAACAATTCATAAACGAGATTGAAAAACAAACCGGAATTCCAGTAGTGTTGATTGGCACCGGACCAGAAGCATTAGACATAATTGACAGAAGAAAATGACTCTGCATTATAGAACTTGCCTATTTTAAACATAAAAACATAAATCGTCACTCGATAACCAAATTAAGTTTCAACCAGCCAAGGCACATTAAATGTTAACCAAAGCAAGCTATCAAAGAATTCTAAGATTAGGCTTTCCCTTCGAAGTGTTAAACAAAGACTTGAGACTGATTTTTACGTCCAATCTGACAGGAGCTTTTGGAGATGGACTCTATGCGTATCTTTTGCCCTATTACATGACTAAAACACTTAACGCAAGCGCTGTGGAGGTGGGAATCCTTTATGCCATAGTAAGCCTAGTTGCAGCCTCAACGCTGTTCATAGCTGGAATGTTCGCAGACGAATACGACCGCAAAAAAATTATGATTGCCGGCTGGATTGCATGGATACCTGCACCCCTGATTTTTTCTTTTGCTGAAAACTGGCTTCAAATGTTGCCTGGAATGATTCTGTGGGGCTTTTGGTTCGGCGGACCCACAACCACCGCTTATGTTGTGACAACAGCAGACAAAAAACAGCTAACGTTAACTTTTACAGTGGTTTCTTCCGCTTGGTCCGTTGGCTACATTTTTTCTCCAGCCTTAGGCGGCTACCTAGCTGAAATTGTTGGCATGCGATTCGTTTTCTACTTAGCCTTCGTCCTCTACACACTAGCCGCTTTAATCCTCATATTCATACAAAGCCAAAAAGCAGAAGACTTCAAGCAAGACTCTTCAAAAGAACAATATTCACTACTTAAACTTCTAAAAACAAGAGAACTGCTAAAGTATTCAGCCTTTTTCGCCTCAATTTTCTTCGTGGTAATAATGTTCCGTCCATTTGTTCCCAAATTTCTCGGAGACATATACCACTATGGTGACTTTGAAATAGGAATCTTGGGTTCAATATCCTTCTTCGGCTCAGCAGCTTTAGGAATTCTATTAGGTAAACTCGGGGACAGATGGAAGAAATCCTATGCGCTTTCTGTCTCGATGGCGCTTTGTAGTTTTACATTAATCCTGCTATTGCTTTTCAACAATTTCCCCATTCTAATATTCACATTCTTTTTGATGGGTGGGTCCTACATAACATGGTCTTTAATGAGCGCCATAATTGGACCTTCAGCTCCAGAATCAATTAGGGCAAGATGGGTGTCTATACCTCAAACAATAAGCATGTTCAGCTCCTTCATAGCGCCATACTTAGGTGGAATCCTTTACTACATTTCGCCCCAATACTTATTTATCACGGCTATAATTGCAACGGCTATTATGACGTTTCTAGCTTCTCTCGCCGAGAGTTAACATTTTTGGAGGTAATTCGTAGCCTACTCTGACAACAGTCAAAGCTATGATATCGCCGGGGCTTTTGTAACGTTCTAAATAAATGATTAGGTCTTCAGCACGTTTAACTGACAAGTCATCTACCTTGGTTATCACGTCGTCAATCTGTAAGCCTGTCTGATTAGCTGGACTGTTTGGGATAACTTTCGTGATTAAAAATCCACCGATATAGGTACGGTTGTATTCTACTCCAAGGTAAGGATGCTTGTACTGTCTCGTAGCAATTAATGAGGGCACTACACGACTAATCAGAGACTCGGGAACTGCATAACCAATTCCTATAAAACCACTGACATTGCCCGCTGTTTCGATCGCGAACGTTATGCCGACGACCTGCCCTAAACTGTTAAGCAAGGGTCCGCCAGAATTGCCGGGGTTAACAGCCGCGTCAAATTGAATCACATCAGCTATCGAGTAGCTTCCCCAAGGTTCTGGCACTCCTAAATCTCCTAATCGCAGAACTCTGCCTAATTGACTTACAATCCCAGCCGTCATTGAGTTACTTAACCCAAACGGATTTCCAATGGCATAAACAGGTTCGCCAACCAACAACAGTGTAGAGTCGCTCGGCAGTAAAGGATGCGCCTCTTTTGGCAAAATGCTTTCGTCTACTCTTATCACTGATATGTCGCTGTAAACATCGCCACCTATGAATTCTGCCGTAGCTACTGTTCCATCTAGAAAGGCTACGGTGATTGTGCCTTCGCTTCCATCCACTACGTGGTTGTTTGTAACTATGTGTCCAACTGCGTCATAGACGAAGCCTGAACCAGTTTTGCCTCCTGCCGTAATTATCACCACAGAATTTTTAGTACGATTATAAATCTGAACAGCTGTTAAGCCCGCTGTTTGATTCACATGTAAAGCATCTATAAGTCCTTGGAGCTGTTCTATCTGAGCTGAAAGATTTACATAATTATCCCGTAAAGCTGTTAAATCTGCTTTCAAATCCAAATATACGAGGGCGAAGCCTCCCGCAAGTGCGACGCTTATAATTAGCATGATGGCAACAAGTTTCTTGTCTATGCTTGTTCCGTATGTTTCTCCCATTGCAAACCCTCTTTTATGGTCTTAATCTAGCAAACACTCCCATAAAAACCTAACAAATTACTAGTGCCAGCTATTTCATCATAAAAGCTCATTGGGAGTAGTTCTTGCATCATCCGCACTTGCATAGAGAGAATAAATCATGCATCCAAAAAAGGCTGGCCAAAAAGGATCCATCACCGGTTTAGGGTTACTATTGTTAATCTATGTTCCTAGATAATTGGCTACTAGGATAAGGTCTAAAATATTTATCTTGTTGTCCTCCTTGACATCCGCATTTGGATTCCATCTTAAGTCGCTTGGACTTGTTCCTAGAGCATTTGCCACTACTATGAGGTCGAGAACGTTGATATTTCCGTCACAATTTACGTCTTCTAACCTCCATGGATGCATTAGTGGATAGTGGTCTATGTTATATGAATCAATGATGTATGGTGTGTCACCTATTCCATCGCTATCAGTGAGGTTTTGATAAGGACCGCTATGCAAATCTACTCCAGCGTAATCGATCCAATAGTTTCCGTAAGAAGAATAACCGTTGGCTCTCGAGAAACCCTTGACACGTACCTACGGTGACATCGAAAGTTTTCTCAGCAATCGTAAAATACAACGTGGTTACGATATTAGTATTATATATAAAAAATGGGAGAACAGAATCATGAAAGTCTACCACATTGGAAGCAAGTACGCGGGCGGTCTAGACACTCAAACAATTTTCGTTGCATCTGATGATAGTGAGGGAGTAAACAATATGAAAGAGATTTATGCTCAAATAACGGTGTTGAAGAAACAAAAAACTATTCAGATTCTTATTCCCAAAGATTGGAATATAAGAACACACTATAAGGAAGAATAACCGCAATTGCATGATCCAAAATAAACTGCGGTTTCAAAAGGCGTCTTACGTTTTCTGTCCTTGCTGCATCTGCCTACAATATTCAGAGAACAGGGAATAATTGAACAGAAAAAGTCGAGGTCTCGGGTGAAAAGCAAAATGCAAGTAAACCCTTCTGTTTCAATTGCAAATGCTAGTTCTCACTCGCAAACTGATAGCACTTAAAAAGGTTTGAATCTATCTTGGGCTACCGACAACCCCTAGTCATGGTACGTTCGAAATCTTGAGTTAATCGCTGTGGGGCTGCACAAGCTGAGACTTACATCTAGATTTTAGAGATGAGAAGCCACGACGTAGGGCAGTTCCTTCCTGATCTCTTCTCTTCTTTTGATTATTCTCTCTTTGTCTTTTTCCAGTTCCTCCAGTTTTATTGTCATAATATAATCATTTTGAAAGCTCTCTATGCGCTCTAATTCTTTTTTGATCAAGCTAAGACAAGTATATTCTAGCATCTGTCCAAAAAGCTGTATGCAGTTCTCTTTTCTTAAACTCTCTACAAGTGGATCATTATCGAGAGCCTCTGTGTCATATTCGAGTCCGAACTTGCCAAAAAGCAATCTGAGGTCTGAATATCTTTCACGACATTCTTCAAGTGCTTTGCGGGATTTGCAGAGCTTTTCTAGAGTATAGTTCTCAAGAAGCCGAAAAGTGCCATCTCACGTTAGAGTTAACACTTCGGTAGTTCGTTCCGAGATATTTGGAAGAACCGCTGATAGAATATCTGCATCAGATAGCACTGGTCTTCTCAATGATTCATTCTTGAGCCTAAGAATGTTATCAACTTCCCTTGGAACTAATCTATATTGCAATAGCAACTTGTGTATCATTCTGGTGTTCTCGATTTCTTTCTTTTCTGGAAAAGGCAGTTCAAACTTCTGCATTAGATTTATCAGGATTCTTTCAGGAAAACCTGCTCTATCTGCGACAAGGCCTAGTGTATAATGCTCTAACTCATAGTATTTCTCCAATTCCAGAAACAGCGAATGATAAGAAATCTTATGCTCTCGGTCTGCTCTTAGAAGATCAAAAATATATTCAGATACAGAATCATAACCTAGTTTCTCCGCTAAGCTTTTGGCATTTACCCAATCCTCTTTCTCAAGGATGAATAGGGTGGTTCTTGGATATTCAGCCATTTCTCTTAACTCCTTCAATTCCTTTTAGACGGGGATCAATCATAGATGCAATATACGTTGCACGTACTGCTCTATGCTAGTCTTTATGATCCCCTTCATGCAATGCATTATGCACAGCACAAACTATATACACGTTGTGTACTGCATATGCTGCACGACAACTATGATATGACTTCACCATCAAAACCAAAAATCAAACTGGTCTTTAATACATCAGGTCTTCATTTTTGCAAGACAATACTAGATAAGCTGCAAGTTAATTGCAAAATCATACTTTCACCTCTCGTGGCCACTCATTTTCGTCAAACGATAGAATACTCTGTAGAGGAACTCACTGATTCTGACAAAGATCTCGTATATCAGATGATCAGACGGCATCTCAACAAAGAATTGGCAACGAACTACAAAAGAGGTAGAAAAACTAACCACGCCGGGGAATTCGAGTCAATAGTTCTGGCAAAACGACTTGAAACTTACGTCGTTATCCATGATCAGAGGGCGAGACAATGGGCAAAACTAGAAAGGGTAAGATCGTTACACCCCGTAGACGTGCCTGACATCTTTTATCAGAAGCTCAAAAGAAAAGATGCGCGAATTCCTAGACTTTCATTGCAGAATGAAATACCAACTGGCATGCGAAAAATTGCGGAAACTGCAAACAAGCAGATCATAAACTCGCCCCTGTTGCAGCCCTGCTTCTATCGGTTCTGAACCCAATCGGGTTTGGGCCCGTTAATGGGGCTGCCCGGATTTGAACCGGGGTCCTTCCCGCGTAAGGCTTACGCCAATGCGCTTAGAGAGCCCAAGTCTCCAAGCCTAGACCAAGCTAGCCGACAGCCCCTTCAGAGTCTTGTGCGCAGAAATAGAAGTTTAGAAGATAAATTTAAAATATTCTCTCAAAGAAAAAATATTACGAAAACTTTTATTGTTTTTTGATGCTGCATTGGAGTACTTTTGGGCAGATTAGGCATTCGTCGGGTATCTGACCGTCTTTTGGGATGGCGTTTAAGAGACTGGAGTAATGGGCGCACTTTGCTGGTGAATCGAAAACTTTGGGATATTCAGTTGGTTTGACACGCACTATTTTCATGTCTTCTACGAGAATGTCTAGTTTTGAGCTGCAATACGGACATGCGTAATAAGTTTCTCTTGGCATGGCAGTGGAATCAGTTAAAACTGCAGGCTTTTCAAATGATTTTCCACATCCTTTATAGGGACATTTTAGTTTTTCGTCGTGAACATGGATGTGGAGTGATGGAGGCATGGGTTTATCCTCTCGTGTTGATTTCTAATAAGTATCGTTCATATTAATATTTAATAAACATTTCTGTTCACAATTACAACACGAATACACGTTTGCTGACGCAAATGAGCCTCGGCTGGGCTTTGAACCCAGGGCCTGCGGTTTACGAGACCGCCGCTCTACCAGGCTGAGCTACCGAGGCATTTCAGTGTTAGTTTCTTGTAGAGTAATTATTTGAGGAGACATAAAAGCGGTTTCCTTATACATTGAATGGTTTTGTCAAAACTCTAAGGGTTTCTACGCGGCTGATGTCGAAATGAGAACCTACAGCGAGATTCTTAGAAAAATTTGGAAAATTCGTTGAGAAAAATGGCATTTAAGAAGCATGGTCAGAATTTGTTCTTTTAATTAGAAAGAAGACGGTTAAGCAGTAAAACGTATCAAGTGTTAAGTGAGTGATAGCTGTTGCACAATGTTTTTTCTTATTGTTTTGAATCCTAGTTTCTCGTATAGTTTCATGGCATTTGTGGGATTCAAGTCGTCAACATAGAGGAGTGCATCTTCCATTCCGTAAGCCTTCAATAGGCGCATTGCGTGCAGCATTAGGCTTGTTCCTATTCCTTTTCGCCTATGAGGCTTTAAAACGCCAATGTCCAATATCCACCCATACTTGACATTCTTTTCTCTGTTTAGTCCTTCATCTACTCCAACTGCGACAAAACCGACTGGCTGATTCTGGAGAAGTGCGAAGAAAGCTGTTTGATTTTGAAACCATGGCAGTTCCCGAAGCATGTACCTAGTTTCTTCGATTGGTTTTGGTCTATAGTTGAAGTGATCTCTGAAAACTTCATTGTTTAGCCAGTTTATCAATTTAACATCTTTGTTATCGCTTAATTTCGCTTCTCTTATGCTGATTTCCTTATTTTCTTCAATGTCAGATGGAATAGCAGTCAGGCTTTTACTCATCATGCTTGTAGCTCTTACTTGCTTGAATCCGAAACTTTCAAAAATATAAGTGCATGCTTTTCTGTCTGTTTGTGCCCATGTTTCAGCGGTTTGCATTCCCTTTTGATTTAGGCTTTCTAGCGCTTTTTTTACAAGTTGTTTGGCTATTCCGTTTCCGCGGAACTTTGGCAGAACACCTAGCCATTGGATGAATCCTTTCTTTTCTTCTCTTAACTTGTCTACGTAAGCGTTTACCATTCCAGCAACTTCGCCGTTCCATTCAGCTATCAATATTCCATCAGTGCTAAAGCTTGGCGATTCTTCCATTTTTCTCATTTCTTCAAGCGTCATTTTTCTAATGTCATCATAATCTCCAAAACATGCATTGAAAATGCTAACAAAAACCTCTTCATCGAATCCTGCTTTGAAAGGGCGTATGGTAAGCAACGCTTTTTACCTCAAAACTTTCATATCAACAATCAGTGTAAGATTTAAACATTATCAATTTAAAAATTAGACGAGTATAAAATAAGGAAAGAACACATCGAGTTTGCAGAAGAGCAATCGTGAGATTAATGAAACTATCTCAGCAGTTAGGCGAACGAAAAATAATTGAAATTATACAAAAACATCTAGATTTAATGCCAAAAATGCCCATACCTTTCGGCGATGACATTTCTGCATACGACCTCGGAAAAGGCAACCTTGCAGTCTTGAAAACTGACATGCTCGTTGATAAAACAGATGTGCCACCTAAAATGAGTCTATGGCAAGCTGCCCGAAAGACAGTGGTTATGAACATAAGCGACTTTGCAGCGAAGGGCATCAAACCCCTAACGATTCTTGTTTCGTTGGGATTACCGAGAAAGCTAAACACAAAAGATAACATAGAGGAGATTGCGAAGGGATTGAATGCCGGAGCCCGCGAATACAATGCATACATTATTGGTGGAGACACAAGTGAATCCTCGGATCTTGTTATAAGCCTCTCGCTTTTCGGAATAGCCAAAAAAGGTAAGGTTATGTTGCGAAGCGGAGCTCACCATGGAGACATAGTTGCAGTTACTAGTTTTTTTGGTAAAACCTCTGCAGGACTGAAAATTCTTTTGAACGACCTTAAAGCTTCTCGCAAAATTCGAAGAGTTCTCACCGATTCGGTTTTGATGCCAAAGGCAAGGTTAAAGGAAGGCTTAGCCTTAAGCCAAACCAAAGCAGTTACAGCAGCTATTGATTCCAGCGATGGCTTGGCATGGAGTCTCCATGAAATCGCAAAAGCAAGTAAAGTAGGCTTCTTGATAAATAGGCTTCCAACCGCTAAAGAAGTGGAAAGATTCGCTAAAGACAATAAGCTTAGCCCATTAGAGCTGACGCTTTATGGCGGAGAAGAATACGAACTAGTTTTGACAGTGAATCCTAAACTCTGGAACAAAGCGCAGAAGGCTGTTGAAGAGGTTGGTGGAAAACTGCTGAATATAGGAAAAGTGACCGCTGAAAAACAAGTTCTTTTGGAAATTAACGGCGAAAAACACATTATTGAGGCGAGGGGGTGGGAGCACTTTAAGAATGAGGCTAAGAACCGAAAAGTTCTCTGAGTTTTACTTCAGCCTGTTGACCCTTCCAATTATGGCTAGTTACTGAAATTTTCCCTTCTTTTTCTGCTTGTGCAAAATTGTTTCTATCATGTAACTGGTAGAGGCTTTTTAACGTTTCAAAATCAGCTTGTATAGTGACATCTGGATTGGAAGAAATATGCTCATCTAATTGGACGTTTGCGTCTTTGAGAATTGTAAGTGATGCTACTCCCCGGTCTGTAATGATGTTCACTGTTAGTGGCATAAATATGCGTAAGCCAAGTTCGAGAAACGGCATCTTAGATAATTCTTTTTTGATTGACTTTTCAGCTTCAGCCTTAATGATTTGGGCAAATTCGTGGAAATTGCTTGTCATGAGTCTATTCCTCATCTGCAAGCGTGTTTTTCTTTAAGTTTAATTAGTGTTAGGGTTGATTAGATTTGCTATTTTCATAATTGAACGTATCATTTAATCAGAATTAGCAATGTTTAATTTTAAAGCACACCATAATTGTAATTGAGCAACAGATGTCCGGTCTAACGACTTATCCAACAGTTCGAAAGGCGACATTCTACGAAAAACTTGTAGACAGCAAAGTAAGGTGTACGCTCTGCGAAAGAAAATGTGAGATTGGGCTTAATGTAAAAGGATTCTGTAAAACACGAGCCAATATAGACGGCGAATTGTATACGCTTGTTTATGGCGATTTAAGCGCAATCGAAAGTCGCCCAATCGAGATAAAACCATTCTTTCATTATTGGCCGGGCTCAACAGCTCTAACATTTTCAACGTGGTCTTGCAATCTCAACTGTGACTGGTGCCAAAACTTTCACTTATCAAAACTCGAACCACAACCGGCGAAGGCGATTTATTACTCACCGGAGAAAATTGTTGAAACAGCCATATACCATAAAGATACAGGCTTATGCGCAAGTTTTCAGGAACCAACACTTTTGTCTGAATGGGCGATTCCGCTTTTCCGCTTAGCCAAAGAAAGGGGAATAAAATACTGCTGTTACGTTTCAAACGGGTATATGACCTTAGATGTTTTGAAGACGCTTTATGAGGCTGGAATGGATGGATTGAAGATTGACATAAAAGGCAACGAAGAAGATTATGGAAAGTATTGTGGAGGAGCCAATGTAGAGAAGATTTGGAGAAATGCCCGCGAAGCCAAACAGCTCGGATTGCATATTGAAATTGTGAATTTGGTTGTTAGAGACGTTAACGACGATGATGAAACCTTACAATGGGTTATTGCTGAACATTTGAAGGAAGTTGGTGCTGAAACACCTTTGCATTTTACAAGGTATTTTCCAGCTTATAAATTTGACAAACCACCGACAAAAATTGATACGTTGGAGAAAGCTTATGAAATGGCGAAAAAAGCCGGAGTGCTTTATCCTTATGTTGGAAATGTTGTTGGACACAAATATGAGAACACTTATTGCCATAACTGTGGAGAAAAACTGATTCAGAGATATGAATACCATGTAATCAATTACAAGATTACTGATGATAAGAAATGCCCAAAATGCGCTACCCCAATTCCCATAACTGGAGAGTATCTTAGAAAACGAGAGTAACATTGCAGTGCTAAGGTTACTAAAAATTAACAACTCTTTGATTTAACGTTTCTTCGAGTTTCAGATGCAAGCCAGCGCCAACTATTCTACCTACAGTGGATATCATGTAGACAATTTGCACTCCAATTACTATGCTACCAAAAAGATATTGCATATAATCTGACAAATATCCGCCTAAAAGAGAACCGAAAAACGAAGTTACACCCATCATTAGGTTAAACAAAGCAATGAAACTTCCTCGATGCGTCTCAGGTGAGATGTCTAGCAGATAAGCAGTAACAGCTACTTGACCCAAAGCCATCAAGATACCCCAAAAAGCACTAATAACTATCAAAGTCTCGATGTTCGGCGCGAAAGCGTATGCTATTGGAACACTAACAAGGCCAAATCTGAACAAGACTAGGAGAGGCTTTCTTCCAATGGTATCAGCTAATCTTCCAGCCCACGTTTGAAACATTATCGTCACAATTGATTGAACTACTGTCAACAGAGCCACATGCAACATAGCAGCTTTCAAAATAGTCATACGCGTTATTGGAATAAGTGGCCATGACATGGACATGAAAAATTCGAAGAATCCAGCCACATAACAATATTTGAGAAAGTTAGGCGCCTTCTTTGCATGTTTCCACACATCAAAGATTTCTGAGGCAAATCTTTCCTTCAAATTGCTTTTTTCGTTGCTTTTTTTCTCTTTCACAGAAAGCATCACAAGAGATGCTGCTACGCCAGAAACAGTCGCCGCAATGAAGGGAATGAAAAACATTTCTTGAATAGCCCCACCTACACTTAGCGTAATCACTCCAGAAGCTAAAGTAGCGATCAAGCTTCCAATAGATGCCCAGAGATTTATGTTAGCGTTTATTGTCCCAAGCTTAAAAGAAGGAACTAAATCGCCTATCAGCGCAGTCCAAACGGGTGTAGCCATTGAACCTAAAAGCGCTTGAACCACAAGCAAGATGATTAGTTGGCTTGGGTTTGTAACGAACATTATTGGTATCCAAAGTCCTGCAATGATGAGCCCGCCAAGAACTATAAAGGGTATTCTGCGTCCAAGCCTGTCGCTGAGTCGTCCCCAAAGCACTTGCATCACATTATTTGAAAGATTTGAGGAGGATTGAAACCATCCCATCTCGGTAGGTGAAGCGCCCAGTCTGTTAGCATAGTCGCCCATGAATGGGGTGACCATTCCAACGCCAAATGAATTCACTACGGAACGCGTGTAGAGAGGATTCAAATTTGCTTTTGTTTTGTCATTCTGAAGCGGTTCACTTTTCCCCATTGTTTTACCTCTATTGATTCTGTCCAGATTTTTCATTAGGAAATCGACTATGCTTAAAAACTAATCGTATAAGCTTAAGTCTGTAAATTGCCCATTTTGCATGTTGACTTTGTGCTCTTTTCAGAGAAAACTTATATAAAAGGAAAAATGCTTCAATTTCAATCTCGTATCGTAATCAAGAATTTTGGGCGAAAATTACTTCCTTCTAGTTTTGTTTTTCTTTTTGCGTTTCTTGACTATAGCGACTGATTGTGTCTGTGTTAGCTGTCGGATTTGGGCGTTTGGAAAAGCACGTCCGATGTCTGTTCGCAGTTTTGCAAGGTCTACTTCTCCATAGGTTTTTACATCTACTACTGGTTTTTCGTTTTCGTCATAGCGCACGCATAATGTGTATCCAGAGCCAACTTCAATTTTTGTTGGTTCTAAAACGAAGCCCAGGTCGGCGCATTCCACTTCATCAAGGTTTTCTGTTTCTCGTTTGTGTTTCCTCTCAGCCATTGGCAATCACAATATAAGAAGCGAATGCGCTAAATTAAAAGATTATTGTGTTGAAATAGCGATTTATAGTCTTTAGTGTATCATCATTCTTTCTTCATATTTGCGCAAGTAGTCTGCGGCTTCACTAATGTCCATGAAGAGCTCATCAACGCGTTGTACATCTTCGATTGTAACTTTTTCTTTTTTGGCAGATTTAGCATTCTGCGCAGCTAAGCTTAGCAATTGCACAACGTAGCGAAGTGAGCTTTTCGCGCCTATTTCTGCAAGTTTTTCAAGTGCATTTTTTTCTAGTTTGATTTTTTCTTCTGTTGCGCGTATTTTCAAGATTTCCTTTACGCTTTCAACATCATATGGTTGTGTGGCGATTATGACTGAACGGTCTATGAGGTCTATTGGGAAGCCTAATGGACTTTTTATGTCTGTTCCGCGGATTTTGGCTACGCCACGATTTGTTGCGAGGATTATTATTGGAACTAGTTCGCTTTCCATGGCTCTTCCGAGGAAACTAAAAGCTTCAAGGTCTAGTAAGTGTGAATCGTCGATGAATAGGACGCCTGGATGGATGAAGCCTTTGCCTGTGTCTATCCATTCTTTGACTTGTTGGTCTACCGCCATGCGGATTTCTGTATCGATTTCTTTTTGTTCTGAGCCGCCGAAGAACATGGAGAAGAGCCCACCTTGGTGTTGCCTAGCATTAAGCTCATCTAAGTCAGCCAGCGTAAGCATGTAGACGAATTCTTTTTCTTTGAGGACTTTGCCGTTCGGTCTTGGAATTTTTCGTGCAGTGTCGACATCATAGGTTTTACCTTTAGTGCTTTCCATGCTTAAGCCTAGGTTTGCTACTCTGCCTGTTTCAGCGTCTATCTGGATAACGTTGCCTTCTGCTATACCTTCTTGGATTATTTGTTGGGCGATTTGGGCTCCGGCTTCGATGGTTTTTTCTTCTTCATTTGTGCGTAAGGTTAAGCGTACACTTTCTGGCACTTTTTGGTATGGGTTGTACGGATGAGGAGCGGTTTTTATGTCTACTGTTGAGAGTTCACCCTCGTAGACTTTGCGCATTTCGTGAATTTCGACGCCTATACATTTGCGTATTGCTTCAATGAGAATCTCGGTTTTTTTGCGTTCGCTACTGTAGACTTCGCTTCCGCTCATTTGAATGAATGGAACGTTAGCACCTAGTTCGCGCGAGACTGCTACTGCGATTGCGGTTTTGCCTGTGCCTGGTGGTCCTGCTAGGATTATGCATTTGCCGCTGAGTTTGCCTTCTTTTATCATTCTTACGACGAGGCCTGCGCCTTCGCGGGCTTTCTCTTGACCTACCATGCCGTCTTTTATTTTTATGGCTTTTAGCGTTTCGTCTAAGCCTAAGCCTTTGATGTGGGTGTGCGCGCCTATGCGTTCGAATTTGGTTTTTGGTGTGGAGGGTAATTCTTTAATTGAAGCCATGTGTAAATCACCTTTATTTGTTTGGTTGATGTACTGTTTTTATGTGAAAACTTTTCTGGGATATAAATTTCACTTTCTGTCTAATATGTAGTTTAGTATCGCTATGCATGTGGCTGCAAGGTATGCTTGTTTTCCAAGGCTGATTTTCGTTCCGTAGCGCAATGCGAAGCGTTCAACGTTTTTTGGTAAGCCTACGTGGTCGCCTAAGACGAAGAGTGGTTTGTCACCGATTTCGGTTTGTGCAATGTCTCTTCCACCTTCTTCAAGAACATAGATTTGCGAGTGTTTGGCCTTGGCTTTTACGAGTGTTTCAAAGCTCATTTTGGATAGGCTTATGCCTGGGTGCAATTTGCCTGATAAGACTTTGTGTAGGATTTGCGTCCATGTTTGTTGGTCTGTTCGGATGTTGTGGAGTGTTTCGCCATTTATTTGTAGGTGTAAAGGTGGGTTTGGTGGTCCGTTTAGTATAGTGTGGAAGACTGCATCTTTGCGTATGGCATGGGATAAGAAAAGCGCTGCGACTGCACATTCGACGGTTATGTCCAGACGTCCAGCGTCACGAAGATTGGTCCAGTTTGAGTCTGTCCTGCCTAGACGTGAGTATAGGATGAATTCGTGCAATTATTCTGCCTCTCCGATTTTGATGGTGCCTTTTTCTTGAGTTTGATCCAGAGGAGCATGTAGAGCAGTAAGTAGTCTGTGATACTTCCGCCAAATATTAAGGGTTCTATTCCTCTGCTGAGGTTGAGGTTGATAGCGACCATGAGTATGGCAACTGCGACGAATGGTGCGGCAAAGAAGCCTGCAGTGAAAATGATTAGGAAGGATATTGCGGGTCGGATTTGAATTTTCTTTTCTGAGATGAGTATGCCTACAAATACGCCTAGAAAGATTAAGCCTATTGCTGAGACCCAGTTTACTAGAATGTCATATTTACTTCCCAGAATGTTGAATTGTCTGAGAAACCATAAGAATACGAAGAGCCAAAGCGCACATACAGATACCCATAAAGCCTTTGTTAAACTCATTATCTTAATAACCCCAGAGTGATTTGTATACTGTTTATTCCTAAATTATTTTAAGAGATTAAGTAGTCTTTTCTACTTTTTCGTTCTGGTGGAACTTTTTGCCTCTTCACAAATCTCAACTGAGACTCGATCTACTTGCTCAGCTTTTGCAGAAATAGTCGATGGTTACTGATATCTTTAAGTCTTAAGTTCCACTAGCGCCGGCCTCTTTTGCTCTCATTAGACAATTAATTCTCGCTTCTACACTAAAACATGCACAAGTTTCATTTAAAACCTGCCAATCATATACCACTTAATTAGCAAACGAAATAGAACAACCAAAAGCTGAATCCCTTCATAAGAGGGGGGCTAGTATCTCCGAGACGAGAAAACAAGTTGTCAAACATTAAAATTCCAAAATTGTTAAACAAGCACCTAAACTCTAAATCCACCGCGTCTTAATCTCTTTAACACTCTTCAAATGCGGATCATCACTTAAGCACGGCGCCTTCAAAATCAAAGCTGTCGCCGCAATAACACTGTCAGCCAAACACATCCCATACTTATGCCGCAACTCGGCAGAAACACGTGCAATCTCAGCATCCACATCCACAACCCGAAAATCCTTCTCCAACAAATCCGCACGCAACACAGCAGTCTCTTTTCCCTCGCAACCCAATGTCAACCAAAAAACCTCATGCAAAACAACAGCCGAAACAAACCGCTTACGCGCCCGCCGAATCTCTTGCTTAGTCTTCTGCAAAACCCGCCTATCTCCACTATAATAATGCTCAATAAAAAACCGCGTATCAAAAACAGCACGTTCAGCAGGCATCTAAATCCCTAAGCCTATCCAAAACCCGCTTCATATCCTCAACACTCGCATATTTAGCACCACTCCCAGCCAAATCCACCGTAGACTTCACAGGTCTAAACAAAATCCCCTCCGCAACCTCAACAACCTCCAAACGCGAACCCTCCTCAATATTAAACTTCGCACGCAACTTTGCAGGAATAGTCGTCTGACCCTTTCGAGTTACTACCACTTGCATTTCCAACTCAACCACGACACTACATTAAATAAGTACTACATAAAAACTTTACTACCAGAAAAAGGCACTATTAGAGCACTATTAGACCCAAAAAGGGACAAATCTAAAACTCATACATGCACATATAGACAAAAAGCCCCGGGCGGGATTCGAACCCGCGACCTACAGCTTACAAGGCTATCGCTCTAACCGGCTGAGCTATCGGGGCACACACTTAGCTAAAACAACACAACAAAAATAAAAACTATTCCCAACACCCCGAAACACTTATCACACACAACACAATACTTATATCCACGAAAACCACTTCACAAGTATTTTAGCTACACGAGTATAGAGTATAGACTATTAAATAGATGCAACTCCCATCAGTCTTGATGCGGAGCGAAGAGGCGAATGAGCCCAAAACGCTCATAATGAAACCATGCACAAACCCAAAATACAGTACGCACTATCTAAAAAAGATTCACCATAAACACCAAACAAACACCGCCAAAAAAGGCCCAACATGCAACGCCGTCTGGAGAATGGCTCGGCTTGAGCGCTGAAGAAGGGCGCGGCAAACTGCGAAAACGCCCCGGGTAAGCGCATGCAGCCTTAGAACCGGGGATTCCTCAATGAGACTTCTTATCGCGACTCTTCGGAGCCACGATGCTCCCACAGGGGAGCGGGAACCCTCCGAACTGAAGCATCTTAGTAGGAGGAGGAAAAGAAACCAACTGGGATTCTCCTAGTAGCAGCGAGCGAAAAGGGAAAAGTCCAAACCAAATCCCACATGGAAACTTGTGGGAGATGTAGGGTTATGGGCCCAGCTTCCGCTTCGCTGGCAAAGCTGAAGTGGCCTGGAAAGGTCTGCCAAAGAGGGTGATAGCCCCGTAAGCGTAAACCAGAAAGAGCTGAGCTGGAGTCCCAGAATACTGCACCCCGGTTTGGGTGCAGAAAGTTGGGAGACACCAACTTCCAAGACTAAATACGTCTCAAGACCGATAGTCAACTAGTACGGTGACGGACAGCTGAAAAGTACCCCGGAATGGGGGTGAAAAGCGCCTGAAACCAGACGGTTACAGACGTGTGCAGTCCGGAAGGGTAGATCCCTCCTAAAGGAACCTGTTGCGAAACAGTAGTACGAAGGAGGGGGACCAGGATTGCACGTTCCGTCTAGAAACACGGGCCGGGGAGTTCACAACTGTGGCAAGCCTAAGGGTTTCAAGCCCGTAAGCACAGGGAAACCAACAAGCACACAGCCAGCTCAAGCTGGCAAGGTGCGGGGTCTGAAAGGGCCCGAAGTCACGGTTGTGAGACTAGAAACCGGGCGATCTAGCCCTGGGCAGGGCGAAGCTAGGCGAAAGCCTAGTGGAGGCTCGAAAGGGTGCTGACGTGCAATTCGTTCCCCAGACCTGGGGCTAGGGGCTAAAGACTAATCTAGCCTGGTGATAGCTAGTTCCCTCCAAAGTGGGTCGTAGCCCAGCCCCGAGCGAGGCAGTCGTTGGGGTAGAGCACTGATTGGGGAGTAAGGGGTCGAAAGGCCCCGCTTTTCTTTCAAACTCCGAATCCACCGACACCGCAGACCTCGGGAGACGGGTTACGGGGGGTAAGCTCCCGGACCGAGAGGGGGACAACCCAGACTG
>JACAEI010000031.1 GCA_013388905.1 Candidatus Bathyarchaeota archaeon | reverse complement strand
GTTAATCATGGCTGGGGATACTTGGCTCGAAAAAGAAAATCGATAGAGAGCAGCCCACGAGAGAAGAAAATTGAAGAAGCACGTCGCACCTACTGGCGGGGAATAGAACGAGCATGGGAGATCTACACAGAGGACAATACCTTAGTAAAGCAAGCCAAAGAAACTCTTGAAGAATCAATAAACCAAGCGAATAAACTCTACCTTCAAGAAGACTCAAACTACAATCCTAAACACTTCTTGAAAGCAATGTATCGTGCACATGACGAATTTGCTGATAAAGTAGCTATGATATTCAAAGAATTTATGCATGACATGGGAAGATATGACAAAAGGAAGCAGTAGGACTATTAACTTAGATTCATGTTAACAATTTATAAGAAAATAGCCACAATTAACAATCTAACTCAGAAAAAAGGGGAGTTGCGGGAGACGTCGCCAGCTCTCATAGGGTTCGAATCCCACCCCCATACTCCGCCCTCATTGTGTATGTGTTTTTATGCCAAGGGTTAAATATGACATACGTCATTTTTTATATTGGACATATAAAAAGGACTAAAAAATGGAAAAAAACAGATCCTTTACCGTTGACTTATCAAAACTAAAAGGCAGCGGAGAATTTAAATGCCCAAAATGCGGTACCACGATTTCTCCAGACGATCAATCAGACGAAGTCTATATAATTTTAGAGCCCGTAGTGAAAGGAGACCAGCTAGAAAAGATCATCTTGCAATGCAATACTTGTGGAAGCAGAATTAGCTTGATCGGTTTTTACATGTTAGAAAAACTAAACTGAAGCGAATCTCTTTCTTGAAGTGTGTTATTTAACGGGCTAGAGAATCACTGTATTGCGAGATGTCAGATGCTTGTAGAATTTCTCTTCTCTTCACAATCTCTTTAAAGTTCACGTAACCCCCGCCGATTATCTTAAGTTTAGCGTCAACTTTTTTGTTCTTAACTTCAACTACATTATAAGAGTTGCAAAAAAATCCCCGAAGCTTTTCGCATGACACACTGCCAGCATGAACTACAAGCATGTCTTCCATCTTCCACTGCCATGGTCGATGTCGATGCCCACACAGAACCAAGTTCACATGTGACTTCACGAGGCTCCGTAAAACATCGCCCGCGTCCACTATTGTTATCTGGTCGGCGCCTGTGTCGGGAACTGGAACTATGTGATGGTGTATCGTCACAATCTTTACTTTATTTTTGAATTTTTCAAGTGTGCGCTCGAGCCATATATTTTGTCTATGGCCAACTTCTCCGTCATCTCTGTCTGGTCTAGCCGAGCTGAGAACTATTATGACAGCATTATCTGTTTCGGTTACTTGCGAAAATGGAAAAAATTCTCTAAAAAGCAGATAACCTGTTGAGCGGTAATCGTGATTTCCACTTAAATATATTAGCTTCTCTGCCTTTAGCCTTTTTAGTTCTTTTGCGGCTGTTTTAAATTCTGATATTAAGCCGTTTTCTGTCAAGTCACCAGTAACAACAGCAACGTCTGGTGACAAATCATTAATTTCTTTAATAGCGCTTCTTAGCATTTCTTGGCGAAGCATCGGACCGCAGTGCACATCTGAAATTTGAACCAATAACATTTTAATCAGACGCAGTTTATTCTCTACTTCCAAGTATAACAATGTAATCTGCTGTATCCGCACACATGTCTGCAGCATGCTCAATGAACTCGATTAAATCGTCAAATATTACCATGGAGCCACAGTTCATCTTCTCTGAATATTTAACAAACAGCGTTTTGGTTTTAAGGTATTCTTCATCGAGTTCATGTTCTATTTCTTCGACTTTCTTGGCGCCTTGCATAGCTTCTGTTGGATTGATAGAGAGTTTTTCAAGGCTGCCTCGCAAAGTGTTGGCACATTGTGTTAGTTTTAACGTCAAATAGACAGCGCTATCCCATAATTCATTGGGTATTTGGGTGTCTGCGAGCATCTTTACACATCTTGATGCATCTTTAACATGGTCTGCAAGAGTGTCGAGACGTTTAACGAGATGCATCAAATCTTCACGATACTCAGCGAATAGGGCTGCGCCTTTAGATAATTCTTTAAAAACCTCTGTTCGTAGCCTGTCTACTTCTTTCTCTACTTTAAACAGGTTTTCAATGCTTTGTAACGCCTCCTTCTCTTTGGCTTCCGACATGTTTTTTATTGCTTGATGAAGCAAAGTCACAGTGTCAAGGGCTTTTGTTATTTGTTCTTGCGCTAAGTCTAGGGCTTTTGTTCTTCGACGTCTCTCGAACCATGCATAGCTTCTTTTTTCCAAAGTTTACATCCCTGTTTCAACTATTTTGGTTACATACTTATAATACTTCTTAAATTTGGACGCGTTCAGTAGTTTTCTTTTTCTGCTACCCAATGGGCACTTGCCTTGCCTTTTGCAGTTATGACATATTCTTTTTTGAAGATTGGTGCTTCTTTCTTATATCGTTCTACTGCCTCTTCTAAAACTGGAAAAACATTTTTGCGGTGAGAACCAGCAACCATAACATAAACAAGTTCCTCGCCCGCACTAAATTCACCTAGTAAGTGGTGAATCTGAACGTCAACTATGCCTTCCTTCTTCTTCAAATCATCGCAGATTTTAGCTAGAACTTCGTTTGCCTTTTCTTCATAGGCTTCTAACTCCAATTTCTGAACCTTCTCTTCTTTCATGGTCTCTCCTCGAACAACTCCAACAAATAAGCCAATGCCTCCTATTTTCTGAGAATCATGTCTTTTCTTCACGTTTTCCATCAAGTCTAAAAGGGAAAATGTTCCCTTTTTGTGTACCCCAGTTTGAATATTCATGATAAACCCATCATATCAATTGTCTTTTTCTTTCTATAAACATTCGCATTTGCACTACCATTTTAATCTTGACTTTTCAGAAGCATCCTACCCAAACCATTAAGCAATTTCTGATACTCGGAAAATCTCTTACGCGCCTCAATAACAGTAATTTTCGAAAATTCTATGCCATCGTTTGGTTTAGCTTGTCCAAGTAGAGAAATGTCTGGAGTAATGGCTACGGCGATTTTTGGGTATCCGCCAGTTGTCTGTGCATCTCGCATTATTATTATTGGTTTTCCATTTTTTGGAATTTGAACTGCGCCTGGCAAAAGAGCGTCAGAAACAATATCCACCTTATCCTTGTGCTCTATTGTTGAGCCTTCAAGCCTATATCCCATCCTGTCTGCTTCTAACGTAACCATGTAGGGATTTGAAAGAAAAGTGTCTATTGACTTTTCTGGGAACATGTCAGCTTGTGGTCCAAACACGACATTTACAGTAAACTTGCCAGTAAATTGTGGCACTAATTCTTCAGGCATTGAATACCTAAATCTAAGAGAAGACGCATCAAACCCTTCAATTATGTCGCCTGTTTTTAATTGCCTTCCGTTTAATCCTCCAAATCCACCTCGCACGTATGTTGATTTGCTACCAAGCACCACAGGCGCATTTATTCCTCCTCGAATCGAAATATATGCGCGGCATCCACTTTCCATCTTTTCAAAAGAGACAATTTCGCCTTCTTGCACATCTAACGTCTGCCACATAGGAGCATTTTGACCGTTAATTTTTAGAGGAATGTTGCCTCCAGTAATGGCAATTTGTGTTCGTTTCAATGCTTGTAACTCGGAACCGATTAGAGTTATCTCTAAACAAGCATCGTTTGGGTTGTTCGCAACTAAAAGATTTGCTGAGATAAAGGAGAATGTGTCCATTGCGCCAGAGATTGGGATGCCATATTTTAAGTGTCCATATCTTCCCAAATCTTGAACTGTTGTGAATAACCCGGGTTTTAGCACGCGAAAAACTTTCATTTATTCCTAAACCTCGGAGAAAGATGAATAAACGCTTTTTAACGTGGCTTCTTCTATTGTTTTGAATTCTTTTTCTGAAACTGGTTTAAATTTAACTGTGTCTCCTGGTTTGAGAAGTGCTGGTGGTTGCTGCCGAGGGTCAAACAGTTTAATGGGTGTTCTGCCTATGATTTGCCATCCACCTGGTGCTTCACATGGGTATATGCCTGTCTGTTTTTCGGCTATGCCAACAGAACCCGCCGGAACCTTCAACCTTGGTGTTTCAAGC
Organism: Candidatus Bathyarchaeota archaeon; assembly: GCA_013388905.1. GTDB lineage: Archaea > Thermoproteota > Bathyarchaeia > Bathyarchaeales > Bathycorpusculaceae > JACAEI01. Next base: position 180,014 of record JACAEI010000031.1, on the reverse strand, counting down.
CGTGGCGTCGCTATTTCGTCTGGGACTTCTCCTAAATAGGGAAAACCGGCAACGAAGCCAATCATGTAAACCCTATACTCTTTTTCAGAATGAAGCTTAACGACTTGTTTTTCGCTTAATCCGTGAAATCGGGCAACATGGACTAGGTCTGGACCGTATATGTCGCCATAAATTACTGGGATTGTGATTCTTTTACTTTCCACTTTTGTTGCTGTTTCTTTCAGCGTTTTTTCAATATCTTTGATGCGGAAGACAAGTTGTTCATAGCTTGTTTTTAACGGATTGTATCGTATAAGTAATGACCGATAAGTTGGAACAAGCTCTTCAACTCCTTCGATTTTCGCCTTTTGAACAGCCTCGCTTAAAGCAATTACTCTTGTATTTATCTCCAAGCTAATTGTATTGCCAAACTCGACGACTAAGGCAGTGTCGCCGAAAGGCAAGTGTCGTGCAGACATGTGTGATTCGCTTTTCATATTCAAAGCCTAGAAACTGCTAAACAAAACTGCTGACTGGCTTCACTCTAATTGCTGCCTTAATTAACCCTTTCTTTAAACGCTTTACCAGTTCGACTGCCGTGGGCGTATCTCCATGCACGCAGATTGTATGCACCTCGCCCAATTTTACAATTTCACTATTCACAGCTACGACAATTCCTTCCCTAACCATTCTGACAGCTCTTTCAACTACTCGCTTTGGCTCTTGGATAATGGCGTCTGGTTGCTTTCTTGAAACGAGGCTTCCATCGGAATTGTATGTTCTGTCAGCGAAGACCTCATGCGCAACGCGTAATCCGGCTTTGACAACAGCTTTTGCTAGTGCCGACTTAGGTGGCGCAAAAACTATCAGTTTTGGGTCTAGCATTTTGACTGCTTCCGCAATAGACTCAGAGACGTTGGTATCTTTCGCTGCTGTATTGTACAATGCTCCATGTGGTTTCACATGCTGAAGTTTCACGTTGACTGTTTTTGCGAATCCTTGGAGGGCGCTAATCTGATAAATCATGTAACTTTTAATTTCCTCCATTGTTAATTGCATTTCTCTTCTCCCAAAACCTAGAAGGTCTGGATAGCCTGGATGCGCACCAACAGCAACACCATGCTTTTTTGCCATATTCACAGTTTGCATGATTGTCACTGGATCACCAGCATGGAATCCACATGCAATATTTGCCGAAGTTATGTGTGGCATTATTTTTTCGTCGTTTCCAACTTTGAAGGCGCCGTAGTTTTCGCCTAAGTCGCAGTTTATGTCAACTTGAAATTTCATTGCATATCCCTGTGCACATTAAAACAACACATATCTCCTCATGTCTTCTAATGTTGCGGATGGAACAGGCAAATCCTTCATTGTAACTAAGCCATGCGGCGCTTGCATCACTTTTGGGATTGCGTTTACTACCATTGCTATTGTGCCTAGGTCGCCGTGGATGCATGGCTGAATTTTCTGGTTGATGTTTGGAACACCCTTAATTGTTATGGCGTCATATTCTTCTTCAGCGCCAATGTACGCTTGAAAATCGAGTGTTATGACTGCTTCATTCTTGATTAGACCTTTTGCTTTTTGTCTTAAACCAGCCACTTGTCCCGCCTTAACCTTTATGTCGTTGCTTTCAACAGCTTTTTTGGCTATTACGGGCTCAACTGGCTCAGCTACTATTCTGTCAAGCTTCCATGCTAGGGCATCGGCAATCATCGCTGTAGATTGTTCAAGTCCAACATGCCCTGTGATTTGTTTACTTTCAATTCTTCGCCGAAAATCTTCAACTGTTAAGCCCGCTCCTATCTTTTTTTGGAAAGGCAACCGTCTAGAAGCAGCATTCATAATTCTAATTGCCTCAATTTTCTCGATTTTTTGGCATGGAGCCGTAAGCGCAATCACAAGTGTATCCATTAGAAAACCTGGATTTATGCCTGTGCCCAGCACTGTTACCTTGTGTTTTTTTGCAAGCAAATCCAGTTTCCTTGCCAGTTGCGGTTTTGTGTAGTATGGATAAGATAGTTCCTCGCATGTGGATACTACTTTGACACCATGTTTTATGAGCGAAGTTATTTGTGGATAAGTTTCTTCCAAATAAGAGGAGGTTGTGTGAATAGCAATGTCCGCTTTAACTTTCGAAAGTAGCTTATCCGCGTCAGGTGAAATTCTAAAGCCAAGTTTTTTCTCAATGCCTAAAACTTCGCCTAAATCTTTGGTGACTTTATTCTTAGCTATGTCCACGGCTCCCACTATTTCTACGCCCTCTTTTTCCTGCAGGAATTTTGCAATCAAACTGCCAACAGCACCAACTCCATATAAAATGACTCTTATTTTCCTCATTTGCACGCTTCTCCTTCTGACACATTTCTTATTATCTCAAATGCTTTAAAATGTATTTGCGAAACATCATGTATCTTATGCATTTGTTTAAAACCTTTACGTTTGTAAACCTTTATATCTTTGCAAACCACCAAAACTACAGAGGGCGCCAAAACGTGGAAGCCTCAAAGGCACTAGTCCCTAAAGAAGACATTAGAAAGCTGTTAGATGGTGAAAAACTCGAGCACTGCTTCGAATGTGGGATTTGCACGGCTAGCTGTTCGATAGCAGATTTGCTGGGAAAAGATTACAATCCAAGGAATCTTTTGGAGAAAATTTTTCTGAATCCGGACGCGGTTTTGGCTTCTTACGAGCCTTGGCTTTGCGCTTGGTGTTATCGTTGTTATAAACGCTGTCCTCAAGGTTTAAAATTGCCAGAAATTTTTCTTTATATGCGCACAGCAGCCGTAAAAAACGCGTTTACGCAGCCACTGGAAATAGCCTTTGAAAAGATTGTGGATAATATTCCCTTATCAATTGTAACGACACTGGTTTGTTTTCATCCAGAACGCGCTGGATTAGAGATAAAGAAAATCTTGGATATGATTGAACACATTCGGATCGAACACTTAAAAAAATTGAAAAAGAAAAAAACGGTAAAAAGTTCTGGAGAAAAAATTGCTGTTATAGGTTCTGGACCTGCCGGACTTACCGTTGCTTCTGAACTTGCTAGAAAAGGGCATAAAATTACAATATTTGAAGCGTTTTCTGAACCTGGTGGAATGCTACGCAAGTGCATACCGGAATACCGCTTACCAAAGTGGGTTTTAGCGAAAGAAATTCAGTTCATAGAAGATTTGGGTGTGGAAATTAAAACTGGGGTAAAAGTTGGGGAAGATGTGAATTTTGACGATTTGAGGAAAGGAAACTATAGAGCCATCTTTATTGGAACAGGCGCTAATAAAAGTCAAGCATTCAAGATTGAAGGTGGAGATTTAGAAGGTGTAATTCACGCTATTGAATTTCTTTGGAATGCAAACTATAAAGAAAAAGTCAAAGTTGGAAAAGATGTAGTTGTGATTGGCGGCGGCAACGTTGCCATGGACACGGCAAAAACCGCTTTGAGATTGAATGCTGACAAAGTAACGATCTTATATCGCAGGTCTAAGGAGGAGATGCCAGCCATTCCATGGGAAGTTAAAGAAGCCGAAAATGAAGGCGTGAAAATCGAATTCTTAGTAGCCCCAAAGAAGATTTTAGGAAAGAATGGCAAGGTTTCGGCTGTTGAATGTGTCCGTATTCAATTAGGCGAACCAGACGAATCGGGAAGAAGAAAACCAACTCCAATAGAAGGGTCCGAATTCACGCGTGAAACAGACATGGTAATTCTGGCTATAGGGGAAATCCCCGACCTAGGTTTTTTGCCAAAGGAAATTGAGCTAAACGAAGACAACACAGTTTGGGTTAATCCTATAACCATGGAGACAAGTGTTGAAGGCATTTTTGCTGGTGGTGACGCTGTGACTGGACCAGCAACCATCATTGAAGCCATTCGGGCTGGAAAACGAGCAGCAGAATCAATTGAGAATTACGTGAAATCTTTAGCGAGGTAATTTGATGGGCGCTGAAGAAAAAGAAAAAACAAATCCAAGAGAAGACGACGGAGAAATTCGTATAGGGGTTTATGTTTGCCACTGTGGTTTAAACATTGCCGGTTCAGTAGACTGTGGAGAAGTGGCAAAATTTGCGGCAACTCTTCCGCATGTTGTTTGGGCTCAAGATAACCGCTACACGTGCTCAGACCAAGGGCAAGAGCAGATAAAAAAAGACATTAAAGAGCATAAGCTTAACCGCGTGGTAGTGGCTTCGTGCTCACCGCGTCTCCATGAACCCACATTCAGAAAAACCTGTGAAGACGCTGGATTAAACAAATATCTTTTTGAAATGGCAAACATCCGCGAACATTGCAGTTGGGTTCACCTATATGATAGGCAGTCAGCCACCGAAAAGGCTAAAGACCTTGTGAAAATGGCTGTAGCAAAAGCCGCTAGACTTCAATCTGCCAAAGAAATTGAAGTGCCCATAATCAGAAAAGCATTGGTCATAGGTGGTGGCGTCGCTGGAATCCAAGCAGCCTTGGACTTGGCTGACACTGGCTATAAAGTGTATCTGGTGGAGAAAGAGCCAAGTATAGGCGGGATGATGGCACGAATAGATAAGACATTTCCAACGATGGATTGTTCCATCTGTATTCTTGCTCCTAAAATGTCTGATGTTGGGCATCATCCAAATATTGAGTTATTGGCTAACAGCGAAGTTACTGATGTGAAAGGGTATATTGGAAATTTCCATGTTAAAATTTTGAAAAGACCACGTTTCGTTAAGAACGACTGTTCAGCTTGTGGAGAATGCTCCAAAGTCTGCCCAGTCATAGCTCCAAACAAGTTTGATGCAGGCTTAGCTATAAGACATGCCATTTACACGCCTTTCGCTCAAGCTGTTCCATCTACATACATCATTGACATGAACTTGTGCCTAAACAAAGACGGCGTAACAGTCTGTGACAAATGCATGAAAGCTTGCGAGCGCCAAGCTATAGATTTCGAAATGAAGCCAGAAACAGTAGAAATTGATGTAGGTACAATAATTGTGGCAATAGGCGCAGACGTATTCGACCCCTCAAGCCTGCAAAATTATGGATATGGCAAATACCTAAACGTAATCACCTCACTCGAGTTTGAAAGGCTAATTAATGCAGGAGGACCCTCTGGAGGACACCTTATAAGGCCTAGTGATTTGGAGATTCCCCGGCGTGTAGCATTTATTCAGTGCGTTGGTTCTCGCTCTGACAAAAGTGGAAGACTATACTGCAGCAATGTTTGCTGTATGAATACAATTAAGGATAGCCTACTAATTAAGGAGCATTGGCCTGAAACTGAAATCCATGTCTTCTATGTGGATATTCGTGCATATGGAAAAGGCTTTGAAGACCTTTATAAAAGGGCAAGAAAAGAAGGGGTTCTGTTCATACGTGGGCTTCCAGCAGAAATTGTAGAAGATAGAAAAACGCATAATCTGTGGCTCGTTGGAGAAAACACACTGCAAAAGGAGCTCTATAAGGTAAATGTTGACATGGCAATCCTCTCTGTTGGACTAGAGCCAAGAAAAGACAGTGAGCCAATCCAGCGCCTCTTAACGCTTTCGCGAACACAAGACGGTTTCTTCATGGAAGCACATCCAAAACTTAGACCAGTAGACGCTGCGACAGGCGGAATATTCTTTGCTGGCTGCGCCGAATCGCCTAAAGACATAAAAGACAGCGTAACACAAGCGAGCGCTGCAGCAGCCCGTGCGGGTATTTTGATGGCTAAAGGCAAAGTAACTGTAGAAGCTATTACGCCTATTTTTTATCCAGAAAGATGCAAAGTCTGTGGACTATGCGCGAAGGTTTGTCCTTACAATGCCATAGTTTTAAACAAGGAGTTGAAGCGAGTTGAGCTTGTAAAGGCGGCTTGCGGCGGATGTGGAACATGCGCTGCAGAATGTCCTTTTGATGCTTTAACCCAAGACCACTTTACTGATGAGCAAATCATCTCGCAGATTGACGCTGTAACAGAGAGTGATGCGGATAAGAAGATTGTTGCTTTCTGTTGTAACTGGTGTGCTTATGCGGGCGCAGACTTTGCTGGAGTTAGCCGAATGCAGTACCCGCCAAGCGTGCGTATAATCAGGACTATGTGTTCTGGACGCGTGGCGCCTAAATTCGTAGAACGAGCATTTGCAAGAGGGGCAGCAGCAGTTCTGGTAGCAGGTTGTCATCCTGGAGACTGCCATTACATAAACGCCAATTATCAAACACAGAAACGTGTCGAGCGCTTATGGAAGAAAATGGAGCAGCAGGGACTGGATAAGGAAAGATTGCAGCTCTTATGGGCTTCAGCAGCAGAAGGCGAAAGATTTGCTTCGAAAATCCGTGAAATGAACAGGTTAGTAGAAAAAGTGTCACCAGAAGAAATAAACAATGCAAAGAAAGTTTTTGAAAAGGCTTTAGGAGGAGATTAAAAACATGCCGGAAAGAATTAGACATGCCCCGCTTGACATGGGAAAAGCGACATTCCCAAAGGCAAAAATCCAACTTATCAAAGACCAGTGCAAAGGCTGCGGCTTTTGTATACGATTCTGTCCGCAAAAGGTTCTGGAGGAATCGCAGGAAATAAATGCAAGAGGGGTTCATCCTCCGAAAATTGTAGATGAAAGCAAATGTTTAGCGTGTGGTTTTTGCACTGCTGTTTGTCCAGATTTCGCGATTTTCATTATTGAAAAACCATCTAAGGAGGATGTTAAGAATGGCTAAAAAAGAAGCGTTGCTTACAGGTACTCACTTCATGAATGGCGACATTGCATGTGCAGAAGGAGCTATAGCCGCTGGCTGCAGCTTCTTTGCTGGATACCCGATTACACCGGCAACTGAAATTGCTGAGCACTTGTCAGAAAGGATGCCTGAGATTGGCAGAATCTACATCCAAATGGAAGACGAAATTGCCTCTATAGCGGCTGTGATAGGAGCTTCTTACGCTGGTTTAAAGGCTATGACAGCTACTTCTGGACCTGGCTTCAGCCTAATGCAAGAAAACATTGGATTAGCAGTTATGACTGAGACGCCGTGCGTGATTGTGGACATTATGCGTGGTGGACCCAGCACTGGACAACCAACAATGCCTGGACAACAAGATGTTATGCAAGCTAGGTGGGGTTCACATGGTGACTACGAGATTATAGCGTTAGCACCTTCGTCTGTTCAAGAAATGTTTGATTTAACCGTTGAAGCCTTTAACTTAGCTGAAACCTATCGTGTGCCCACATTATTGTTGGCAGACGAAATTGTTGCGCACATGTGGGAGAAAGTGGTAATTCCTTCCGCTGAAAAAATTAGGATAGTTAATCGTAAAAAACCGAATGTTTCACCAGAGAAATATATGCCCTTTATGCCTGACTATGATTTGGTTCCGCCTATGGCTTGTTTTGGCGAGGGATACCGTTTTCACGCTACTGGTTTGACGCATGATGAGTATGGATATCCCAAAACATCAAGCTCAGAAGTTCAGGAGCGTTTAGTGAAACGGCTTTGCGACAAAATACGGAGAAATACGGACAAAATAATCAGGGTTGAAGAAATCATGCTAGATGACGCTGACATTGTGGTCATTGCCTATGGAATTGTTGCAAGAGCTGCCCTAAGTGCTGTGAAAAAAGCAAGAGAAAAAGGAATAAAGGCAGGTCTTCTTCGCACGATAACGCTTTGGCCTTTTCCACAAAATCAAATAGCGAAAATTGAAGAACATGCAAAAAAGATAATTGTTCCAGAAATGAATTGTGGCCAAATGGTGCGAGAGGTAGAACGCGCGGCGAAAAGCACACTTGTGGTTTTCCTTTCAAAGTTAGGTGAAGAACCGCATACGCCAATGGAGATTTTTGAAGCTATAAGGAGGAACTGTTAATGGTTCAAGAAATCATGCATCCGCTTTCAAAGTATCTGCGAGAAGCAATGATACCGCATATATGGTGTACTGGTTGCGGCAATGGCATTATTCTCAACTGCTTTGTTCATGCGGTAGATGAATTAGAAATGGATTTAGACAAACTGGTGGTCGTGTCTGGCATCGGTTGTATTGGGCGTTCAGCCGGATACACAAACGCAGACTCATTCCACACGACACATGGACGCGCATTAGCCTTTGCAACAGGAGTCAAACTTGCTAACCCTGAATTAAATGTCGTAGTAATCAGCGGAGATGGTGACCTATTCGCTATAGGAGGAAACCACTTCATCCATGCTGCTCGAAGAAACATGGGCATAAAGGTAATCTGTGCAAATAACTTCAACTATGGAATGACTGGTGGACAGCAAGGCCCAACAACCCCTCTTGAAGCTTCAACAACCACGACTCCTTACGGAAATATTGAACATCCATTCAACTTGGTTCACTTGGCTGCTGCTTCTGGCGCAACATATGTTGCTAGGTGGACAACTCTGCACGTGAGAAGATTGACGCAATCTATTAAGAGGATGCTGCAAAAAGAAGGATTCTGCTTCATCGAAGTGGTTTCACCATGTCCAGAAATTTTTGGCCGGCGCAACAAAATGCGAACAGGGCTTGAAATGATGGATTGGTTTAAACGTGCCTCGGTTGTAGAAAACTTTTCTGACCCATCTAAGGCGGAAATCACGCCAGAAAAACTTGTTGTAGGCGAGTTCGTAAACATCGAAAAGGTTAGTTACGAGAAATTTCTTCATGAAAAGATATCGCAGATAAACGAGAGAAAAGTTGGATGGTAGGCATTATGCGAATCGAGATTAGATTTGCAGGTTTTGGCGGACAAGGAATAATCAAGTCTGGAATAATCACTGCTGCAGCAGCATGCCTCTATGCTCAGAAAAATGCTGTTCAAACACAATCATATGGTCCAGAATCGAGGGGCGGAGCATGCAAATCAGAGGTTGTAATATCAGAAGAGGAAATAGATTTCCCAAAAGTAGTGGAACCCGACATATTGATTGTTATGTCGCAACACGCCTACAATGAATATGCAGAAAATGTAAAACAAGGTGGAACAATAATCATGGACCCTGATATGATTCCACACGAGAAGGATTTAAAGAATGTTAATGTTTTTCGTGTGCCTGCTACGCAGATTGCTGAAGGGATGCAGAGAAAAATAGTTGCTAACATTGTTATGCTAGGTGCCTTTGTAGCTGTTACGGGCTTGCTGGACAAAAATGCTTTGACAGAGGCGATTAAAGCGAATATACCTAGAGGCACTGAAGAATTGAATCTAAATGCTTTTGAAAAAGGTTACGAATACGCCAAGAATCTATTAAAAAGCTAGCCTATCAAGCCTTCTGTTTGGGCAGCTGTGCCAACTGTGTTATAAGTTTTGACTTTCTTATGCCCACATGACGCAGTGGCGCTATTTTTTTTGCTTCATTATATATATCTGAGGCTATTTTTCCAAGGATCATTTCTTGGACAAATTGGTCTAATGTTAGCGCCGAGGCTTTTTGTTTAATAATTTTATCCATGATTGTGCGTATTTCCTTCTCCTGTGATGTTCTTATTCTTGAAAGCGAGAAGGCTGAGACAGCTACACGCAGTGTGCATCCATCCTTTGTGGTTATATCGAACAGTCCATCGATCTTTGTTGTTCTTCTCCGAACTAGACTTCTTAAATAATCTCGGGAGTATTCATGTCCCTTGAAAGTTGTTTTGGCAGTTTTGCCATCAACTTCGATTATCTGAAAATATATTTTCAAGTGTTGATGTGAAAAGTCATTGGTTACATCATAAAGGGTTGCGTCGATTGTTCTTCCTATCAGTTTTTCCTGTTCGTCAGCTGGCACTGCGCCTAACTCCACATTTCCAAAATATGATGGAGCCACTACCATGTACCATGATTTGCTTCGCCATTTATCGCGCATACGTTTTGTTTTTGAGGACAAATTTAACCTCCGAATGTAGCTTGAAAATTCACATCAGAGTATTAAAAGTTTTACCGTTTCGGTTCTATTTTCTTGATACCGTCCATATATTTTCTTAGAACTTCTGGAACATTTACTGAGCCATCTTCTTGTTGATAGTTTTCTAGTATTGCAACTATGGTTCTGCCAGTAGCTATTGCCGTCGAGTTTAAAGTGTGAACAAATCCTCTTGGCGGTTTGCCTTCTTTCTCCCTATACTTTAGATTTAGCCTTCTGGCTTGATAATCAGTGCAGTTGCTGCAAGAAACTATTTCCTTGTAGGCATTTTGTGCCGGCATCCACGCTTCAATATCATATTTTTTTGCCGCAACAGTTCCAATGTCACCTGTGCAAACGTTCATAACCCGGTAGGGTAAGCCAAGTTTTTGAACCAGTTCTTCTGCATTTTGTATTAGTTCTTCATGTATTTTCCATGAATCTTCAGGTTTACAGAAAACAAACTGCTCAATCTTGTTAAATTGATGCGTTCGAAAGATCCCACGAGTATCTTTGCCATGTGCACCCGCTTCTTTTCTAAAGTTTGCGCTTATTCCAACAAGTTTAAGCGGTAAATCTTCAGCCTTAAGCGTTTCATCCATAAACATTGCTGCCATAGGATGTTCTGAAGTTGCGATCAAATACAGATCTTCTTTTTCCACTTTATAGAGAACATCTTCAAAATCGCTTAGGGCTGTTACGCCTTCGTAGGGCTTTCGGCGCATAAGAAAAGGCGGTTCAACAGGCATGTATCCTTTGTTAATCATTTCTTCTAAAGCAAAACTCATTAAAGCCATGTCAAGCAAAACGCCTTCTTTTTTAAGATAGTAGAATCGTGCACCAGCAATTTTTCCAGCTCTTTCAATATCCATAATGTCTAGGCTTAAGCCTAGGTCTATGTGATCTTTAACGGCAAAGGTGAATGTCGGTATCTTGCCCCATGTCCTTATTTGGACATTGTCATTTTCATCTTTGCCCTTTGGAACTGATTCGTGTAAGAGATTTGGAAGTCGCATAAGGTAGTCATGAACTTTTTCTTCGATTTTGCTTACTTCCTTTTCTTTTTCAGTTATTTCCATGTCGACTTTCTTTGCTTTCGAAACTTCTTTACTTGCTTCTTTTCCCTGTTTTTTGAGTTTCGCAATATCCACTGTTATTAAATGTCTTTCATGTCTAAGCTCATTTAGTCGTGTCAGGAGCTGCCGCCATTCCTTATCGTAACTAATTAGCGCATCAAGCATCTTTAGATTTTCAGGATCTCCTCTCTTCTTCAGATTGTTTTTTATCAACTCAGGATTTTCGCGTATCAGTCTAATGTCCAACATTTTCTCTCACACATAACTATCTGCATAACTTTCGTTTAACCTTCCTCAATCAAATATTTAACCTTACAATGACCGATGTTCAAAAACCACTTCAATTTATATGTAGGGAAGAGCGCTAGGCTTTAAGAGAGTTGGTTCTTATGAAACAAAGAACTAAACTTTGTCAGTTTTATTCAAGTCTCTAAGCCTGTTAACTCCATCTATCTCCTCTATAAAGATCGCCACACTTTTTGGAACAAGCTTCTTCCAATTCTCCCCCTTCATCATTCTTTTCCGGATTTCTGTGGAAGAGTAAAGCTTTCTCTCGTGAAAACGTATAGCTTTAACCTTATATCCAGCTTCTATGAAAAGTCGACGCGTCAGAGGTTCATTGGAATAGACAACATCAAAATGTGGAGTGTACCCTTCAACAGCGGAAACCCACATCATATGCAAGTGTACGTCTGGCACAGGCACAACCCAAAAACGCGAGCAATCCACCCGTGCTTCTTCTAAAGCCTTCCGAACCATAACCAGTCTTTCGCCTGCAGTAAACGGATCATTTAAGTTATGACTATATTGAGCACTACCAATAACAATAACAAGCTCATCAACCTCTCTTAAAACATCCTTTATAGCGTTGATGTGACCCAGATGGAAGGGTTGAAACCTACCAACAAAAAGTCCTCGTTTAGCCATAAGCAGTTCCCGCCCTTGAGGTGGGGGCGCCTCGCTTTTATTATTTGTGCTTTTGAATGCCGCGAACCAGCTGTTATATACAATTAAAGGCAAAAAGCAATTCTATAATGTCCATGATTAAGTTTAATAGGTTGCTTGCGTATATCACGAAGAAAAGGTGAATTTAATGGAGAATCAAGCACAACAGCCTCAGTATCTTTGGGTTCCCGGCGCAACGACTGTCGGTTTAGTATGTCAAGACGGAGTCATTCTAGCCTCTGAAAAACGTGTTTCTTATGGTTATCTTGTTGTCAGCAAAGGCGGCAAAAAAGTCTTTAAAATAACTGATAAGATAGGTGCAGCATGCGCTGGACTGGTTTCTGACATGCAAATACTTGTAAGGGAAGTTGAAGCTTACTCAAACTTGTTTAGTTTAGATGTTAACAGATCCATCTCGGTGAGATCAGCAGCCAAACTTATGTCAAGCTTGCTTTTTGCTCGTCGATTAGCGCCTTTAATTACGCAAACGATTGTCGGCGGCATGGACGACGAAGGACCGACGCTTTATGTGCTTGACATTCTGGGCTCTGTAATACCAGACAAATATGCGGTTGTGGGCTCAGGAGCAGAGATTGCCATGGGCGTGCTGGAAGAAGGATACAAAGAAAATTTAACCATGAAAGACGCCAAAGACCTAGTCGTCAGAGCAATAAAATCTGCCATAAGCAGAGATATTATGAGCGGCAATGGCATAGACTTTCTATTAATTACGAAAGACGGAATAAACGAAGATTCGATGAAGCTCTAATCCAAAACTTTTACAAAGATTAAACATTTATTCTACTTAGCAAAAGCTGTTGCTTTGCGAATGGTGGAGAGCATAAAGTGACATTTGAGCTAAATTTGGAAGAAGGAAAATTCTTGGTAACATTAGCGCGCAAAGCCGTAAAAGAATACTTAAAGACGAGGAGAAAAATCAGCACTCCTAAAGATGTTTCTGAAAAGCTTTTGCAGCCTTGTGGAGTATTCGTCACGATAAATACCACAAAAAACGGAGAAAAAGAACTGAGAGGATGCATTGGCTACCCATACCCAACTACTCCATTAATCAAGGCGGTTGTCGAATCTGCTATAAGCTCAGCAACACAAGACCCCCGCTTTTATCCACTTTCACTGAACGAACTTGACAATGTAGTTTTCGAAGTAAGCGTACTTACGCCTCCAAAGTTGATAGAAGTAAAAAAGCCAGACGAGTATCCGTCTAAAATTAAGGTTGGAAAAGACGGATTAATCGTCGAAAAAGGCATATTCAAAGGCTTGCTTTTACCGCAAGTGCCTGTTGAATGTGGATGGAATGAAGAAGAATTTTTGTGCCAATGCTGTATTAAGGCTTATTTGCCGCCTGACAACTGGCTGATAGAGGGCACAAGAATTTACAAGTTTCAAGCAATAATATTCGAGGAAGAAAAACCGGGAGGCGAAATTAGGCGGAAAGCCCTCGGCGGGAAATAGCTTCATGAGGATTTATTTTGCCCCTTGCGGCATTGGTCTAGGACATGTTGGAAGATGCGTTCCGATAGCTAAGAAAATCCTTGAAAAAAATGCTGAAATAATTTTCTCCACTTATCGGGAAGGCATAAGTTACGTTGAACACGAAAACTTCCCGCTCATTAAGGCGCCGCCAATAGGTTTTCAGGTTAAAGCCGATGGGACGGTAGATTTCAAGCAGACCGCAATAAACCCCGGTCCATTCTTGGCTTCCTTCACTCTTTTGAAACAAATTAATGCTGAAATTCAATTTATTGAAAGCTTTAAACCAGATGTTGTTGTTTCAGATTCCCGCGTTTCACCTCTTTTGGCTGCAAGAACACTAAGAATACCGCGAATTTGCATCTTGAACCAATTTCAAGCAATAATTCCACGCAGAAAACGTTTTCTGCGATTGGCAAAGTTCGCAGATTTCATTACACTCACACTTATTGGAAAAATCTGGACAAGCGGAAATACGGTTCTGATACCTGATTTTCCTCCTCCATACACGATTTCTGCTGGCAATCTAAACATTCCAAAATTCTACAAAAAAAATGTAAAACTGATAGGTCCAATATTGCCCGTGCATCCAAAAGAACTCCCGACCAAAAAAGATTTGCGAGCGAAATTAAAACTGCCAGATAATAAGCCAGTCATTTTCGCACCTATAAGCGGTCCAATCAAAGAAAGAGCATTCTTAACGGGGATTCTGCGAAAAATTTTGCTAAAGTTTCCTGAAGACTACAAGATCGTCGTTTCCCTGGGCTATCCAAACACAGACGAAAAACCCATACACTATAATAACATTACAATTTATAAATGGATACCAAACCGTTTCGAATATCTAAAAACCAGCGACTTAGTCATAGGAAGAGCGGGTCATGGAACCTTAACGCAGTGCATGTGTTATGGCAAACCAATGATACTTATACCTACACCAAGCCATACAGAGCAGATTATTAATGCAAGGCAAGCCAAGAATCTAGGCGTAGCAAAAGTCATGCCCCAAGAGGAGCTAAGCAAAGAAAAACTTCTAGAAATTGTTCAACAAACATTCGAAAGCAACATGCATGAAATAGCCGAGAAAATTCAGCAAGAAGCATTGAAACATGATGGTTTGGAAAATGCTGTCCAAGCCATATTCCAAATGGCAGAGGAGAAACAAGTATTTTAAGCCAAACACCTTAATTGATAAGTTATGTTCTTGCCGCAGAAAATTTTGGAAGAAAAACTTCGAAATATGCTTGCTGAAGACGTAGGTCAAGGAGACATTACAACTGCGTTGCTCGTTCCAGAAAAAACAGTTGCAGAAGCGGAAGTGATAACAAAAGACGCTGGCGTAGTGGCGGGTATAGAAGAAGCAAAAATTCTTCTCGAAAGCCTACAGCTCAAAGTTGAAGCTCTAGTTGTCGATGGAGACAAGATAAAACCAAAGCAGATACTGATGAGAATTTTCGGAGATGCAAGAACAATTCTTTCAATGGAACGCACTCTTCTAAACATCATCTCTCGCATGAGTGGCATAGCGACAACTACAAGAAAACTAAAAGAAAAACTAATGACGGCAGGATTCAAGACAGGGGTCGCATGCACACGAAAAACGGCGCCAGGGCTGCTCTATTTTGACAAAAAGGCTGTTTCGATAGGTGGCGGCGATACGCACAGACTTCATTTGGACGATATGGTCTTAATAAAAGACAACCATATTGCAGTCGTGGGCAACATTGAGAAGGCAATTAAAAAGGCTAAAGAAAAAGCTTCGTTCAGTAAGAAAATCGAAGTTGAAACGACTCGTGTTAACGATGTTATAACCGCTGCAAAGGCTGGAGCAGATATAATCATGCTTGATAATTTTTCTCCAAAACAAATAGAAAAAACTGTTAAACTATTAAAAAAAACTGGCTTTCTTGGAAAAATTTTGCTAGAAGCTAGTGGCGGAATTACACAAGAAAATGTAATGGCATTTGCTTCTAAAGGTGTGGACATTGTAAGTTTAGGCGAAATAACAGTCAACCCAAAACCATTAGACATAAACTTGGAAATCGTAAAAACAAAAAAGGAGAGATGAAATTGAGTTTTCGTTACACTTGTATGAGGAATATTAGTGCAAAAGCTATCAGATTTACCGTGGAATGCACAACTGCAGAAACTACATACGACTGCCAACGATGGTAGATTAAACCTAATACAAGACCAATAAGAAAAGCGGATAAAGTATAAATGCCTTGAGGGTCGAAGTGAAAGAGCCCGAAGGCTAAAGAGGAAACAAACAGAGCAACAGCGAAAGAGTATCTACTATTGATGGCATTTTGGAGAAAGCCTCTAAAAGTGAATTCCTCGCATATTCCAGCCAAAGACAAAGCTGTTATCACTGCAATAAGTCCGCTTGGAGAAGTGCTAGTTTCTATGATTTTTGCATTCGACTCTTCAATAGCCGCACTTGGACCAAATAATGTATACAGCAAAACAGAAATAAGTATGTTAAGCAAGAAAACAAGTCCGCCTAAGGCTAAGCCTAACAGAATTTTGAGAGGTTTTGCATCCAGTCCTATATAACTCCTAATGTTGACTTTTTTATAGAGCATGTAACCCAACGGAACAATTATCAGCAATAATTCGGAAAAAGCCAAAGTTACTTCAAACCCAAACAAGAGAAAAAGCACAATGACACTAAACTGTGCAAGTACGAAAGTTGCTACAACAGCGAGGATAGCTGCTCTTGGAGAGATAATGCTGTTTCTCTCTTCTTTCATTCTAGTTCACTATTCTAACGCATTCTTATCTCAAAGTAAAAAGGTTTTGTCTTCTAAACTTTTGGGGCGATGCTCAGAATTCTGAAACCCCTTGCAACTGGATTCAACATTTCGCTAATATTGACTTTTTTCAGAATGTCTTTGGTGTCGTCTGCATAACCTCTAATGTCATGTTCAGAAGCCATAAGAGAGTAAAGATATACCCACTTTTCAGCGAATCTAGGCTGACATTTAGAAGGCAAACCAAGCATTAGTGTCGCGTTCTCTTTAACGGCTTTTTCGCAAGTATACAAGATTGCGTTTGCTCCAGCTGTTAATTCCGCAATTCTTACAGGAATGCTTTCTTTACCAATAGCTAAAACTTCAATTCCATACTTTTGTGAGATTTCATTAGAAATTTTCCTTAATTTAGGCAAGATTTTCAGGAGATGCTGTTTAGCTCTACTTGAAATTTTCATGGAAGAGAATTCAATTGGAGAAAGTTGTTCCAAAGGAATTGCGCCTAAAGACATGTCCAGATGCACAATGTCAGCTTTCACTTTTCCAAGCAGTTCCTTGCAAAGCTCAGCTTCATGTATTATAAGCTGATGCCCACATTTTGCATCTGCAAAAATCGCTTCGGCTAGACAAAGTTTTGGTTCTCTATATGGTGGGAAAACTAGCACGGATGCCACAGCAACAATTGATAAGGGCTCAAAACTTTCAGTTAGTATGGCGGCAGAAGAATCTGCAGCGATTATTTTCAAATTTTTTCACCTTACCTCGTCTTTCAATAGATTTCATTAGAATTTATGTTTGCCGCTTAGTTCACGCCTTTTCTTAAGCGCATTCCAAGAATAAACAGTTCAGAGCTTTTGACGCGGCTCGCCTTAGGTTTTATTATTCTTACAATTTCAAAATGCTCTTTCATTTTTGCAATGAAGTTGTTGAGTAAATCTCCTTCAAACACTTTTACAAAAAAGCTCCCAGAAAACCTAAGTGTTTCCAACGCTATCTTTAACGATTGTTCCGCCAAGTCTATTTGGCGGGCATGATCAACTTCCCATATCCCAGAAATGTTCGGTGAAGCGTCCGAAATCACAACATCAGCCTTTCCAGGAAGTGCGCTCAAAATCTGTTCAAGTGTTTCAAGTTTGGTTAGATCTCCTATAAATGTTCGAACATTACTTTGCGAAAAAGGCTCAATCGACTTTAGGTCTACTCCTAAAACAAAGCCCTTACTTCCAACAACTTTTCTTGCAGCTTGAATCCAACCACCGGGCGCCGCGCCCAAATCAACAACAACATCGCCGCTTTTCATAAAATGATACTTTTCAATAGCCTGAAAAAGTTTGTAAGCTGCTCGAGAACGATATTTCTCCTCTTTCGCTTTCTTATAATAATAATCCTTCTTTCTCTGTTGAATCCATGCTTTAGGCAAAACTAGCTGTCACCTAAAAAACCAGCTTCGTTTTTCGACACAGAGAGAAGCCAATCAGTTAATTTATCACAGCTTTGAGGCGAAATCGCGCTTGACGGGTCACATCGTGGGTTATCTGGACACATTAGACAGGGAACATCCGCTATCGAATCTATTTTTGCTGGCAACCTCTTCGGATAAAGCCGGTAAGTCCATCTTCCATTGCGAAGTTCCTTTTCCCTTCGAATAAGCTTTTTTTCTTCCAGTTTCAAAGCTATCCGAGAGCCTTCCCTGCTGCTTGCTCCGAGTTTTCGCCATAAGTCAGATTGGAGGATACCATCAAACCCGGTATTCATTATATGTTGCAGTGCTTTATGTTCCAAATCATTGCGTTTTGACATTTCCATCGATCCGAAATTTCCCACATTATATATGCACAGTTTTAAATAAAAAGGTGTATGTTTAACTCTTGACGAATTCAACAGTGTAGGCCAATAAATATGATGGAAAAAAAAGCAAGCGACCGCTACTGTCTTGGAATAGAGTCCACAGCAGACGACTTCAGCGTTGGAATATCAACGTTCAAAGGCGAAATATTAGCCAACATAATAAATGCTTACACACCAGAAGAAGGCGGCATCCACCCAAGAGAAGCAGCGAGGCATCATGCCGAAGTAGCAAGCAAAGTCCTTGAAGAAAGCTTCATTAAGGCAGGAATAAAACCAAATGAACTAGCTGCCATTTCGTTCGCTCAGGGACCAGGTCTGGGTCCATGCCTTCGCACAGGCGCAACCATAGCCCGTGCACTTGCTTCATACCTCAAGATTCCGCTTGTGGGCGTAAACCATTGTGTAGCCCATATTGAGGTTGGAAAACTCCAAACCGGCGCTAAAGATCCTATTACGCTTTATGTTTCTGGTGGAAACACGATCGTTGCGGCTTTTGATTCTGGACGCTACAGAGTTTTTGGCGAGACATTAGATATCGCGCTTGGCAATTGTTTAGATGTCTTCGCACGTGAAGCAGGGCTGCGTCAGAAAGCGGACATGCCATTTGGAGCTATGGTGGAAAAGCTTGCTTTGAAAGGTAAGATGCTTATTGCTTTGCCTTACACTGTTAAGGGAATGGACACATCTTTTAGCGGTTTATTAACGGCTACGGTCAACCTGCTTAAAAAAGGAAAATTTAAACTCGAAGACTTGTGCTTCAGCCTTCAAGAAACAGCGTTTTCAATGGTTACAGAAGTTACTGAAAGAGCGTTGGCGCATACAGAGAAAAAAGAAGTTTTGCTAACCGGTGGCGTCGCTGCCAACAAACGATTGCAATCAATGATTAAGGGTATTGCAGAAGAACATGGCGCAAGATTCTGCACAGTGCCAAGCCAGTTCGCCATCGACAATGGGGCAATGATTGCGTGGACAGGCATACTCGCGTATGAACAAGGCATGGTTACTCCAATTGACAAAAGCTTTGTTAAGTTGCGCTGGCGTCTCGAAGAGGTTGAAATTCCATGGATACGCTAAATCAGCTTTTGATTAAGAAAGGCGCAGAAGCTAACCTTTACCTTGCAGATTGGCACAACAGAAAAGTAATAATGAAGAGACGCTTACCCAAGAAATACCGCCCATCAAAAATGGACGAACAAATTCGAACTTATAGAACGATACATGAGCCCCAATTAATGCATGAAGCCAAAAAAGCTGGAGTGCCGACGCCCACAATTTTTCTTGTGGATTTGGCAAATACAACGATAATAATGGAGTTTGTAGAGGGAAAACAAGTAAAACAGTTGTTAAGCGAAGTTACAGAAAACAAAAGACGAAGTCTATGCGTCAAAATCGGCGAGTTAATAGGCAAACTACATGAAAACGGGATAATTCATGGCGACCTAACCACTTCAAATATGATTCTGGATTCTGAAGGCAAGATTTTCTTTATAGACTTTGGTCTTGGAGAGAAAACAAGAGAGTTAGAGTACAGAGGAGTTGATTTGCACCTTATGAAGCGAGCTTTGCAGAGCACACATTTCCGTTTCACAGAAGAATGTTTTGAGGCTGTAATTGATGGATACTCTAAAGTGGTAGATGTTGAAAACGTGAAAAACATTCTAAACAAGATAAAAGAGATAGAAAGACGAGGCAGATACGTTGCTGAAAGGAAAGGTGAACGGAAATAAAAAAATTGATTTAGAAAGCGATGCATATGGGGTTTAATTTAAAAAGCAAGGTCGTATTTTTTGCAACGAACAATGTAAACAAATTCAACGAAGCGCGCATGGTTCTTGCCGAATATGGAATAACTGTTGGCATGCTTCGGGTTAAGACATTGGAGATTCAAAGCGAAAGTCTAGAGGAAATCGCGAAAACAAGCGCCAAGGAGGCTTTCAAGCATTGTCATTTGCCTATTATAGTGGAAGATGCTGGACTTTTTATTGCTGGATTAAATGGGTTTCCAGGACCTTACGCTGCTTATGTCTACAAAACAATAGGTAACAGTGGCTTATTAAAACTGATGGAAAACATTAAAAATAGGAAAGCGAAATTTCAATCAGTCATAGCCTACCATTCATCAGAATTAAAAATGCCCATTTGTTTTAAAGGCGAAGCCACAGGAGAAATAACAAAAAAAGAAAGAACTGAAGACAATAATTCCGGGTTTGGTTTTGACCCAATTTTTAAGCCCACAAACAGTAGCAAAACCTTTGCAGAAATGGAAATAATGGAAAAAAATAGGTATTCGCACCGTGCAAAAGCTCTGCGAAATTTCGTTGAATGGTACAAAAGGCTCTGATGTAGAAATCAATAGTTTTAAATATCTGTCTTCCCTCGCTCATACAGAGTTTAAGGGAACGGAAAAATGCCAAAACAGGAAAAAGGAAAATCCCATCAAACAAGACCAGTTAGCAAAAGACTACCAAGCTGGTGCAAATATCAGCCTGAAGAAGTGGAAGCCCTCGTCATCAAGCTAGCAAAGGAGGGAAACTCGCCAAGCCGCATAGGAACAATCCTAAGAGACAACTATGCAATACCTTTGGCAAAACCGATAACAGGAAAGTCTATAACCAAAATCCTTAAAGGCGCTGATTTGGCTCTGGCAATACCAGAAGATTTGGGTGCTTTGTTGAAGAAAGCAGAAAGTCTTACGGTGCATTATGAGAAAAATAAGAAAGATTTGCACAATAAGAGGGCACTTCAAATAATAGAGGCAGAAATCCATAAACTTTCGAGATATTATAAGCGAAGAGGGCTTTTACCACCGAACTGGAAATATGAGCCAAAAATAGCATCTATAGCATAACATCCCATTTTAAATCCTTAAATAACTTAATTTCTTAGCCTAGTGTGATTGCTATGGCTTCAGAGAAAACTGATACAGCAAGCTTTTTGGAAGCAACTAAAAAGGCAGCCGAAGCAATTCTAGAAATAGCGAAAAGAGACGGTTTCATACACGTCTTTTCACATTTAGATGCTGATGGTGTTGCAGCTGCAGGAATTATTGGAAAGACCTTGTTTAGGCTTGATGCACGTTTACGTATTAGGATAACACAATGGGTTGATGAAAAGATTGTAGGAGAAATTCTCTCAGATAAGCCGCAGTTGATAATTTTTAATGATTTTGGAAGCGGCTATATGCAACTGCTTAATGATAAGCTGACGAGTTTCAAGATAATAGTTTTGGACCATCATCAGATTGTCGGCGGAGAATCTGAGCATGTTGTGCACGTGAATCCGCATTTGTATGGAATAGACGGTGCAAAAGACGTTAGTGGTGCTGGCATTGCGTATTTTGTGGCGAAAGCTGTTGACAAAATAAATGTGGATTTGGCGCCTGTTGCTGTTGTCGGCGCTCTCGGCGATTTGCAAGATAAGTATGATCAGCGAATGTTAGGTGGATTGAATGAAAGAATTGTTGAAGACGCGACAAACGCTAAGCTTCTAACCGTTGAAAAAGACTTGATATTTTTTGGCAGAGAAACAAGACCAATCCACAAGACCTTGGCTTCGACAACTAGCCCATTTATTCCTGGCATAAGTGGCGAAGAAGATAAAAGCTTGGCTTTTTTAGCAAGCTTAGACATTAAGCCAAGACATGGCGACAAATGGCGCGCGCTAAGAGACCTTTCAGAAGAAGAAAAGAAACGGTTATGTTCGGCCCTTGCAGACTATTTACTGTCAAAGGGCTTACATTACGAGGTAACCAATCTAATTGGCCATGTTTACGTTCTAAGTCATGAGGAACCGTGGACTCCACTTAGAGACGCTAGAGAATTTGCAGTTTTATTGAACGCGACTGGACGAATGGACAGGGCGAGTTTGGGCGTTGCGATTTGCATGGGAGATAGGAGTTCAGCTCTTGAAGAGGCAAACAAAGTTTTGGAAGAGTATAGGCGAACAATCAATAAGTATCTTGGCTGGATAATGGAAAAACCCGAACGAATGAAGGAGTTCGAGAACATATATGTTGTTTATGGTGAGAACTTCATCAATGACAAAATCGTAGGCGCAATTTCGTCTATACTTTCAGCAAGCCTTCCCAACCCAGAAAAACCCTTAATTGCGTATGCCAACGTCGAAGGGGAAGGATTAGCCAAAATTTCTGCAAGAACTATTGACACAATGATAAACAAGGGAATCGACTTAAGCAAAATCATGCAAGTTGCAGCTGAAAACTGTGGAGGAAAGGGTGGAGGACACAACATAGCCGCTGGAGCACAGGTTCCAATAGAGAAAATTGGCAGCTTTATCGAGTTTGTTAATGAGTTGGTTGGAAGGCAGTTGAAAGGTGAAAATATTGGAAGCGGCAATAATCCTTAATTATGAAAATGCCAAGATTGCGGAAGCTATAGCCAACGCAGTTTCTCCAGACAATTTCAAAACACCAAAAGGCTTAACTGTTAAAACAATGCAAAAAGACGGGAAAGTTTTAACAACAATAAGATGCAAAAATGGTTTGGCAACCTTTATCGCTACAATTGATGATGTGCTTTTTTGCACGTTAACCGCGGAAAAGGCTTTGCAAGCCACGAGAAAGCTGAAATGAAGCATGGTTTAATCAAGCTCTCCTGGAGCACAGACTCCACATTCACATATAAATTGAATTTTTCGTTTCACCATTCAATGTTGGTTAAGGTTAATAGTTACGTTGTATAATGCATTGATGTTTTACATGGGGGAATCTGTATGTTCGAGTTTGGAGACATAAGGCTCAGACCAATTGAAAGAGAAGACTTGAAGGTACTGCATGAATGGGAAAATGATTTTGAAGTGATAATGTATTCGAGAAATATGCCAATAAACTTTGTAAACATGCCACAATTGGAAAAACGATACGAAGAGTGGGTAAAAGACGAGAGAGAACAGCGCTTCATAATTGAACTTGTTGATTCAAAGGAAGCAATCGGAATTGCTCGTTTAGAGCATAAAGATTGGGCAAACGTGCGAAGCGCCGACGTCGGCACCTATATTGGCAAGAAAGAATTGTGGGGAAAAGGCTACGGACGACAAATCACAGTAGCCTTGTTGGAAATAGTCTTTAACCAATTGAATATGGATCGTTGTGAAGCGTCAAGCGTAGAATATAACACGCGTGCCCACAAAGTTCTAGAAGCGTGCGGGTTCAGAAAGACTGGAATAATGAGGCAAAGTGCCTTTGTGAACGGACGCAAGTGGAACCGTGTTTATTTTGATATTCTTAGAGAGGAATACTTGAAGATACGTGTAGAGTTGCTGAAGAAAGTATTAGGGAGCAAACTTGATGCGTACATTGAAAAACATTGCTCAATCAAAGAATAGAAAAAATGACTAACGTTGAGTTGTCAGCAATGCCATTCGTTCGATAACGAGATTAGTCAGAGTGCTTTCTAAGCTGCCTTTTTTCATGACCGTTTTGAGTTCGACGTCTGAAATTCCAAAAGCTTTTTGGATTATTACCTTTTTTTCTTCTGTCAATTCAAGAACTGCGTCATCATGTTGCTTATTAGTAAACATTGAAATTATCTGTAAAGTTGATTCTACATTTTTGGGTTTTTCAGCAATTATTAGCACAGCTATTCTCGATGTTTTCGGTGTAATTCCGAGAAGTTCCATAGCCTTTCGAATCTGTCGCTGCGCTGAAGCATAAAGCATTGTTTCAACTGTTAGGCTCTTAGAAATATTTCCCCTATTTTTGAATGCCGTTAATGCGTTTAGAGCTGCAAAATACAGGTGTTGCCATGAAGCCACATATTGTGCATCGAAAAACTGAATCTCCACGCTTGATAATTTTTCTTTTTGTATTTTTTTTAGGAACTCTGTGGGGTTCCTAATTTTCACGTTTTTAAAACCAGTTATCAAAATATGCCTGTCAAATTCTCGGATATGTTTTAGCAAATTTCTTCCTCAAAAATCTCTCTCAAGAATTTTTCTGAGAGTTCGGCGGAGATTCCAGCCTTAACGAGTTTTGCAATTTCTTTTTCTATGGAGCTCTTTTCCTTCTTGTGTTTTTTGACGATTTTTCTGACAGTTTCTTTTATTTCCCAAGGAAAAACTACCCAACGGCTTGTTTTCTTCTCATAATAGTCCGGCTTAACAATGCTCCAAGGCTTGTAGTAAACCGTGGCGATTTTGACGTCGCTTGCACCTTTTTCAATTATGTGCTCTTTCACAAGCTTCAAACTTTTGCCAGTGTCTGCAATCTCGTCCACGATAAGCACTTTTTTGCCAGCCACTTCTGCTGAAACTGGCTGCGTTAAAACCGGCTCCTCCCTTGTTTCTGCAACCCCAGTATAGAATTCCACTCTCACGTTGGCAAGATTAGCGTTACCCATTAAGTCGGATATTACTCTGGCTGGAGGCCAACCACCTCTAGAAACGCCGACGATCAAGTCGGGTTTAAAGCCGTTATACCTAATTTTGTCAGCTAAATTCAAGAGCATATTATATATTTGGTTCCATGTTGGAACTTCAAACTCAAGCTCTCTATTCACAATTTTTCCTCTTCATATTAGAAGACTATTAAAACTTTATAAATTTAAACGGAAGGTGTTGCCTTAGCTTGTGGACACAGCGGCATTTGTGTAACATCTAAAATCTTCTGCTTCTAAAAAGTTCTGGTTAAATAAATATAAATCCACAAACCTATCGCTATAGCTAGAAGGGAGATGAAGATGAAAGAGATAATTGAATGCGTACCCAATTTTAGCACCTCAAACAAAGATGTTGTTGATTCAATTCTAAAGAAAATTAAGGAAACCGAGAACGTATTTCTCTTAGACTACACTTACGATGACTATTATAACCGACTTGTTGTTTCCTTTTTTGGCGACAAAAAATCTGTATTGGAAGGCGCTTTAAATTCTGCTTTCAGAGCCATCGAGCTAATTGATATGCGAAACCATAAAGGACAACATCCAAGGTTAGGTGCCGTTGACGTTGTTCCATTCATTCCAATTAAAAATGTTAAAATGGAAGACTGCGTGAAGCTTGCAAAGAAATTTGGACAAATCCTAGCAGAAAAGTGTGGTGTACCGGTTTATCTCTACGGCGAAGCAGCAACCAGATCCGAGCGTAAAGATTTAGATTGGATACGCGAGGGCGAATACGAGAAGCTGACTGAAATGATGGCAAAGCCTGAACGCAAACCAGATTTCGGACCGGCAAAACCACACAAGATGGCTGGCGCAACAATAACTGGTGCACGGAAGGTTATGGCCGGCTTTAACGTGAATTTAGGCACTTCAGATTTAACAATTGCAAAAAAAATTGCGAAAGCGTTGCATTCTAAGAAAGGGGGATTTTCGAATGTTAAGGCTATGGCTGCACTCATTCCAGAGAAAAACATAACGCAGATAGGCATGAGCATAAGCGACTTTGAAAAGACACCTTTATACCGTGTTTTTGAAATGGTGAAAGTGGAGTGTGCTCGCTATAATGTACCAATTGTAAGTTCAGAATTCTGCGGCATGGCTCCACTGAAAACTCTTATCGACATAGCCGCGTATTATCTAAAAATAGACAATCTAACCGAGCATAGAGTTTTAGAAATAGCTATACAAAACGCAATAGAAAAAGGCGATGTCTTTGAGTAAAACTGGCAAGTCAAGAGCAAGAGAAAAAGTGGATATACTCATCTTGAACGCTGACGAGCTTGTTTCTTTGGCAGGTGACAATCAGAAACCGCGTGTGGGCAAGCAAATGCGGGAACTTGGAACAATACGTAACGGTGGCCTAGCCATTAAAGAGGGCAGAATTGTTGCAGTCGGGAAATCTACTGATATTGCAAAAGCGTATAGAGCTGAGAACGTGATAAGCACCAACGGCAAAATTGTTTTGCCAGGGTTTGTTGATCCTCATACGCATCTTATTTTTGCTGGTTCACGAGAAGACGAATTTCAGATGCGTGTTGAAGGCGCTTATTACATGGTGATTCTCAGCTCTGGCGGCGGCATATTGAAAACTGTTAAAGAAACCAGAAAGGCAAGTTTCGAAAAACTTGTGGACTTGAGTCTCAAAAGACTAGATGTTATGTTGGAGCATGGAACAACTACTGCTGAAGCCAAAAGTGGCTATGGCTTAACAACTAGAGATGAACTAAAGATTCTAGAGGTCATGAAGCGTTTAGACCAGTTACACGCTGTAGATGTTGTTCCCACTTTCTTGGGTGCCCATGCTATTCCACTGGAGTTTCAAAGCAACCCGACAGATTATGTTAATCTAGTTGTTGAAGATATGATTCCTAAGGCGACTGAGAAAGGTCTTGCTGAGTATTGTGATGTTTTCTGCGAGAAAGGCGTCTTCAGTCTGGAACAAACTAGACGCATTCTGGTTGCTGGCAAAAATTACGGTTTAAAACCCAAAATTCACGCGGATGAAATAAGTCAGTTGGGCGGTGCAGAACTTGCGGCAGAAATAGGTGCCACCTCTGCTGAGCATCTGCTTTTTTCTTCTGACGAAGGTATTAAAGCCATGGCTACTAAGGGCGTAATTGCTATTCTGCTCCCTGCTGCCTCTTTCAGTCTAATGGGAGGTCGCTATGCCGACGCTAGAAAAATGATTGATTTTGGCGTTCCAATAGCATTGGGCACAGACTTTAATCCTAGCTGTTGGATTGAGAATCAGCAACTAGTCATTGCTTTCGCCTGTCACTTTATGCGGTTGACGCCTGCGGAGGCTATAACTGCAACTACTATAAACGCTGCTCACGCTGTAGACAAAGCAAAAGAAATTGGTAGTTTAGAAGCGGGTAAAAAAGCAGATGTTGTCGTATTAGATGTGCCCAACCACAAGTTTCTGGGATACCGTTTTGGCGTGAACCTAGTAGATAAGGTCATCAAAAATGGGAGATTGGTGGTTGATAGAGAAAAGCAAGGCGAAACTGTGTTCATACGCGAACCAGACTAAGAACTACTCTGCGTTTTTGGTTTCATGGATCTTCTTGCAAAAGTGAAGATTAGCCATATTATTACGCCGTAGATTACTCCGTTAAAAATTGCTGTCAACAATGTTTTCACTGCGAACCCGCTCCATTGAACGTCAGAGTTTATGCCCATGGCGCCGCTAATTGTGCTGCCTAAAGGTAATTCTGGATAAGCAAAGGTTACTGCTAGAAAGACTATGAAGGCTATGACGAATACTATTGCTCCTTCTCCTTTCATGTGTTTATTCCTTTTTTTACCTAGCCATATGAGAGTTGCTTCCTAATAAATCTGATGTAGACGGTAAAGGATTATAACATGTTTCTATATTCTGGATTTATGGTGAACACTAGCTTGCTGAAAATTAAAAAGCCTATTCGATGCTTAACTGGTCCTGAATTGCATTGTAAGAATTGGCAGATTGAAGGCATTCTGCGCATGCTTTTTAACGTTGTTGACCCAGAAGTGGCTAAAGACCCAGAAAAACTCATCGTTTATGGTGGAACAGGTAAAGCCGCGCGGAACTGGGAATGTTTTGAGCGTATTGTTGAAACTCTAACTAAACTTGACCCTGACGAAACTATACTGATTCAAAGCGGTAAGCCTATTGCTGTTTTTAAGACAAATGAATGGGCGCCACGAGCCTTAATTGTTAACGCCATACTTGTGCCTAAGTGGGCTACTTGGGACTATTTCTACGAGTTGGAGCAGAAGGGCTTAATCATGTTTGGTCAGATGACTGCTGGTTCATGGGCTTACATCGGCACGCAAGGAATTCTGCAAGGCACTTATGAAACGCTTGCTGCTGTGGCTAAGGAGCACTTTAAAGGTTGTTTGCGTGGAAAACTTGTTTTAACTGCTGGCTTGGGAGAGATGGGTGGTGCTCAGCCTTTGGCTATTACGATGAATGAGGGCGTCGCATTAGTCGTGGAGATTGACAAGTGGGCTATCGAGCGGAGACTTAAGCATGGATATCTGGAGATGTGGACCGACGATTTAGATGAAGCAGTAAAACTAGCTTCAGAAGCTAAAAGAGACGGTAAGCCTCGTAGTATTGGCTTGTTAGGCAACGCCGCCGAGGTTCATCCAGAACTTTTGCGAAAAGGCGTTATCCCAGATGTTCTGACCGACCAGACTTCTGCACATGACCCGTTAAATGGATATTATCCAGCTGGTTTTTCTAAAGAAGAGGCAGACGAGTTGAGAAAGAACGACCCACAAAAGTATATGCACGCTGCTTGTGAAAGTATGCGCGTGCAGGTTGAAACAATGGTAAAGATGATGCGTAAAGGCGCTGTGACTTTTGATTATGGCAATAACTTGCGCCAGCAAGCCTATAATGCTGGTTTCAAGAATGCTTTTGCCTATCCTGGATTTGTTCAGCGTTACATTAGGTCTATGTTCTGTGAGGGCAGAGGGCCTTTCAGGTGGACTTCGCTTATTGGCAGTGAAGAAGACATTTACACGCTTGATGATGTGATTTTGAAAAAATTCGCCTACGACAAAGAATTGTGTCGCTGGATAAGAAAAGCCAAAGAACAAGTAAAGTTTCAAGGTTTGCCTGCAAGGGTTTGTTGGCTCGGCTTTGGTGAAAGAGCTCGATTTGGAAAAATCATAAATGACATGGTTGCCGACAAGAAACTTAAAGGTCCAGTGTGGATTGGACGAGACCACTTAGACGGCGGAAGCGTCGCATCACCTAATCGCGAAACGGAAGCCATGAAGGACGGAAGCGACGCAGTGGCTGATTGGCCTATTCTCAACGCTTTGATTAACGCGGTTGGCGGAGCTACTTGGGTGAGTGTGCATCATGGCGGAGGCGTTGGCATAGGCTACAGCATTCACGCAGGTATGTGCTTAGTCGCAGACGGCACAAAAGAAGCAGAGAAACGCATAATAACAGTGTTAACAACAGATTCGGGCACAGCCATAGTCCGCCATGCAGACGCTGGATATGAAAAAGCACAGAAAATAGCGAAGCAGAAAGGCGTTAAAATGCCTATGCTAAAATAGGTGCCTTCCTTGAAACATGTGGTAGCTTGCGGCATTTGGTGCGATATTTGTGAATTAAATAAAAAGTTTGGATAGGTTTGTAGTTCTGAAGTCGAGAAAATAGCAAAAGGAAAGATCAAAACGCGTTGGGGTGGCAAAGGAACGCTTTCTTTAATTCTGGATTGTGCTGTAAATCGCAGTATTGCGTACTGTATGAGATTGCGAAGAATTTCCTTGTGAGAAATATTTTGAATGGTTTTTTCCCTTACGGAAAAGATTACTTAGAGGTGCACATTAATAGGAAGCGCAAGAAAGAGAAAATGCCATCAAGAAGTAGCGAGAGCAATTTGGAAGTGATTCCTTGAGAATAATGCCTATATTTTTGCTTGGCAGTGAACAAAACTTTATGGGTGAAGATAAAGATGACCAAACCGCTAAAAGCGATGTGATACTTGAAAAGTTGGGCTTAAACAAAGAAACAAAATTGCTTGTACGGAAAGAGGAAGAAATTCTTGCAATTAACATCCACGGCGTAGACGGATTTGTAATTTTTCCCTATTGTTCGAACCGTTTTTCTTCACTAATTTATCTTGTTGAAACAAAACTTCCTATAATTATCTTCAGCGAGGAAGAAACATTCTGCTACGCGCTTGATACCTACGAGTATTTGTCTAACCATGAAAATGTGCGAATAGCCTTTACACTAGAAGAACTTGAAAAACAGATAGAAGTTTTAAATATCACTAAATGGCTAGTGGAAATGAAAATTTGTCTTTTCGATGGTGGCGAATGGAAATTAGCTGGTGCTGCATGGCTCAAAAGCCCTATATTTTCTGGTAAGCTAAACATTCAAAACATCGACAAGGAAAAATTTCTAGAAGCCTACAGAAACGCAGATAGAACATTTGCGGAAAGCCTTGCCAAGAAGTGGATTAGTGAAGCCCAGAAAGTTTTGGAGCCTTCTTTTGAAGATGTTGTAAAATCTGCACGCGTTTACATTGCCATGAAAAAAACCATAGAAGATATGAAGGCTAATGCAGCTTACGTTTTATGGTGTGGGCAATTTACGAAAGAGCTTGAAACAAAAATGTGTTTTGCCCTGGCGAAATTAGCTGACGATGGCATTCCAGTTGGATGCTGGAGGGGCGAAAACCTGCTGCCTTTACTAATACTGCACGGTATATCCCATAAACCTGTCTTTGTCGCCGAAGCATTCACACAGCAAGGAAACACGATAACTATTCGACATTGTTTTGCACCAAGCACGATTGCTTCTTGCGCATATGTTCTGCGAAGATGGCGAACAATGGAGGGTACTGTTACGGGATACTGTCAACTGCCAAATGGTGAAGTGACGCTGGTTAACTGTGGAATTGGCGACAAACTTGTAGTAGTGAAGGGAAACGTTGTTGACTGCAAAGACTTGGAATGCGACAACTGTAGAATGACTGTTTGGGTGAAAATTGCTGACGAAAATGCTATTCGAAAATTTGTGGGAAGAGAATTTGCAATGGTTTACGGCGACTATACCAAAGAGGCAGAAGAAATAGGCCAAAAGCTTGGCTTAAGAATCTTGTGAATTCACTTTTTTGGACATTTTGGTCTGCAATACAGCTTACATCTGCCACTACTTCAAGTTCCAATTCAAGCTATATATAATGGGGCTAGGTCTTTCAGAGAAGCTACTCTGCCTTAACGATTTTATATCCAGCAGCCTTGCGAAGCCTATTCATAACAGCCAAACCAAGCCCTTCAGTAGGTATGCCTTCCGCTATAATCACATCAACACTTTCAGAGTCAAATTCTCTCAAAAGCCTAAACAAATTCTTCGCAACAGTAGCCAAATCATTTCTGCTTCCGAGGGATTTCACAACATCAGCCCTGTAATAATCAGCTGTTTCATCTGTAGCCAAAACACCTACCTTCCTGCTTTCCCGTCTATGTGATTCCGCTAATTCCTTCACTTTTTCTTTAACCACTGAGATTTCGCCTTCAACAAGAACTACTTCTGCATTTGGAGCATAATGCTTATGCTTAACTCCAGGCGAACGTGCCCCTTCTATCGGCATCTCTTTTTCGGCTACCGCAACGGGATGGAGCCTCACGTCCCCAAGAATTTCCTTCAGCTTCTCATAGGGGGTGCCGCCGGGACGAAGGATTTGCGGAGGCATAGCGGTCAAATCTAAAACGGTGGACTCCACACCTATATGGGTAGGTCCAGCGTCCAAAACTGCATCTATCCTACCATCTAAGTCATCTAAAACGTGTTTCGCCGTTGTTGGGCTTGGTTTCCCAGCAAGATTGGCGCTTGGCGCAGCTATAGGACAGCGACTCTCTTTCAGCAAAGCCAAAGCAACATTGTGATTAGGCATTCTAATGGCTATTGTGTCTAAACCAGCAACTGTCACGTCTGGCACAATCGTTGAGTGCTTAAAAATCAAAGTTAATGGTCCAGGCCAAAAAATCTTCATGAGCTTCTCTGCTTTAGGCGTGGTTTCTTTAACTAATCTGTGAACATCGCTTGCGTCTCCCACATGCACAATTGGCGGATTGTCAAGTGGACGCCTTTTCGCCTCAAAAAGAGCAAAAATTGCCTTAGAATTTAATGCATCTGCTCCTAAACCATAAACAGTCTCTGTTGGAAAAGCTACTAAACCGCCTTTTTTGATAAAATCCGCTGCCTTTTGAATTTTTTCTTTTTCCGGATTCTGCGAATCAACCTTTAACAGTAGAGTCTTCTTCACTAGCACTAGTCCCTTTTTACAAGATAAATTCGAAACTAAGCATTTAACCTTGACTTAGAGAATAAGCATATAAGAAGAGACTATTGCTTGTTAGACAACATAGTAGTCTATGACTTTTTTCATACTCTTTGGTGCAACCTGCTTCATTGCAAGTTGCTTCAATATTTTAATCATTTGGGGCTGAAAACGTGCTATGTCTGTTAGGGACACTAAACCTACGAGGCGCTTTCCATCAACTACAGGCAACTTTTTAATTTTCATCTGAAACATCAGCTTTACGGCCTCTTCCAACTCCATATCAGGCTCAACAACTACTAGAGGACTGGACATAATATCTTTAACTTTGGTTTTTGTTGAGTCCTTCACGTCTGCAACCACTCTCTTCAAAAGGTCTCTTTCCGTTACTATGCCCATGGCTTTACCTTTTCTTACAGCGATTAAGCAACCTATTTCAAACTTGTTCATAACTTCAGCGGCTTCTTTAACCGTCGAATTTTCGTCTATGGTTATCACTTCTCTTATCATAACATCCTCAACTTTCAGCGACATGCCACTTTCCTCTTTTTTCTCTTGTGACAACAAAGCCACCAACTTCTCTATTTCTTAAAGTTCTCTTATATAAACTGGTGTGCAGAAATTTTGTCTCACCATTTACCAGCTAATTTATAGATAAGCATCTCGGCACGTTTGCTAGAGGGAATTTTCGCCCGTTCAAACTTCTCTTTAGGCTTAGCAAAAGGTCTAGTTGCGTCAACACCCATTTTAGTTGTTAAACCTGTCTCCTGATTAGCCGAAGAATCCAATGTTGAGCCACGCACATTATTTATAACGACCAAGTCCTCGCTTGCTTGAAAACGGGTCGCAATAGCCCACTCCACATCAGCAATGTTAAACACGTCAATGTCAGAATCAACAACAACTGCATGTTTCAAGCTTGGATGTGCCGCAAAAGCAGCCAGCAAAGCATTTTTTCCGTCACCATCCAACTGTTTTTCAATAGCTATTGTTGCGTGGAGCCATCCGCTTCCCCCAGCCGTAAGATTTACAGCGCAAACTTTTGGCACGACTTTTGAAACTGCATCCCAGATTAAGACTTCATGTGGCAAGCCCATCAAAAGCCTATGTTCAGCTCCTGATGGCAAAAGTGCTTCATAAACGTAATCTTTTTTGTGCATAACGCTCACGATTTCTATAATAGGCTGTTTTCTCACAACATCGTATGTTCCAGTTATATCCACGAAAGGTCCTTCAGCAAACTCTTTTGTAGTAGAGATTCGTCCTTCAAGAATTAATTCGGCATCAGCTGGCGCATATGCATTTACGTGCTCACACTCAACTAGACTGAGCCTATTATTCATCAAAGCGTTTGCCACTTCAAACTCGTTAACGCCAAATGAAACAGGTGAAGAAGCAGCTAACATAACCGCTGGATGAACACCAACAGAGATTGACACGTCCAAATCTTTGCCAGATTCCTTTGCCATCTGCCACAGCTTGAAAAGATGGCGCGGAACCAGACGAATAGCCAAATGTTTCTTATCCAAAACTTGAAGACGGTGCACTGAAACGTTTTCCACTTTTCCATCAGTGCTTCGCGCGTAGACAACTGCCGAAGTAATGTATGGACCAGCATCCTTTTCAAAATGAGTTAGCACAGGAATTTTAGACAAATTTTCAACAGTTTCCTTAGCAACGCTGTCTCTGACAATTTTTGGCTTTTTGGGTTTCTGCCATGCCTCAGTCAACCGCTTATAAAGCGCTTTACTATTAACATTAAGGGCTGAGCAGATTCTTTCGCGTGTTCCACAGACATTAGCAACAACCTTCGTCTGGTAACCTTTGACTTTTTCGAATAGGAGAATTGGACCGTTGACATCAAATTTCTTCATAATAAATGAAATTTCAAATTTAGTTGATACTTCATCTTTGACATGTAAGACTTCCTTTTCTGTTTGTTTTAGAAATTCTCTAAGGCTCAAGTTGTTGTCCCCTCTTTTCCCATTTCTGCCTGCGCAACCTTTTCAAGTAATCTCATGAGAATTGATTGAGCACGCATCTCATCAACCGTTTCCAAATAAATAGAGACTAAGGCTATCTTTGCTTTTCTAGAAGCCAAGTGTTCAGCGAACATGCGAGCTAAAATTACATTTCTATCGCCTAAAAGAATAGATGAAGAGGCAGGTCCGAGCAAATCTTTAGGCTTAGGTACAGCAATTGCTAATGTTCCAAGTTTATCTTCATTTTCGCTAAGCAGAGCTAGACATGCGTTTTTTGTTTCCATATAAACCGCAAGAAAATGCAGATTTTGCTCAATAAGTTCTTCCTTAATAATTTTTGCCCGTTCCATTACTACATTCTCCATTTTTTATCTATAGCTTTATACATTCACTATTTATTGTTTTCAAAAGTCACAGAAAGCATTTCAATTAATCTTTTGTTTGCGTCAAAAGAGTCTTCTAAATGTTGAGATGTTTGTTAGATTTTCTTCGAAAACTAGGCTTTCTTTAAAGTTTTTGTCAAGTTTTACTTTTCCTAGTGCAACTATTGAAATATCTTTTGAAACTGGAGTAAGAATTTTCAATATTTGCCTTCTGTAGTCGACTTCTTGCAACATGCCTATGCCGAGAAATTTTCTTTCAGCATTATATAAGGCCATAAGCAAGCCTTCCTCTTCGCCCTTATGAATTACTACAACCTTCTTTCCAGCAAATTCCTCAATTTTCTTTCTACAGTCTTCACTAATCCAACGTGTTTTGCCTATAAATATACAAATTTTGTCTTTGAATTCCACCAAATGCAAAGGTTTCATTCCTAGAAACTCGCAGATTTTTCTCGCTTGCCTAATATTGGCATTCGCTTTGCCTAAGCCAAACTCGTTTTCTTCAATTCTTATCCAACTCATTGGGATAGATTGCACTTTGGCGTTTCTCAAGTACTTAACGTATCCAAGTTCACGTAAGCTTCTGCGCTTTTCTCTGCTCCTCTGCTTGATAGTAGAAGACGAATCAACTACAACTGTTGTGAAATTTTTAATGGCATTTAAAATAGCTGTTAACTCGTCCTTCTGCTGAATGCAGAAAACTATATTTGGATCAATCTTCTTAACCAGTTGGATTTTGTAATTTATGGCCTCTTCTCCTTCACTCCAACCGTCAGTGTCTACGATAATATAATCTGAGTTATCATCCAAGATTTCCTTTTTTAAAGAAGTTAAGCCTTCAATCACCTTCTCCATTGCTGTGCTAGGCGAGGTGACACCTACAAAAAAGGCGTTTTTTGCTTCCAAATTGAACAAGTCCGTTGTCGGCTTTGTTACAAATGTATATGCAACTGTGCATGGCGGCCCTATATCTGATTGACCTAAATCCCCATCTAGAATTGCAACTTTCTTTTTTTCACTTACTAGTTTGTTTATTAGGTATGTGCAGAAGCTTGTTTTTCCCGAGTCAACAGTTCCCAGCACCATTGCTACAGCAGGCTTCGATTGAATTTTCTGCAATTGTTCAAAAGCTTCAACCCATGAAGATGGAATTGTGCTTCCATCAGTCTCTTCCACGGCCGCGTTTTCGCCCAATGATATAGTGAAAGATGCTTTTTCTTCAACTACGAAGGGTAATCTCTTTCCTTCTCGTATCACAATTTTGTTTGTGCTACTTACATTAAAACCAAACACTTCCACCTTGCCAGAAGTAACGACGACGGAAGCTGGACCGTCTACTAATAGAGTCTTGTCGTTTTCAATGGTTCGATTCATTTGTCTTGCTCCGTAGGAATTTGTGGCCATTTCTTCCTGCGATTCTTATGGCTGAAATGATGTCCCTTAGCCCTCTTCTATGTTCAGCTTCATTTAAGTATCGGTCTGTTCCAGCCTCACTTACACTTTCTAACATTACATTTGACGGTAAAGCACCATCTAACACACGTAAAAGTTTTTCTTTGAACAGTGGAACGCCATCACCAATTTTCACTGAAATTATAGTTAAGGGGTCCGTCCTCAGATTTCTCAAGATGCTTTCTATTTTGCTTAGAGTTTCTTCAACGCTAAAGCAGTTTTCTGTTTCAATAACTTTTCCATCAGCTAGAACTGCTAACCCAAAAACT
Source organism: Candidatus Bathyarchaeota archaeon (assembly GCA_013388905.1). Classification (GTDB taxonomy): domain Archaea; phylum Thermoproteota; class Bathyarchaeia; order Bathyarchaeales; family Bathycorpusculaceae; genus JACAEI01. Next base: position 144,311 of record JACAEI010000031.1, on the reverse strand, counting down.
TCACCAGGATCTACACCTATAGCGATTTTTTCGTAATATTCTTTTCCTTGGATAATCCGCAGCGCCTCGTTTACAAGCGCTTCTGGTTCTACGCCTTCTTGATAAACCAAAATATTTCCATGATTCACCTTATGCTTTTCTTCTTTTGTGGTTATGACCACCTTAACTCCCACCGGAATTGGTTCGGTTGGAATAAGGCTGAGAAATGGCGTATTTCTTCTTTTTAGCTCATTCACAATTAGGTAATAGGCTTTTCCTGAAACTGTTGCAACCGCAATCTTCTCTTTCATACGACTTTCCTATTGCATACGTGTTGGAACACAAGACAAATTATTATTTTAGTTGTTTATATTCGTTGATGTGCATTACCTTGCTTCAGAAGATTCCAACTGGTTGCAGAGGAATTGACAAGTTTCTCGGTGGAGGCTTATCATTTGACAGCGTTAGTCTAATCTATGGAGAAGCAGAGACTGGCAAGACAACCCTAGCCATGCAGTGCGCTATAAACTGTGTAAGACAAGGTTACAAAACCTTGTTCATAGATTGTGATGGCACATTCTCTACTAGAAGGCTTTCTCAAATGGTTCCTGAACAATTCAAAGAACTTGCAGAACTGATAATTTTAATGAAACCAAACAATTTCCGCGAACAAACAGTCGTCATAGATCAGTTGACAAATTACATAACTAAAAATTTCGGTCTCATAGTTTTCGATACGATTACCACATTATATAGAGTTGAGGTTGCAGAGTATCCAGAAAAAACGTTTACGCTTAACCGTGAGTTGAACAGGCAGATAGCGCTGTTGGCGCAAATTGCCAAAACTGAGAAGATTGCTGTTTTAATGACGAGCCAGGTGCGTAGTTTTTTAAACTACACATACGTAAGTGTAGAGCCTGTTGCCACAAGAGTTTTAAAATTTTGGGCCGACACAATAATTGCCATGAAACCCACCGAAAACTCTCATGTAATCCAAGTGATTCTGGAAAAAAGTCCAATAAGGGCGAGTGCAACAGAAGCTCCTTCATGGCATTTAAAAATAGACAGCACTGGGATATACGACTATTAGGTTGTTAAAATGATGCTACAACTACTCATCGACGCTTTAAAATTTATATTCCCAGCATACTGTGCAAATGCCATACCAGTAGTTACAGGTGGCGGTTACCCTATAGACTTTGGAAAAAATTTTTTGGATGGTCGACCAATTTTCGGAAAGAACAAGACTTTTCAAGGCTTTTTCTACGGGCTTGCTGTTGGAGCCGCTGTTGGTTTGGTAGAAAGTATAGTTTTTGGCTACCCACATCTTTTTGGTCTAATGCTATCCTTAGGCGCTCTGCTTGGAGATTTAACTGGCGCATTTGTAAAACGGCGACTTGGACTTGCACCGGGAGACATGTTGCCAGTAATCGACCAAATTGATTTTATAGTGGGCGCGATTCTGTTTTCGTTTTTCATTTTAAATTTGTCTTTAGAGCTTATCCTAGTGGTGTTGATTATAACTCCTCCAATACATTTGCTGACAAATTTTGTAGCACATAAGTTAGGTTTGAAAACTAATCCTTGGTGAGTCTTGTTTTTCTAAGGCATTAAGATTGTGTTATACGCCTTTCCACGCGTGCATCACATATTCGAGGGATATAAAAGCCAACAGTATGAGAACAACACCCACAATAAACATCATGTAGGCTTGTCTAGGCTTGTACGCGTATTTTGTGCTCTGATATATCATTATTAATCCAATTGTGCCAAAAGCGTAAAGAATCATAGCGACAATACTGTCGGCGATAAACTGTTCTGAAAGGCGCGGGTCAACAAGTATGAAACGTCCTCCGTAATAAATGGCTGGATAAGGTCTCACTATCAAGTTGTATACGCCGCCTCCAAATAGGAAAACCACAAAAGCGATGGTGATTGCTGAAAGGATAAAGGTTGACGGTTTTGTTGTTGAAAGTCTTCGGTATAACTTGTTTAAGGAATAAGACATGGATGAAATTCTTCTTTTAGCTGTCTGCGACATCTCGTTTTTCTCCATCTCTAATTAGGTGTTCAGCCACTTCTTTAGCCCATTCCCCAGTTAAAGGATTCTTGACAATCTCGCTTAAATACTCTTTCCAAGAAATTTCCAAAGCTTTCTTCCACGCAACATATTTTTCAAGAATTCTTTCATAGGCTGTCATGTGCAGCTTACAATAACCTTTCTCTCCGGCTTCTCTGCTACATATTTTGCAATGCAATTTTTGTTTTTCTCCACTCTTCTTTTAATGGGCATTTCGGATTGAAACATAACGTCCAAGGTCTTCTTTTCTTCATTCGAACTTGTACAGTGGGCCATCCACATCCACGACAGTTTCTGCGAAGAGACTTTATGATGCCTTTTTGCGGAAGCGGAAATGACGTCTTGCATGTTCCTTTAAAGTAATTTGTGCATCCTGCGAAACGCTTGCCAGTTTTTCTTGAATATAGCACCACTAGGTTTCCTTTGTTACAGATTGGGCAGATGCCAACTGTTCTTTCTTCAAGCTTCGCCTTTTTTAGGGCGTTGCTTAATTGTTCACCGATTATCTTTTCGTTGTCTTTTAATTTTTCTACAGCAGGCTTGAGTATCCTAACTGCTTCCATCAGAACGTTTTCTCTTTTTTCATTGTTCGTTTGAATCTTATTCATTTTCTCTTCAAGCTCTCTTGTTAGTTTTATTGAGACTACTGTTGGGCAGTATTTGTCCAAAATCTCGAAAACTTCAAAGCCCAAGTCTGTTGCAACCATTCTTTCGTCTCTAATATAATTTCTCTCGTACACTGTCTGTATGATGGTTGCTCTTGTAGCTTTAGTTCCTATTTCTGCTTCTTCCATTTTTTTAAGGAGGCTGCTTGGATTATATCGTGGAAGTGGTTTAGTAAATTTATCTTCTAAAAGTATTTTTCTAATTTTAATTGTTTGCCCTTCTTCCATCTGAGGCAGAATAACCTCTTCTGTTCTTAAGTAGGGTTTATAGAAGCGTAACCAGCCTTCCTCCAAAGTTTGTATTCCTCTCAAATAAAAGCGCTGCCCATTGATGTTGATGGACACTTTCATGCTTTGCCTCAGGGCTGGGTCACCAAAGGTTGCCATGAATCTACGAATAATAAGGTCCCAAATGTTTCTTTCTGCATTATCCAAAGCTTTTTCGGGTAAATTTCCAGTTGGATATATAGCTGGATGTGCTGGGTCTTCCTTCTTTCCTTCATTTGGTTTTAACTCTGGTTTTGCTAAAAGCTCTGTTGCGAGCTTCTTATACTCGGAAAATTTGTTTAGGTTTTTCAGTATTGCTTCATAATTTATTGCAGGTGGAAGCTTTTGACTGCTGGTTCTTGGATAAGAGATTAAGGCATCTAAGTATAAGCGTTGAGCAATGTTTAATGTGCGCATTGGAGTATAGCTGAAAAAGCTATAGGCTTCACTTTGCAACGTTCCCAAATCAAACGGCGTCGGAGGCATTTGCTGAAACTTTTTAACATCTATTTTATCTATTTGTCCGCTTTTTCCTTTGCAAGCCTCAATTACAGAATTTGCTTCTCTTTTTGTTTCTATACGTTTTTTCTCGTATTCTGCTTCAAAAATGGAACAATCTATTTCTGCTTCTGCTCTTATGCACCAATAAGGAGTGGGCACAAAGCTTTTGATTGCTTTTTCTCTGGTTACAATGAATCTAAGTGTTGGACCCTGCACTCTTCCAGTGCTTAATGTTGCGTATCGTTTGCTCCAATTTTTTGCTGCTATTGTTAATGCTCGAGAAAGGTTTATACCATAAAGCCAGTCAATCTCATGCCTTGTTTTTCCCGCTTCTATGAGAGCGAAATCCAGATGTGGTAGCATTTCTGCGTAGGACTTCTCTAATTCCTCTTTTGTTAGAGTTGAATATTTCATACGTTTTGAAATGCTATCTTTGTTACCGCATGCATATTTGAGGATGCAGTATCCGATGATGCTTCCTTCAATATCGTAGTCACAAGCATCAATGAACATGTCAGCATTGTTCGAGAGTTCCGAGATGACTTCAATCCATGTGCGTGTTTGTTTTGCGTTTTTTTCAGCTGTATATCTTGGTACCCATTTAAAATTGAAAACTGGATAATGGTTTCTTTCGTTTTTTTCTCCCGCAACAGTGTATAGATGTCCTATGGCTGGAACAACAATTATGTTCTTGTCCCGTTTTGCAATATAATATGGGATTCCCTTATCCTCTATTTTCTTGGCTTTTCCTTGAGAGTCGAGGGCTGAAGCTATTCTTTGGGCTGCGTCGGGTTTTTCAGTTATAATTAATGTGTAATTTTCCATTGTTTTCAAACCATGTAAGCGCATTAACGATGAATTTCAAGATTAAACTTTGTTAAAGGATTAAAAGTCTTATGCAAAAACGGTGAGAGTCGACTTCTAATTAGCAATCAATAAATATTCCGTAGATGTCTATCTTTTAATGTTATCTGGAGAGTATGACCTTGCCTCAGCGTGTTATATGTCAGCAGTGTGGATGCATATTACATGAAGGCCCCGAGCTTAAACCGCCTGACGAAATTTTACATATGCACAATGGTAAGTGTCCCAAATGCGGCAAGAAACTTTCGCTTATACCAATAAATGTGGATGTTAATCCTGTAAAATAGACAATAACAAGAGAGGAAAAATTTGTCGGAGAAAATTCGTAGAATTCAGCTTCATGATTTGCATAAGCAAACAGCGAAAATGACTGTTTTTGCGGGTTTTGAGATGCCTTTATTCTATAAAGGTGTAATCGTCGAACATTTAGCAGTGCGAAATAGTGTTGGCGTTTTTGACGTTTCTCATATGGGACGTGTTATGATTGAAGGCGCCGATTCTGAACGTTTCATAAACTATATGATAACAAACGATGTTTCTAAGCTGTTGCCAAACAGTGCACAGTACACTGTCATGTGCAATGAAAACGGCGGCATAATAGACGACTTTGTGTTATATCGATTGGAAAAGGAGAAATTCATGCTTATTCCTAACGCAGCTAACAGAGAAAAGGACTACAACTGGATTGTTAAAAACTCCAAGGGCTTTAACGTGAAGATCAAGGAAATTTCTGATGAAGTTGCAATGTTTGCAGTCCAAGGTCCAAATGCTGAAAAGACACTGCAGAGGATGTCAACTGAAGATTTAGGTAAAATTGAGCGATTCAAATGCGCTCCTTCACGTTTAGCAAACACCGATGTTTTTCTCTCTCGAACGGGTTATACTGGTGAAGATGGTTTTGAAATTTTCGTGTGGAACGCTTCTTTAACAAAGCCTGATAATGCTGTAAAACTTTGGAATACTATTCTAGACGCTGGCAAGCCGTTCGGAATAGAACAGTGTGGATTAGAAGCACGAGACACATTAAGGCTTGAAGCGGGAATGTGCTTATATGGAAACGACATTGACGAAAACATAACCCCTTTAGAAGCTGCCTTAGGCTTTGTAGTTAAGCTTCAAAAAGACACTTTCATAGGTAAAGAGGCGTTGCAGAAACAGAAAAATGAGGGAATTAAACACAAACGCGTCGGAATACAAATTATCGAACAAGGAATATGCCGCAGAAGTCATGAAATTTACAATGAGAAAGGCGAAAAGATAGGATATGTGACGAGTGGAACATTCTCGCCGCTGCTCAAATATGGCATAGGAATGGCTTACATTCAAGCAGCGTCAGCCTTGGAAGGAAATATTGTAAATGTGAAGATACGTAATAAACTGGTGAAAGGAAAAATAGTATCATTTCCATTATACGACTCTGAAAGATTTGGTTACAAACGAAAACCACTGTGAAAAGCATTGGGTAACCGTAAGGATAATAAAAGACCTCAATAATCTGTGTAGAAAGAGATGAATCAGTAATGGGGATTGGAGAAGTCCTATCAAAGGAACGCTTTGTTAACGGTTTAAAAAACCTAAGCAAACTGCGAGCTAAAGTGAGCCACGGCTCAATAATGACTTTTTCTGCACTAATTCTAATCCTTCTCACTGCTTTTGTTATCAGAATGATGCCTGTGAAATGGGAGATACAATCAGGTTCAATACATCTGTCAGAATTTGACCCATACTTCCAATTTCGTTTCACACAATACATAGTAAATAACGGGTTTATTTCATGGAATTGGCCTTCACCCGGATGGAATGACACTCAGCGCTGGTATCCATGGGGAATGCTTGTTGCAAAACAAGGATATCCCGGTTTGCCTTTCACGACTGCATTTCTTTACAAGATAGTCGCGGCGTTAGGTGTGAACATTGATTTGATGACTTTTTGTGCAGTTATTCCGCCAATAATGGGTATGTTAGCCAGTTTAGCAATATATTTCTTGGGCAAAGATATTGGCGGAAAAACTGTTGGACTTTTTGCCGCTCTTTTTCTGGCATTAAGTCCCTCATTCCTTCAGCGAACAGCCTTAGGATTTTTCGATGATGAAACAATTGGAATATTAGCCTTAATAATTTTTTTAATACTCTTTTTAAGAGCAATTGATGAGGACAAACCTCAGTCTTCGTCTATGATGTATGCGATTGGCTCCGGATTGGCTTTGGGCTATTTCTCAGCTGGATGGGGTGCCGCATATTATCCCATTGACGCTACAGCATTATTTGTGCTTGTGTTAATTTTGCTGAAAAGATACTCGCAACGACTGCTATTGTCATACGGCTTAACATTCGGTATAGGAATGTTCATTGCCATGAATGTTCCAAAGCTTTCACCTACTTATCTTGCAACTGCCCCAATTTTAGCAGTTGCGGGAGTTTTTGTGCTACTTTGTGTCTATGAGATTTCTAGAGTCTTAACAACCATGAAATTGAAATTCTTATTCATTGCTGCATTTTTGGCTTTACTAATCGGCGGTTTTGCCGTGTTTTGGCAGTTAGGGTATATGCAAGAAATAGCTGGCAAGTTTTGGTCTGTTGTTAATCCGTTTGCGCGTACAGTTTCTCCACTTACAGAATCTGTTGCTGAACATAGGATTTCAGCTTGGGGTTCCATTTATTATGAGTTTGGCATAGGAATAATATTCTTTATAACAGGCTTTTTCTTTGTTTTGAGAAATCTTAACAATAGAAACTTGTTTCTCCTAATTCTTGGCTTGACATCGCTTTACTTTGCAAGTTCCATGGTGCGATTGTTTGTGCTTTTAGCTCCAATTTTTAGTCTTCTAGGAGCCATTGGAATTGTTGGTATATTGAAACCGTTCATCACATTATTTAAAGAACCGCCAAAAATTACTACCAAGAAAAAATACAGTTTAGATTATGTCGGCAGAGAATTCAGTGGCATGACAATTTTGTTAATATTCCTCATTCTAATGACAAACTTTGCTTTCGCCCCTCAAACTGGTGGCATGCCAAAAGTGTATAGACAAGCCTATACACCAATTACTATCACTACAGGCAGCCTTCCAATAGTACCTAGCGAACCAGTTAGGGAATGGATAGATATGCTCGACTATACTAGAAAACTTGGAGCGTCTACCGTCGTAGTCAGCTGGTGGGACTATGGATATTGGCTTACAGTACTGGGTAACGTAACGACCCTATGTGACAACGCAACAAAAAATGGTACGCAGATAGAAAACGTAGGTTTCATTTTCATAGCCAATGAAACGCAATCAATAAAAATGCTAAGAGAATATCGTGCCGAATACATTTTAGTATTTACGACCATCGATACCAACGGAAACTGGGCTGGTTCAGGAGACGAAGGGAAGTGGCCGTGGATGGTGCGAATTTCTGGCAAAGGACAAGCCCGCCTCATGAATAGTGGTTTTATGGATCCTAGCAATCCGTGGGGTGATACGTTAGAAGACGCAGCGAAATTCGGTAATCAAACTCTCGGTTCCGATGGCAAAGATTTGAATAAAGATGGTACTATCAGCCAAGATGAATTAATTGCTAATCCTAGAGGACAGAACACGACAATATATAAGCTAATGGTTTATGCAAGAAATCGTTGGATAGAAACGCATAAAGGTGGTTCACCGCCCCAAGAGCCTGAATACTTTAAAGAAGCCTTCATTGCTGGATTAAGTCTAAAACCTGAAGAAGCCGGAAAATACGGTAACATTATTCCGTTAGTAGCGCTATATAAAATCCAATATCCCACTTCTTAAGGAGAAAAAACTTGTTCCCGAAAGCCCCAGACCTTCACAAGCCTAACAAGCCTTTAGTTCCAAACGGACTAGGCATAATATACGTCTTAGCCAGTGCAACTTATCTCTTCTTGCTACATTATTTTCAACCTGATTCTCCTGCCTTAGTTTTGGCTGTTTGCATACTTTTCGGAGGCTTTATGGGTCTTCTTGACGATTGGATGGATTTGAGATGGAGGTACAAGGCTTTCTTTCCATTAATAGCTACGATTCCCCTGATTACTTTAGCCACGAGACTAGAATTGCGAACATATATTACAATTCCCTTTCTTGGAACCATATATTTTGGTGATTTTTACTATTTTATTATCATTCCATTGATTGTAATCATAACTACTAATACTGTGAATCAACTTGGAGGATTGAATGGTTTGGAAACAATCTGTCCAGGAATAATTTTGGCTGGATTAATATTTTTATCAGGTTCTGACGCAACTTTGTTACTGTTTCCGTTTACGGTGTGGGTTGTGCTTGCGTTTTTCAATTTTCAAGGCAAGATTTTTGTTGGCAACACAGGGTCTTTTGCTATTGGAATAACTTTGGCATCTTTCGCAATAATTTCGGATTTCAAAACAAGTTTGCTAATTTCGCTTTTGCCCTACATTTTTAACTCTTCTTTGATTTTGTTAACCTATTTTCTTTTCAGAACTAAAGCAGCAGTGACCTTTGATGGTGAAAAATTGTCTTCAAGTCACAGACGGAGTTTGATTACTGTTGTTACTCACAATCGGCGTTTAACTGAGCGCCAAGTGGTTGCCATAATCTCGCTCATTGTGGCAATTTTCACTTCGCTTGCTGTATTGGAGAATTTGTTTCTGACATAACCGGTTTGCGAAGTATTCTCTGTGTATGTCTTAGCGTATTACACACAAAAGTCAAAAATCAGTTTCAGTCGAGGCTTATTGGCGAAGTTAGACACCTAGCTATTAGACTGTCTATGAGAGGAATCAACTATTTGCCCAACATTGTACATTCCAAATGTTTCAGTTAAGGTAGACATAACCAGTTTGATAGGCGTTCGCCTAGGTCTCAAAGGCGGTGGAGCTGAAACCGTAAATTTTGACGTGAAAGCCAAACTTGAAGAGAAAGAACGCAGAAGCCAAACGGTAATTGTAGGCTTTAATCTGCTTGTGGCTACAAAACCGAGTATTGTGAAGTTTGAAGTGGAAGGCGCGGCGACTTTAACTGGTAAAGATGCAGAAATAAGCAAAATGTTGGAGATTGACCCTGAAACAAAAGTTCCATACGTTTTTCAAAGGATTTATCAGTATGCGTTTACAGCCATGTACCTATTGTCGACAGTGCTGAATGCCCCTCCACCGCCCCAAAATCTGCTTTTCCCACATAAGGAAGGCATTCCAGTTGAAGATATAAGCGTAGACGTAGAAGCAACGCCAAAAGAAACGGTAAGCGTACAAGCAGCACCGCCTCAAAGCGAAGAAAAAAGCGAAGTCAGCGTCTCCAACCAATAACTGTGTCTTGGCTCTCTAAAGCGCATACTTCCATCCTTATAAATAGATTGAACCTTTGCTTCTCACAGTAAAATTTTAATAGCTCAATTTATAGGCATGGATGTGTTGGCGGGTGAGTGGACCTCCACCCGTTCCGCCACTATAAACCCCGGTGTAGGAGGTGAATGAGAGTGAAATTTGACACTAGAGATTTAGCTTTGGCTGCGGTTTTCGCTGCGCTATATGCTGCAGGAGTCATTCTTTTGGCGCCTGTGAGCTTTGAAGTCTATCAGGTTAGGGTTGCTGATGCTTTGTTGCCGTTATCAATGATTTTTGGAATGCCTGTTGCTATTGGGTCAGGTTTGGGTTGTTTAGTTGCAAATGTTTATGGCGGCTTAGGTGTAGTCGATATCGTAGGCGGAACAATTGCAAACTTTGTAGCGTGTACTTTGGCATGGTATGTTGGCAAAGGTGGGATCGCTCGGAGGTTTTTGGGAAGTTTTGTTGAGACAGCAGTTATAACAGCGATTGTTGGAGGCTACCTAGCACTTATTTTTAAAGTGCCGGTTGAGGTTGGATTGTTTGGCATCTTTGTTGGTTCCATAGTGGCAATAAACATCTTGGGCTTTGCGCTTTTAGAGGGTCTGCACAGAAGCGGTGTAGCAAAAAATATGCTAGAAGGCTTTCACCATAAGACACGGTTTTACATGAAACGTTCCAGTTTCGTCAATCCAATTATTTCATCGAAATCTAAGCCCAACGCGTCCAGTACTTGGTCGAATGTTGAATGCAAATAGCCTATGTACTTATCAATGTCAACTTCGCTGTTTGTTGCAAGTTCTACAGGCTTTACGTGCGGCTCTTTAACAACCTTAACAAAACTTATCAAGTCACCAGCTTTTAGTTCAATTCCACTTTCTTTAATGATTCTCGCAGCCTTGACATGCTGAGGCGTGGTTTTCGTGTAACGTTCTGGTTCTTCGCCCAAGACCACGTTAAATGCCAAGTCGCTTAGGTTTTCCCATCCGCGCCTTTTCAAACGCATATAGCAATCGCGGATAATCTCGCTTATGTCTTTCTTTGCTTGCTCAAAATCTGCCGGTGTTTTTACTTTTGCCAAGCGTTCCTTCATTTTGTCAAAAGCCTTTTTGATAAACAATGGAATATGTCGTTTTTTGCCAGTTAAACCTTTAACGTCTACGCTTCCATCCTCTAAGACTCCAAGGTAATTCTTTTTTCTTTGACTGAAAACGGCGTATCTGTAAACCTTGTCCACGTCCAAACTCAGTTTCAACTCTTGTTCAGTCCACTTTGATAATTGCGAAATTTGTTCTTTTGATGGGTTTTTCAGAAAGAGACTGTCTGTATCACCATACAACACTTGAATACCAAGCTGCTCTGCCCTGGTAAGTATTTGGGTTATAGTATGTCTTCCAATGGCTGCTGTTGCTTCCGCCACTGGTGGACAGTAAAGATCGAAGCTGTCAGCGCCGAACACGCCATAGCTAGCGTTCAAAATTACCTTGACTGCGCCTTGAATAATGTTGTACCAGCTTCTTAAATCAGCTGACAATCCTTTTTCCTTAGATTTTGGCTTGTACCATTCCACCCGCAAATCTCGAAGTGAACCAATCAAAAGGCTTTCTAAAGCGCGCTTTTTAGTGCAAACCCAGTGAGGTGTGTCTGGCACCAGATTCTTGTGACATTCGGGATGCTGACACAAGATAGACTGGTAACCTAAGTTCCAAACCTTTATTATTGAGGGGTATAGGCTTGGAAAATCCATGACTGAAACGTTGAAATGGACGCCTGGAATGGGTTCCACCACAATTGCGCCTTTGTATTTTTTGCCTTTAATTATTGCCTTAGTAGCTGTCTTGCCCTTCGCTGCGAGAATGTCTTCGGCGTTGGGGATGAGAATGCCTCTTTTGCGGTGTTCACGATGCAAGAAATTTCTTATCCAGCGTGAAACGCCTTGTCTGCTTACGTCTTCCATTGGCATACTGCTAATTCTGGCTAGCACTAGAACGAGTTTCATGACTAATTCGTCTTCAAAATTTGTAAGCGTAAAAGCAATTTCCGCATCTCTAAAACAGTATTTGGCGAGCTCTGTGTATGTTAACTCGCCGAGACTTTTCTCGAAGCGTATCTTTTCCATTTTAATTAGGGCTTTGCCAATATCGTCGAGAGTCACATCTCTATATCGGTTGTTAAACGCATAAATCTGGATTGAACGGTTGAAGAAAAACTTGTAAAGGTCAATGTGCACGCCATATTTCAACAAGCAATTGCGCCTACCGACTTCTATTGGAACTTCGCTTTTCCTTACGCCAAGGTTCATGGCTCTATACGCAAGATAACGCAGGTCAAAATCATCACCGTTAAAAGTTATGACAAAAGGGTAATTCCACAAGACATCGAAAACAGCTTCAATAAGCTTTTTTTCAGAATTAAAATATTCCACTGATACGTCAGCAGGCAATCGTTCATTTCCTTCTCGCACGCCTTCCCTTTTCAAGAGCAAAACTCGCCGCTGCCTGTCCGAAGCATAAAGCGAAACACAGAAAATCGGATATGCAGCTTCCCTGGGGTCTGGCATCCTCGTAGGAATAGGAGTCAAAACTTCAATGTCAAGGGCTACACGCCGGAATTTCGGCGCCGGATACTCCAATAATCTAGCCCACTGCTCAATAAACTGCAACTCTTCATCAGTGGCATCCTTAAAAGTCTCTTTTATGCACTTAACATTTTTTTCCGTTTCTTCCATGCTTTTCAGAATAAGCTTGCCGCCTTTGATTTCGTAAATCATCCCCGGCGCAAGTGCTCTATCGTAGATGTATGATTGGTAATACTTTATTTTTGATTCCCAAACCTTAATCTGTTCCGGAGAAATAGGCGTATCAGAAACTTTTGGAAACTCTTCTGGGATAATGTCCCGTATGCATCCTTTTGGGCGTCCGCCAATAGCCAAAGGGTCTCTAGCCACAATCTTCGTCACCTTAACATTATTATTTAACAGTGGGTCAAATTTTTCCGCAAGTTCAAAATGGTCAAAGCCTAGATGCTTTATCAGACGGTCGATTTTTTCCAAATCGTACTGCGAAAGGTTTGTTAGACAATATGGCATATGCCCCGTGTTGTCATACCAAAAATAGATTTTGCCAGAAACTGGCTCGTAAAGTTTGACGAGCACTTTTCCCGCTTTTCCGTCGTAAGTTGCTGAAACGAAATAGGAAGGTTGCAGGTTTTCTGGGGCTATGGGCGGAAACGCTCTTGTTTCTCTTTCTTTTGCTATGGTTTCTGTGAGAGGCAACGCTTTTGATTCGTTTTCTTTTGAAGGTTTAGCCTCTATGTAGGAGAAGTCTTCTAAACGTCTCTGCGCCATTTCTCTTCCTTAACCCAATACCTAATGTGCGAGCTATACTAAATCTCTTACTAAACAGTGGGGGCTGTTCTTCAGCTATCTTCGTTTCTAATCCTTTCTGCAAGTTCTTTGACTGTTAAAATGCCTACGTTGCCTACTCCATGTCTCCTTACAGACAACTTCTTTATCTTTGCTTCCTGTTCACCACAAACAGCCATGTAGGGAACTTTCTGGGTTTCTGCTTCCCTAATCTTATAGCTAATGGTGGAAGCGCTACTGTCAATCTCTGTTCTTACACCATGCGCTTGTAGCTTTTTATGAATTGTCTGGGCATAAGGCAATTGTTTTTCGCTGATAGGTAGCACTCTTACTTGTGTTGGAGCAAGCCATGTGGGCAAATTTCCTTCATAATGTTCTATTAGAATGGCGAAAAAGCGTTCTATGGCTCCGAGGATAGCCCTATGAATCATTAAGGTTTCATGTTCCTTTCCATCAGCGCCTATGTAAGCTATATTGAAGCGTTTAGGTAGGTTAAAGTCGAATTGGATGGTGGAACATTGCCATTCTCTCCCAGCAACGTCCACTATGTCGACATCGATTTTTGGTCCATAAAACACCGCTTCTCCTTGTAGTTCTCGATAGGTTATTCTCTTTTTCTTAAGGACGTCAGCTAAGGATTTTTGTGCTGTTCGCCAATTCTCTTCTGAACCCATATATTTCTCAGGCTGTTTTGGGTCTCTAGTCGAAAGGTAAACATTGTATTTTTGGAAGCCAAACTTCTTTAGGATGTGCTCCATGAAATTTAACAGCCTAATTATTTCGTCATCGATTTGCTCTGCGGTACAGAATATGTGGGCAACGTCTTGGGTTAATCCCCTCACACGCAACAGTCCATGCAAAGTTCCCGAACGCTCATATCTGTAGACGGTCCCCCATTCCGCAAGTCTTATGGGCAATTCCTTGTAGCTTCTCGGCTTAGCCTTGTATATCTGAATGTGGAAGGGGCAATTCATTGGCTTAACTACGTAAGATTCACTGTCTTTTTCGAATAGGTACATGTTCTGCAAGTAATAGTCCAAGTGTCCAGAAACTTTCCAAAGTTCTCCTCTTGCAATGTGCGGTGTGCAAACAAGCTGATATCCATTCTTCAGATGCTCTTCTTCCCAGAAGTCTCTGACAATTCGCCGAAATATTGTGCCTTTCGGGTGCCAAAGCACTAGGCCAACGCCAATCTCTTCATTTATGGAAAACAAATCCAGTTGTTCGCCTAAGACTTGTGATCTGCATTTGATAGTTCTCTCTCTTTATTCTTGTTTTCTAAAACTTTCACTTTCTCGGGGTTTTTAGAGATACTACTGTTTTTAGAAGTCGTTTAGGGTTGTGTTTCTAAATACCCCATTTTCAAGAACCTCGAACATTCCAATAATGCATCAAGCTATTTATTCTTTGTTCTAGACAAACTTAAACGCATTAAGTTTAAGCGTTAGAGGAAATCTCTTTAATATTATCTGCATATTTTCTCGTTTAGATGTGTGAAAAGCATTGCTTAAAGAAGCTTGGACGCTTGCCATTGAAACCCTAAGCTGGATAGAAATGCGAAAACTAAGCGAGCGTCTAGCCCTAGCCAAAACAGTTAAACAATTAGGCATAAGCGATGCAAATGCTGTTCGGCTTGCCCACATGATTTCGCTAGAAACGATTAGACGACGAAACTTCATAGACGCCTTCATAAACAAAACATTGAAACCACAAACCATAAACGAATTAAACCTAGGTGTTCAAGCTTTTTTGAGACTTTATGTCTATCAAACACGAATAGTTAAAAACTGGTCCCAAATCAATCTTGAAGAAGCCGAAAACATAGCCAAAATAGCCCGCTCCATTCTAGGCTGGAAGACTCTTCGAAAAGTTGAACACGTGCTGGGATTATTGCTGACACAAAATCCACAATCAGTTTTTAAAGGCATAAGCGACGAAGAAAGAATCGGGCTTCAAACTTTTCATCCAACATGGTTCGTAAAATACTGTTTCAAACTTTTCGGAAGAAGAGAAGCTGTTGCCTTTCTAGAAGGAAACATGCAGTCGCCGCCAACATACATAAGAATAAACACGCTGAAGACAAAAGAAAACGAAATCTTGGAAAAAATCGCCCAAGACAACATCAAAATCGAAAAAGTTGAGGGATTAAAATATGCATACAAAATCACTGGCGCAACGCAGCCCTTAATACGCACAACGAGCTTTCAAGAAGGCTTGTTCTACATCCAAGACAAGGCCAGCTGTTTCGCAGCAGAAGTAGCAAATCCAAAAAGAGACATGACAATTCTAGACATTTGCGCTGCTCCTGGTGCTAAAACCACGTATTTAGCGCAACTTATGCAAAACCGTGGCGCTATCTACTCTATTGACTATTCAAGGCGCAGAATGAATGTTTGGAAAAATGAAGTAGCTTATATGGGTGTCAAGATTGCCGTGCCTATAATTGCAGACGCATGCAATCCACCGCCTCTAAAGATAGAAGCAGACCTGGCCATCTTAGACCCGCCATGCACAAGCACAGGCGCCTTTGGAAAATTGCCCTCATCCAAGTGGAGACTAACGCGGCGTTCTGTGGATAAGATGGCGGAGATTCAATGGCAAATGCTAAACAGCTGCGCTGAATGCGTAAAACCTGGAGGAACGCTAATCTATTCCACATGTAGCATAACGGTTGAAGAGAATGAAATGCTTATTGAGCGGTTTTTGAAATGGCATTTAGAATTTTCTTTGGCTGAGATAGAGCCGAAAATGGGTTTGCCGGGCTTAAGAGGATTGGAAAAATGTCGAAGGCTTTATCCGCACATGCATCAATGTAACGGTTTTTTCATTGCTAAGCTTATCAAAGAAAGCTAACGGTTCTTTTCTAGACAGCATAATATTTCGAAAATGATTTTTGCGGCTTGAATCGCTGTTATGACTTTATCATAATCGGGCGCGACCTCAACTAAGTCAAATCCTATCACACGTTTGTCACATAAGCTGCACAAAATGTCTAGCAAAGTATGCGTTTCTAATCCTTCCGCTTCTGGATTCTGCACGGCTGGAGCAAATGCTGGATCAAGAACGTCCATGTCGACGGATAAGTAGAGGCTCTTGTATTTTGCCAATTTTTCGTTTAGCTGTTTTGCAGTTTGTTTGCTTCCATCTTTTCTAATTTTCTGTGCAGTGTAGAATTCTATTCCAGCCTTTTTTGCGTAAGCCAATTCTTCCTTGCATACCGCTCTGGTACCGACTTCAATGATTTTTGCTGGTTTCATTTGCTCGTTCATTCTACGCATAAAAGTGGTGTGCGAAAGCTTTAAGCCCATAAACTCGTTACGTAAGTCCAAATGTGCATCAAAACTTATCACTGCCGTTTTTTGGGCGTTTTCTGCTAACCCTTTCATTACGCCTAACGTGATGGTATGTTCTCCACCAATTACGACTGTTTTTTTTCCTGCTTCTAAAATGTCTTTAGTGACAAGTGCTGTTCTTTCTAATGTTTTCTCCGTGTTTGTCGATATGTGTAGGTCGCCTAAATCATGTAGTTGCAAATCTTCTACATCTACGCCTGTGCGGAAACTGTACGTTTCAATATTAAGCGACGCTTGTCTGATAGCGTTAGGTCCGAATCTTGCTCCTGTGCGATACGTACTTGTAACATCGAAAGGAACGCCAAAGACTATGTAGTCTGCCTTTGCAAAAGGTTTTTGGAAACCGCCGAAAACATTTGGTTGCGAAACAAAAAGTTCATGATGACTCATTGCCTATCTATCCTCTTTGTCTGCTTATTTTAGCTAGAGAAGTTCTAAACTTTTTCGTTGTTAAGAAAGCGGAGCTAATATAAAATAATGAGACCCTTTCGTTGCTCTAAAGAGGTATAAGCCGATGCCTAAAAGAGCGGTTGTGATACAAAATCCTTAGACGACAGTGTAGCTTCCATAAGCTAAAAATAAATTGACTAACGGATTACCCAATAACGGATAGGGAGAGTTCATTTCCTCATAAAGAAATAAATCTAAAAAACATGAAAATAAACGTCTACAAATCTGGTATGACGCTTGATACTACGAGGGTAGGCAAGTCAAAAGCCACGGTGAAGGTTGGACGTAAAAACAAGGCTGGGCCAAGATTGTATGGAGTGAAAAGGCAAAGTGTTTCATCATCAGTACATGCTTGCTATGGGCATTTAAACATTAAATTTATTAACGTTGTTGCAAATGCATTAAAGGTTAAAAGGCGGTTATAGGATGCCCCTTAAGTCTAAACTTAAAATGGAAGACGCTGGGATTTTTGCAGCTGCTGCTTTCTATACGGTTGTTGGAATAATCAGTTTTGCAGTTTTGGCTGTGGTTGATTTTCGTTTGGTTCATATTGGCATAATTGGCATATTAAGCCTCATAACAGCTTATGGATTGTTTATGAAACGTAGCTGGTCGATTTGGCTGATTGTTATGCTCTTCTTTATTGCCACAACATTTTCAGTTTACACTCTATACTATTTCGGTTTACAAGACCTTATTTTTGGTTTGAGCATGCTTGCCTATCTTGTTTTAACGTGGTTTTTCACTGCTTATACGGCAGCTAAAAGAACAATGCTGAAAAGTTGAAGACCTCTACTTCTTTAACAGGTGAACTGTAACCTCTTCTCCTGCGTCGATAAATTGTTGGTTTTCAGGTATTTCCACAAACCCGTCAGCCTTTGCAAGTGTTGTTATGGCTCCAGAAAGCCCTTCTTGAACTGGCTCTGCTAACAATCGATTTGTTTTGTCTCGTTTTAATTTGACCATGACGAATGTGCGTCTTCCCTTAGCTGGAAACATCCTCAAGGCAGCGAATGCCTTAACCTCGAACACTTCCTTCTCCTTCAAACCAGCCATCCTTTGCAATATCGGACGCACAAGCAAATGAAAAATCAATAAAGCAGATGTCGGGTGACCGGGAAGAGAAAAAACCATCTTTCCATCTATAACCGCAACTGTTGTCGGTTTTCCTGGTTTAATCGCAATTCCACAAACAATAACGCCGGGCTTACCAAGCGCATCCAACGTTTGCGGCAACAAATCCTTTGGGCCTACAGAAACTCCACCTGAAGTTATAACTATATCTGCAGATTCTAACGCGTGCTTTAACGTTTTTCGCAGTTCAGAGGCTTCGTCTGGAACTACGCCTAGATAAATTGGTTCTGCACCGCTTTCGCGCACTGCCCCGCTAAGGCTGTATGCATTTATATCGTAGATTTTTCCTTGAGGCAGTTTCTTGCCAGGTTCGGTTACTTCAGCACCTGTTGAAAGAACAGCCACACGTGGAACAACATAGACTGCCGCTTTTGCTAAGCCTAAAGCAGCTAAAACTCCAATTTCACTTGACCCTAGTAATTGTCCAGCTTTTAAAATTTTTTCACCCTTCTTTATGTCCGACCCCGCCTTCATAACATTGCCATCTTTAGCTATAGCCCTATAAACATAAAGCGCATCGTCTTTTCGCTCCGTGTATTCAATCATCACAACCGCATCTGCGCCTTCCGGCATTGGTGCACCAGTGACTATTTCCGCTGCTTCGCCTCGTTTGACAACTATTTTTGGTGGTTCGCCCACATTAGCAGACCCGCAAATCGTCAGTTTTATTGGCTTGTTTTCTTCTGCGCCGTATGTGTCTTCTGCCTTTACCGCGTAACCATCAACTGTTGAACGGCTGAAAGGTGGAATGTCCATAAGCGCGATTATATCCTCTGCAAGAACACGATTGTGGGCTTTTAAAAGTGGAATTTTTTCAACACCTAAAGGCTTAGGAGTAGAATGTTTGTTTATGGCTTGTTGTGCCTCATCTAAGGTTAGCAGTTTCCTAAACACTACTATCAACTCGTTTCAACAGTATCAAAGAGGCGCACAGAAACAGATTCGCCTTCTGCTAAGCCTTCACGATTTTCAGGAACAACAACATAACCATTAGCCCTCGTCATGGTAGAAATTATGCCGGAGCCTCGAGCGCTGACGGGTTCTGCAAAAAACTCTCCATTGCTTTGGAAAACATGAACGCGAACGAAGGTTTTTCTTCCAAGAGCTGATGTGACTTTCTTGGATATTTTTGCCTTAATTATGGGGCGTGTTTCTTCGTGTTTAAGTCCCAACAGTTTGCATATTAATGGTCTGGCAAAGACTTCAAACCCAAACATTGCAGCAACAGGGTTACCTGACAGAATAATTATCGGCTTTTCATTTGCCACTCCAAGGGCTGTGGGCATGGCTGGGCGCATTGCTACGCCATGAACTATAACGCCTGGTTTTCCAATTTTGTTAACAGCTTCTGGAACTAGATCTGAGACTCCTACGCTTGTTCCACCCGTAGTAATCACCATATCAGCCATTTCTAAGCCTGTTCTCAATTTTCTGCATATTTCGTTAAGGTCGTCTTCTGCAATTCCTAAATCTAACGGCTCAGCGATTAGCTCATGGCATAAAGCAGAGATAACGAGCTTATTAACCTCAAACACTTGGTCTTCTCGTGGTTTACTACCAAGTTCTACGAGTTCGTTTCCAGTGGCTAAAATAGCAATTTTTGGTTTTTCAAACACTTGGATTTTGCTGATTCCTAAAGCGGCTATTAATCCTAAATGATGTGGTTTTAAGCGGGTTCCAGCTTCTACAGCAACTTCGTCCTTTCGAATGTCTTCACCCTTCTGAGAAACGTTCTCTCCTGGTGTTAGTGAAACCCATACCTCAATTTGATCGCCAACAGACTTAGCATTTTCAAGCATGATTACAGCGTTAGCACCCTTTGGAATGGGATTCCCAGTCCACACTTTCTTTGCTTGTTTTTCGCCTATCTCACCTTTATCTATTATTTGAATGATTTTAGGCTTGAACTGTGATGCTTTAAACGTGTCTTCGGCTCTAACGGCATATCCATCAACGGCGGACCTGTTAAATTTTGGCAAATCTTCTCTTGCTATGACATCTTCTGCTAGAATTCGGTTCAAAGCAGAATGTAAGGGAACACAGGTAGTCTTCAATTTTTTTATGTGTATTTTGCTGAAGAAGACACGTTGGGCTTCATCAACCGATGTTAATTTTTGAAATCCTTTAAGCCTTACCAAAACCGTTTACCCATAAAAAGGCATAGTGAGCTGTATAAAAAATGTATCGCATTAAAGCCTAATTCATTAACTCTTTTTTGACGATGTCTCGCATTTTAATGGCGTCCAAATCTAGAATAGGGCTTTCGCTTATGATAACTGGCTTAAGGTGATATTCAGCTATGACTTTCGCAAGCATTCGAAAGTCTGGCCCATAACGCTTTTCATCCAATATGTGATGGCGTCTTTCGCCCTTGCTCGTAAACTCGATTTTTGTGAAGTGACAATGTAGGTCTTTAACAACTTCTGCTCCGAGCCTCTTCTCAATCTCATCAACAATTCTGCGGAAATCGTCAGCTGTTCTAAGGCGTCCCTTGTCTCTTGCATGTAAATGTGCCCAATCAATTACTGGCTGTGTCTGCTCAACTTTTTCGCATAGGCTCAAAACCTCATCTAGGCTTCCAAGCTGTGCATGTTTTCCCATCACTTCTGGACCAATTTTAACATCCTCAATTCCTAGACCCTTCATACCAACAACTGTTTCTTTCAGCGCTTTCGCACAACTGGCTAAGGCTTCTCTCTTCAATTTTTTACCATAAAACCCAGGATGAAAAACCACAACATATGCTTTCATCCACTCAGCCGCAACGGCACACGCGATTAGACGCTTCTTGCTTGCCTCAACTATGGCTTTTTCTCCGCAGAAATTTATGAAATATGAGCCGTGAAGACTAAGTAAAACATCATTTTTGTTTGCCTCTAAGGCAAGTTTTTCCGCATCTTCCATCTTCATTTGCGGTTTTGTGCCCCAGCGAACTGCTTGATATTCAAAGGCATCAAGTCCTTCCTCTCGCAAAAGTTTGGGAACATCAGCTAATGTTGCTTTAAGTATTCTAAAAAGTGGAGGAACGCCTGCTGGACCAAATCTGGGGTGGTCAGCCATAGGGCTCCCTTAGCGTTTGCTTTTCTTATATCTATAGCTTTTACGAAGTTCTCCATAGAACAGAACTGCTAGAGCAGCAATCCAAGCTGCAGCATTTTGGAAAACTAGATATTTTCCAGCGCCATTCAAACCCGTCAGAGGTTTAAGAATATCTCCTAAACCCGAAACAAAACTTCCGAAGCCCGGTGCAGTACCTAACAAGGCATTGTTTATGCCAGAGAAAATGTTGCCAACTGGCGCCAAAGTTTCTGATGCGCCTTTCAGAAAGTTAAGAAATACTGGGTTGTTTTGATATAGTCCTGCTATTGTTTGAGGAATCAATTTTGGAAATACTATGACGGAGAATATTAGAATGAACGTTCCAAAGACTAAGAGAATCGTCAACGCGCTTTTTATTGTGGTTCTTGCGAAGTGTATCTTTTGCCAGACGTATGCAATGCCTTTTACTTTTAGTAATCCAGACTTTACTTTGCCAAAGAATCTTCTGGATCCTGTTTCTTTGCCGCGTTTAGCAACTGTTCCAGCTTTTGGTTTTCCTGTCTCATGAGGTCTTATGGCTATGTGCCGCGTTAGATAAGTCCAACAGAATAGCAACGTGATTATGACAGCTATAGGAACTAAGTGAAATAGTGGGCTAATTGTTATAGTTAGAAGTTGGTTGATCCATTGCAATGGAGCTGTATCTTCGACTCCAAGGTTCATAGCATATAACACAATTACGTATTCAGTCACCGCTGCAATTATTAGAAATAGTATTATTGCTACTAAGCCTTTCAGTGTTGTCCAGCGAATCATAAGGCGTTTAGTAGGTGTTTGGGTTGTCAAATTATTCACTATAGTTCTTGTTGTTTTATGCTAAAGGTGTGCTTGGAATATAGAAGTTCTTATTAAAAAACGTGACTGTGGAGAGCGTATATGAACCTCGACTCTGAATTGTTAAACCTTAAACTCTTTATTTTCAAGAATTAAAGAATTTTAGGCGACATGATATGAGATGGCTCTTATTGTTACGAGATTGGAAATTCGTGTCCGCACTTCGGACATTTCGCCATTCCACAATGCACTGTGGATGGACAACCGGAACATGCGAATGCTCTGCCATATGTAATGTCAAAAGCGAAGCCACATTTCGGGCATTTCACAACATGTCTCGATTGCGCATTCATACTATTTTAATTTCCTTAAAACACCTTCTGAACGAAATTTTAAAAACTTTTCTGAACGATTTCTATATATTTTGTGCAGAAATTTCAACACCCTTAAAAACAATTAAATATTCAATTTGGAAAATAAAGTTTTGTTTAGAAAAGATGAATTAAATCTGGGAAAAGAATGTTGAAGACGGACAAGACAGAGAGATTAGAGCTTTACAAGAATCGAGATACGCAGATTTTCTTAAGTAAATTTCTGAGTGGTGAACTAACTGAGCTTGAACCAGTCTACGACCCTAAAATCGGATATCGTTATCCACCTGTCGAAGCAATTGTGGGCGACGTCTCAAATGTAGAGGAATTTTTAAACAGGCTGTATGAAACTGGCATTTTGGAAAGGAGGCTTTACGACAAAGTTGTTCATTGCTCAACATGCGGTTCCGCAAACATTTCAATTCGCTACTGCTGTTCTTTCTGCAAATCATTTGATATTAAGCGTAGCGCTTTGATTGAGCATGTCAAATGCGGTTACATGGATATTGAAGAAAACTTTGCGAAAGGCAACAAGCTTGTCTGCCCAAAATGTCATGAGGAATTAAGAAAGCTTGATATGGATTATAGAAAAGCTGGAATGTGGTGTACATGCAAGGATTGTGGCAAAAGCTTCGACATTCCAGTAACTGCGCATTTCTGTAGAAACTGTCATGCAAACTTCACTTTCGAAGACGCAGTCATCAAAGACGTTTATGCTTATAAACTGAAAAAAGAGGCGAAAGAAGTTTCTGTAGGCTGGATAGTAATTGCCCCAATAAGGGATTTCCTCGTGGAAAACGGATTTGAAGTGGAAAGCCCCGCCTTTATAAAGGGCAAATCTGGAGCAAACCACACATTCGACATCGTAGCCTACAGAAAAAAAGGAGAAAATGCACAAAAAACTACAGTGATAGACTTGGCAACATCTTCTGAAAACACGGTGTCTGAACAACCAGTCATCGCACTTTTTGCTAAAACCTATGATGTTTTGCCTGAAAGCGCCTATTTGATTGCGATTCCGAAAATGAGCGAAAATGGAAAAAAAATGGCGGAATTATACAACATAAAACTGATAGAAGCTAAAAATCAAAAAGAAGCCATAAAAGCTTTGGCAACATTGATGAAGAAATAATTGTGTTTTTAGGTGTTCAGGCATTTGTGAAGACCGCTATGTTTCCCCGTTGAGTAACAACTTTTGCTATATATTCTCCATTGGGCAAAACCGTGTTGACATCGTCATATGAAAGAATTTCTCCAGAGTTTACGAAAACGTTAATGTTGTAATGTTTGTGAACTGTGGAATTAATTATCCACAATGAAACCAAATGAGTGGTCAGCGAACCCTTGTTTTTGAAAGTGAAACGTGTTGCGATTTCTGTGACTTTATACTCTATCAAGTCAACTCTTAAATCAAACTGTGTATCGGTTGCCTTGACTCCCCTGATTTTCATTCTCCACTGCCCAGTGGCATTTCTAAAATGAGCCGGGTTAACAGTTATTGTTTGATTCTTATTTTCGTTGATGTTTGGTGTGCTGTTGGAAGTGTAAGCTATGTAGCCGTTTCCGCTTGTCGAATAGTCATCTAACGTATAATTGTATAGTTGAAGTGTAACGTTCACGGAGCCTACCGTCCACGCACTGCCAACGGTCCAGTTGAGTTGACCCCAGATTGCAGTATTGCTTGAACCTAAGAACACGACTTCTGCAGTGTATTCATTATGCCAAAAATGTAACAAGACAGCGTCAATATTCCAACGGTCTTGAGTGGTGTCGTTTGTTTCATTTGTAGCTTTAAATCTGATTGTGAAAGTTGAAGATGTAAGATAGGCGGAGACAGAAACGTTGTTCCATCCACTTGACAAATTAGCAAACACGTTGCTCCATATTGAACCATTCCATACATCTACTTGAAGGTTTTCTAACGCCATTGCTCCTCCAAATATGCAAAGCTCCTCATTTGGCAAGTCGTATGTTACATTTGTCCATTGAACCTCTAAATCTAACTCGTAATTTTTAGGAATTTTGAGAACATAAATTACGGATTGTTTGCTATAGATGGTGTTGGTGCCAACTCCTCCGGTGCCGAATGTTGTTTCTACTTTGAAGCCTGCGGAGCTTGTCTTAACATAAGCATAATGTGCTGCTATTCTAGCTATTTCCGCATAGGAAAGCCTTCTGTCGCCTTTCATTTGAACAGAAACATCATCTATTTCTATTCCACCGGATTCTCTGCTTGATGTTCCGCTTGAAATAGTATGAATCCCAGCTAAAATCAAATAGTCGCTTTGTTCACTTGGATTCGCTACGTTTACGACGCTTCTTACAGTGCTGGCAGCTGTCGTACTATTTACTGCAGTGTCCTCGTCAAATTCTAGAAAGTCAAATGCGTCCACTCGAAAAGCAGCTATCCTAATGTCTCTTGCTGTGCTGGTCTCTCCAGCGGTTCGTAGCCTTGCTTGCACCATAAGCGTGTGCTGTGTTGTATTCAAGTTAATTTTAGTGAATAATCCATGTGGCTCGAATTGACTTCTATCTGAATGAATTCTTCTAGTATTAGGCGTTGACCAAGCTACTGGATAAATATTCGTTCCTGCGTCATAATCCAGCCATGTTTCTGCTCCTCCTGGACCTGTTGGCAACTCAGAAACCAAGGTGCAGTAAGTTACTATGTAATCGCCTGAAGATGGTGGAGTGAATTGAAGTGTGGCTAAAGTTTGAGCTGCGGTTGATGTTATGGATGTATCTCCATTAATCTCAGTATATTCTAAACCAGCCTCGTCTAGTCTGATGCAGAGAATGTGAATGTTCCTGGCATAAGCTGTGCTTCCGAGAGAAGCTTGAAACTGAAATGACACAGTCTGCTGAGATGCTACTCCAGTTATCCTACTAAAATGGAAATAGACATTATAAGGTTCAATAGGAGTAGTGCTAGTTGTTCCTTGCTGAACACCAGTTTCCCCTCTGGGTACTCCGTTAATAGTGTACCTGAATCTTGCTCGGTTTTCCGAGGATGAGCTGCTTCTTATGTCTGCAGTGACAAGTATCAGCCATTCTTCTGTCAAAGCTCTTGGCGTGAAACTTACGCTTGCTCCTGAGACAGCTGTCCACTCCGTATTAGTCGTTGTTTGTTCGGAAGAAACAGTGACTTGTCTGAAAACAATACCTGTACTTTCTTCCGTTAATATATCAAAAACGCTGTCTGGACCAGCCTGTTGCGCCGGAAAACTGCCATGTGTTCCTATGTTTCTAAAAGAGTCTACGTCTGAAGTGTTGTTATCTACAAAATCTAACGTGTTTGTTCCAGAGTAATAGCTTTTAAAAGCCATATAATTACCATCATTTGCAGCCAGGTCAGAAATACTTCCTGAAAGCCAGCTTGTTGCGCCCCAAGGAGAATACGCATAGGGATTATAGAACCAAACATTTTTCACTGATTCAACATTGGTTATAGCTATGTTTTCTTGCATTTTCTCCCAGTCCAGCTGGTTCATTTGATAGCTCCAAAGCACCACGTTTGAGACTATAATCACTATGAGGATTAGACTTAGCATTATGACTATTACATTGCTGATGCCACGCTTCGCATGCAAAAAGCGTTTAAGACGCTTTGTAATAGTCTGCAACATGGGTCCCCCTAGTCGTAACAATATCCACATAATATAGGCTACCAGAAGCCCAAGCATACGAAATATTAAGCCAACCATGCTGACCTATCTCCAAACTAAACGGAGAAGCAAAGGACTGAGAAGTGTGATTGATGTAGACGGCTGAAATGTGAACAGCAACTTTTCCAACATTGCGAAGATAGATACTTATGCCTGTTGAATTGTTAAACCACAAATCTTCGACGATGATGCGTTCGCTCATTGTTTCTCGCAGGTTTGTTGTTATTACGTAGGTCGCCGTGGTAGCGATAGCCATGGCAGCTACAGCTACGACTGTGAGCAAAAGATTACTTAACACTGGAGTTATAGCCCGTTTATCTTGAAGAAATCTTTTAGGCGTCTTTCTCATGCTTTTCACCTTACAAGAATAGTTTTAGGGCTATGTAGCCGCAGAACATCATGATTAAACTATGTTTTAGTCCTGTGTTTATTGTTCCTTCTCCCATTTTACCAGCAACTAAGCCTCCAAAAAAAGCTTGGATTAATGTCATGTGGAAGAATATACGCTGCATTTCTCTAGGCGACATTACTCCGGTTCCAAGGATTGGTAAGCCTTCTATGCTTACGAAGAAGGATTTGAAAAGCAGTATCACAGTAAAGAGAAACACAAAGAATGCTACATAAATTATTGCAATGTACGGTCTTGTCTGATTACGCCTCTCCTTATCTAGCAGAAGTGTTGTCTGTATAAACTTGCCCAAAGGATCGAAAACCTTCTCTACGCGTCCACCTGAACGACTTGCTTCAATAATAAGCGGCACAGTTCTCTGCACAAGCATCGTGTTGACGCGTCTCCTAAAAGCCAAAAGAGCCTCCTCAAAGGTTAGACCCCAAGAAATCTGCGCTGTCATTTTCCTCAATTCAGGCGTCAATTGTCCATAATTTCTTTTTGATGCCTCCTCCAAAGCCTGCGGAAGCGTCATGCCAGTCTCTTGCGCTTGAACCACGCTTCTGAAAAGATCCGGTAGATGTTCGTCTATGGCTTTTCTCCATCTATAATCCACATAGTTCAAAACTGCCGGCGGAAAAACACCTGCTATAAACGCAAAAAATATGAATTCATCAAATGTTGAGGATCCCCAAAACATGAAATACGCAAAAAGAATTATTGCTGCAGCTAACAAAACCGAAGCAATCCACACAATTTTTTTAATGTGCTTTTCAATTTTTGGCATTTTTATCTTACCACTTTGGTGAAACAGCATCCAAAATAATCAAAAACATCACAGAGCCTAACGGTATTCCAATGTAAGCAAGTATTTGAAGCAACAATTCAGGACTAAGCGCACCCAAATTGCCTCCACCTAACATGGTCATGACTGCAAACATAATTACCATGAGTAGAGGACCAGTTACAAGCAAAGCCACATAAAACTCTGACAACGTAGAGAGCGTATCAGCAAATTTGCGTAGATTTATTCGTTTTAACTTCATGTATTGTCTAGATTTTTCTCGAAGATAGGCTGGCAAGTTTCCGCCGGAATGTATTGTGGAAATGAAACCCTCAAGCATTTCACGGAATCTTTCCGATGGCGTCCGCTTCGACATTTCTTCCAAGGCAGAGATTATGTCTGACCCAAAAAGATTCACATCTCTTGTAACATTTTTAGCCTCTTGAGAAACAGTCAACTGCACACTCAGATTTGAGAGCGAGTAAAAGATTTTTTCTGGGGAAACGCCGGCGCTTGTGAGAATAGCCATGTAACCAGTTGTGAAGGGCAACTCGTCTTCCAATTCTCTCTTAAGCTTGTCAGCACGATAAACTGGATACACATAAAATCCAATAATTGAGAAGGCGCAAGCGAATAGGCTGCCACCAATGCCAAACATGATTGATGGCAGATACGGCATTCTAAATGCAAAAATCAGCAATGAAGAAATTAACGCTACTGTAATGAAAGAGATTAACATCGTGGCAAATAATGTCAAGCTCACGTAAGCCTTGAAGCTAACCTTTAATCCTGCTCTTTGCAAGTTTGCGTCCAAGTCTCTAAAGAACGGTAGAATACGCTCTGTTCTTTCTCCGATAAGCTGATAAGCTATTGAATGAGGGCTTTTGAAGACAAGTTCATTTTTTTGCCGTATTTCAGGTTTAAGATGCAGGAATTTTTTGGACAGGTTTCTAAAATATGCAATAATGCGTTTGTATAGCAGTTTGACTTTTTCAATAGCCTTGTTGCTTGTCATTTTAATCCCACCCTGGCTTTTTGGAAAACTCTGCTTGGATTAGTGTAGTATTCTCGGATTACGTTTGCAACATCCATGTAACGTCGAATACCTTTGCGTACCATCCATTCTAGAACAATCTTGCGACGATTCAATTCGGCTTTGATATTTTCCTCATCAATGTCCAGCTTTTTTAAGTGTTTTTCCAAGATTGCGCTGTGCCCTGAAAAGGTGAATTCGTCTTCTTTGGGGTTCCAGCGGAAGATTTCTTCAGTAACTATGCTTTTCTTTTTTGGTTCAAACTCTATAATTTCTGTTGTTGTGTTGATTCTTCTTGCTGGTTTTCCGTCGATTTCGGTTCTTGTCATGACCATAATGACGTTTGTCATAGCTATGAGCGCTTTTGGAATGTTCATTGGTTCAGATTCGAGACGGTTTATTACAGCTTCAACCGATTCTGCATGTATTGTGCTTAAGCCCAGGTGTCCTGTTGCCATTGCCTGAAATAGCGTATAGGCCTCTTCTCCGCGAACTTCGCCAACAATTATGTAGTCGGGTCTTTGTCTAACTGCGGCCTTCAATAAGTCAAACAGCGTTATCGAACCGCCTTTTTTATCTTCGTGTCCAAATCCTAATCTTACAACTGAGGGTATCCAGTTTTCATGGGGAAGATTAAGCTCCTGTGTATCTTCAACGCTTACTATCTTCATTTCTGGTTTAATGAACATTGATAGGCAATTCAGCATGGTTGTTTTTCCAGAAGCTACGCCTCCTGCTACGAGAACTGAGGCTCTGTTTTCTATAATGTACCATAGATAAGCAGCCATCTCCGAGGAAATAGTGTTAAAAGCAATTAAATCTGAAATGGTCAGTGGATCTACTCTGAAACGTCGGATGGTGAATGTTGAACCTCTTCTTGTAACTTCATTGCCATAAGTTAACTGTATTCGGCTGCCATCTGGAAGTGACGCATCCAGAATTGGAGAAGCAATAGAGATGTTTTTCTCCGCCAAGTATGCAAGGCGGATTATGAAAGAGTTAAGCTCTGTTTCATCCTTGAATATGATGTTTGTTGGTAACGATTCGTAAAGTCTATGCCAAATGTAGATTGGGATGTTTACGCCGTCTCCCGATATGTCTTCTATAAGATGATCCTTCATTAAGGGGTCTATTTTGCTGTAGCCTATGAAATCCCTAACTATGTAGTATGTTAGTTTGTCAACTGATTCCGATGGAACATTGATGCGATATTTCTTGATTATTGCGTTTATTTTCTCTTTTAGATAATTTTCTGCTTTTTCCTTGGTTTCTATGTCTTTTAAGTTTACATCTACCTCTTCCATTAGGAAAGTCTTTATTTCTTTAAGCCGTTTCTCTTCTTCTTTTTGAAGCGTTGGCTCTATAACTTCATACAATATCTTCTGTGTTTTTGGGTCTTTGACGATTGCAGCGTAGACATAAGGCTCTTTTATTGGGTAGGCTTCTCTGAAAACGGCTGGTTTTCTTCCCTCTTCTTTTAATATTACGCCTACTTCAGTCTGTTCTGTGGTTTCGGAAGAGGTTTTTGGCATAGTGTTTTCTCACCAGTGAACCTTTTTTATTTAGAGCGGTTAGTGATTTTTTCCATTAAATATAGTGTGTAGTGAGTCTTAATAAGTTATATGCACTCTTAATCTTGAGCATGCTTAAAACTAACGACCATATACAAAATGCAACACATTTGAAGCTTTGAAATAATGTTTCATTAGAAAATGCCAAAAAATGAAGACATGGAAAAGATTACTTATATCGCTTGCGCCGTTTTTGTCGTTTCTTTTTTTCTCGGCGCATGCGTTTCTTTTTCCATTTTGCGCGCATTTTTGTCCGTCGCTCCCTATTCATATGCTATTCTATTGTGGCGTGTCTTCGTTTTAAATCTGCTTCCGTTCGTCCCATTCTGTGCATTAGTTCTACGACTAGGCTGTCTAGAAAAACCATGCAGTTGTTCTCGAAGACGCTTCCAAGCGGGGTTAATGGTTCGCGTTCGCCTATGATTTGCCTAGCCAAATAATCTTCTTCCTTTGGCCAACCTGTTTTAGTTCTTCCTTTGATCGTTACAATAAGGTCTGCAGTCTGTCCTAGGGGTGATTCCGAAAAGGACGTTAGAGCGATGACGGTTGCACCGATTTCTTTTGCCGCTGTGCTCGCTGTTAAAACCATTTTTGTGGCGCCTGTTCCGGAAATGGCGATTAATATGTCTCCTTTTTCTGCTGCTGGCGTGATAGTCTCGCCTAGAAAGTAAACATTAAAACCCAAATTCATGAGGCGCAATGCGAAGGCTCTGGCGACGAATCCGCTTCTTCCCATGCCGACAATGAAGATTTTTTTGTCTTTTGCGTCAAGCAATAGCTGGATT
This sequence comes from Candidatus Bathyarchaeota archaeon, assembly GCA_013388905.1. GTDB lineage: Archaea > Thermoproteota > Bathyarchaeia > Bathyarchaeales > Bathycorpusculaceae > JACAEI01. Next base: position 113,876 of record JACAEI010000031.1, on the reverse strand, counting down.
AACTGTTCAACTTCGTTCATGTTGAGTTCTTCGAAGCAACTTTTGATGCCGGTGATTATTTCTTCTGCCGCAGCCTTCAGCCATTTCAAATTTTTCCAAACTCCCGAAAGTCCATTACACATATGACTAAATTAAAAGTCTTGCGGTTTAAGATGAACCCATTAGAAGCTCATTCAATGAAGGAATCGCAACGTAAAATCGAACGTAGAGCGCTACTGCTATGATTCCGATGGTTATGACGATTAGAGCAAAGTCACTTCGATGCAATTTTAACATGTATAGGTTTGTGCGTTTTTTGGTTGCTCCCCATGCGCGGGATTCCATTGCTTCAGCTAATTCGAGGCTTCTTCGGATGGCACTCACTATTAGGGGAATTAGAATTGGAATATAGTTTCTAATCCTTTTTAGAAAGTTTCCACGTTCAAGCTCTAAGCCTCTTGCTTTTTGAGCATCCATTATAGTCTGCGCCTCTTCTGCTAAAACTGGGACAAAACGCACTGCGGTTGTGAAGGCGAAGCAAAACTCGTATGGTATGCGTGTCTGTTCTAGGGCTAATCCTAAATGGTCTGGTGAAGTTGTTAAGAAGAAAACGGAGAAAGATTCAACAAGCACTATGAAGCGCAATGTCAATGCAACGGCATTTTCAAGGTTTTTTGCTGTAACTATATAGCCTGCTCCAATGAATGAAAAGATGAAGTTTGTTAAGAAAATTATCGTAGCTAGGAAAGCTGCTCCTCGCATTGAGCGGAGCCATTGACGCCTAACACCAGCCAAAAAAACGAATGGAAGTTGCAAAACAAAAAGTGTTATCAAAGGTAAGAGTTCCCAGAAAATTATTGCTACGCCAAAGATAGCGCAGACGTAGACAAATTTTATTCTCGGGTCTAAATTGTGAATCGGTGAATAGACTTTGCGAAATTTGAGCCCTTCAAAAACACTCATTTAGCCTTTTTCTCCAAAGCTTTAAGCAATATTTGATGGGCTTCGTAAACATCAATGATGTTTTGCGGCAGCTCGAAATCGTATAGTTGCAGAAAGATTTGAGCTATCTGGGGTGGAACAATGGATGCTTGGGTTAAAACCTCAGAATTCGTGAGAACTTTTCTTGCTTCGCTGTCAACTATGATTTTTCCTTCGCGCATTAGCAATACTCTTGGATTGCATTCAGCTACAAACTCTACATCATGTGTCACGATGATTACTGTTTTTCGCTGAGCTTTCATTTGCAGAATAAACTGCCGCAGTTTCTCTTTTTGTTGATAATCTTGCCCTATGGTAGGCTCATCCAAAATCAATATTTTAGGGTTCCAGGCTAACACTGAGGCGAGGGCTACACGTTTCCTTTCTCCACCACTCAGCATGAAAGGCGAAGTTTTTTTGTACTGAGTTAAGCCTAACAGGTTCAGTGCCCATGTTACTCTTCTTTTTGTGATGGATTCTTTGAACCCGAAGTTTTTTAGTGCGAAGGCTATCTCGTCTTCGACTGTTTCGCTGAAAAGTTGATGGTCTGGATTTTGAAAAACAAATCCTACATTTCTGGCTAGGCTTGCCACACTCACCTTCGTTGTTTCAACACCGTCAATGAGCACTTTTCCCTTTGTCGGCTTCAGTAAGCCGTTGAAATGTTTGACGAGGGTCGTTTTTCCAGCACCGTTTTGTCCCATTACTGCTACAAACTCGCCATTTCTAATGGTCAATTGTATGCCTTTCAATGCTTCTACACCACTTGGATAGGTGAAGTAGACGTCTTGAACTTCAATCATTAACCCTTAAACGCCTCCCTAAGCAAAGTTGCCATCTCGTCTGAAGACAAAGGAATAGTATTGGCAAGTTTTGCTCCATCTTTTCTCAAAATATGGTAAAGTTGTGTTGCCTTTGGTATGCCAACACCGATTAGACGAGTTTCTTCAGAACTCAAGATTTGATGAGGCTCACCGTCTAACACGACTTTTCCTTCGTCCATTATAATTATGTGGCTTGCATATTTTGCCGTTAAATCAAGCCTATGTTCAACAAGAATTATAGTTAACCCGAGTTTTCTGTTCAAATCGTAGATTACTTCAAAAATTTTTTTTGCGCCTAATGGGTCGAGGAAAGAGGTGGGCTCGTCAAGCACTATTACTTCTGGCTGCATAGCTAGAACTGACGCGATTGCGGCACGTTGCTGTTGACCGCCTGAAAGCTCATGCGGTGCTCTTTCTCTCAAATCATAAATGCCCGCTAGTTGCAATGCCCAGTCTACTCTTTGGCGCATTTCTTCTCTTGGGATTCCAAGGTTTTCCAGTCCAAAAGCCACATCTTTCTCAACAGATAAAGCGAAAAGCTGATTCTCAGGGTTCTGAAAAACAAGTCCAACACGTTTTGCTAATTCATGAATTGGGTGCTCTGCAACGTTAAGTCCTTGAACAGTGATTTCACCTTTAAGCTCGCCTTGATAGAAATGCGGAATTAACCCGTTGAAGCACCTACAGAGAGTTGTTTTTCCACACCCGCTTGGTCCAGTGATTAGTGTGAATTCTCCTTTTTCTATTTTTATGAAAACATCGCTAATTGACGCTTTTGTGCTGCCTGGATATGTGTATGTGAGGTTTTTTGTTTTGATGATTGCCATTCCAGTGTTGCCCTGCCTAGTCTTAAGCGAGCTATCGCTTCATTTAAGAGTAACTACTTACTATTGATTAACTAGTTTTTCTTTCAAAAGTCGTAAACAACGCTTCAGTCCAGTTTTAATCTCTCCAGTGCCATTTACTCCTGCTGCTGTAGCGTGTCCGCCACCCATGCCGTGGAGATATTCGCCTAAAGGTTTAGCAATATCTTTGCCTAAGTGTATGCCCGTTTTCTCGTAAAATTCTCGGGCGCAGCGAAGGCTAATTTCTATTTTATCATTTTTTTGACCAGCTACAACACCTACATGAGCACCTAAATCCACAATTGCCCTCGCCGCTGACGCTTGAAAAGCGCTGACATGAGAGAACGCGATTATCCAGTCACCAACCTTGAAAATTCTTGCTCTTCTGCAAGCCTTTAACCTTGCAACACGCTCCGAAAAATCCATAGGCAACGAAAGCATCGACAATGTCTCTTGAGCGTTTACGCTAACATCAATCAGTTCCGCAACAGTTTTCAGTGTGGAGGAATTTGCCAAAACAAAATGGCGTGTGTCAAAAGCTATGCCCAGGAATAAAGCTTTAGCCTCGTTTTCATTTGGTTTGACACCCATTTCCTTGTAGAAGTTATAGACAATCTCGCAAGTCGAAGATGATTCCTCATTGGTTATGCAAAGCCTTGCTATTTGTTCTGTTTCCGGATGAGTTGCATGATGATCAACTACGATTATTGGTGCCTTTGAATTTTTCACTTTTTCAGTCAAGTTATCAAGTTGTTGAATTGTGTTAGTGTCAAGCAGCACCATAACGTCTGCCTTTTCTATGCTTGGCTGTGTTTTCACTTCTATTGGCAAAAATTTCAGAAGATGTTTTGAAAGGCGACTTACTCCTTGCGCTACTCCAATTTCAACTTCGAAATTTGGTCTTAACTGCTTAAGCAGATTTGCAAAGGCGTAGGCTGAGCATACTGCGTCAGGGTCAGCATTATGATGACACAACAAGACAACTAGTTTTGTGCCTATTTCGTCTAGTATTCTAGTTATTTCTTTGAACGACATTTCAGTTTCCTCAAATACGTCTCGGCGGATTTGAAAGCTTCTTTTATGGCATCGTTAACGAGCTTTTGTGCATCGAAACCTTTCATTAATGGTGATAAAGCAATATCTATGTCAACTGTTAATGTAACAGGGTTTATTCCTTCAGCTTCTACGCTTATGTTTAAAGTTTCAATTCTTTTTGAAGCTATTTTTGATAGAACATACTGCCTTGCAGTTTCCTCTGCAAGGGTGCATATTTCTTCGATTTGTTTAGTGGTTAAGTCTGATAAGCCTAACTCTTCCACAGTTTCCACCATGATAAGCTACGGCTATGATGGCGAAACCGGGCTTAGATCTTGTTGGAGTTTAGTCTGTAAATCCTTCATTTGCGTGCGTAAGCGTTCTTCTTGTTTTCCCAAAACTGTGGCGCGCGTGTTAAGCAATTCTTTTCGCTCGTTTAAATCAGCTGTTACTTTTGTTTTTTCTGTTTTAACTAAAAGTGTGCCTATACCTTTGTATATGGGTGTGTCGTCAGCTGTTTTCTGCATTTCACTTAAAGCTTGTTCAATTTCTGTTAGCTCGATTTCAACTTGCTGCTTTTGCGCTAGAACTGTTTGCAGCGTTTGTTGAAGTTGTTGGTACCTTAATAATCGTTCCTGGACTTGGGGCGGAAGCTTCGACATTTCTTCACTCAATTTTATCCTTCCATTCTGCACAGCAATAAGCACAGCTGTTAATAAAGCATTTTCTAAAAGGTATCTATTCCTTTCTTAACATACTCTTTATGTTTTGAAAAGTTGAGTTGTCACTGGAGATTCAATCCATGTTATATGAGGGGGGAGCTAAGCTCAGCAAAGATGACAGCTACCATTTATTGTGTTTTCAGAACATCTAAAACGGTTAAAATCGAGTTTACCCATCTTAAGTAAGCATTTAATGCAGCTCGTAAAGCGACAGTATCCTTGGCTTCAACTGTCAAAACTAAAAACCTGTCCTCTTGTTTCAAATTTGCCACAGAACGCATCGCAGCATGTTTAACAACTTCCGGCTTTAAAGCCTTAAAAACTATTCTCAAATACCTTTTTGAAGGAAACTTGAGGTGTATGACAGCCTTCGCCTTCATTGTGTTGCCTTCCAAGCTAAATGCGCTATCTCTATTCGTGAACCAACTTCAACTAGTTCAGGAATAAGCCTAAACGTAATTGCCATTCGTTTTAGGTAGTCCACTAGAACCTGCATAATAGCATCACAATTGCTGTTCACAGCGTCTTCGAATGAAAGAGCTGGAACGTTGAAAAAACTGGCAAAAAAATCTTCAAATTTTTTGATTTCGAAGTTCCCATTCGAAACGGTAGCAACCAGAACAGACTTTATTTTTTCTCTTCTATGCTTTTGTTCTTCGAAATCCCTTCGGAACTTCGCATTACGCAGATAAACTATTGGCAAAACTTTCCTTAAACCATCACGTCTAACTTCAAAGAACTCTATCTTTCCGAAGCCTTTTTCCCAACGATCAACTATTATCAGTTTTTCAGCGTTAAACTCCATCGCTTTTTCAGCTACTTCTTCAAGGCTTAATTTACCCCGATTTACACGCACAATATTCGGGAAAACGTAAGAGAGATCTTTGCACAGCGTTCTTACGTTTACTGTTGGTCTTCTTGAAGTCGTCAAAAGCACGGATTGTCTTTTAACCAATATTAGATCACTCAAAACTAAGCGCGAAGCATTATTCAGTTTCTTCAGTCTTGATTGCCTCTTCTATAGGTGCACCTTTAGCCACGCGCCTCGCAACAATTCCCAACTTTGTTGTTGGAACATAAGCGCCACCAGTGAACGTGAATCCACATTTTCCACATTTCCAAACACCAACACTCGCCCGTTTCACACGTGTAAATCCACATTGCGGGCATCTGTGGGGTTTCTTCATTTCTGTTACTACTTTGATGTATCGTTTTCTAACAGTAGACCCATAACGGACTCCTAAACCACGTGTTGGTCCTACTTTTTTTGTCCTACCCATCAATTACCACTTCAGTTTCTTGCGTATTTCCTCAGACTTTTCTCTAGCCATTTTCGCAGCATCCAATATTTCTTGCACCGTAAAGTAGCCACTTCCCCCTTTCTGTATTGCGCATATGTTGCCGTCGTCATCAATTGCCATTGAAAGTCGGGCATCCATCACCTGTTCTTCTTCTAGCCACGCGTCAACAACAAGTTTGTCGCTTATCTTAGCAAAAGTAACAGTTATGGGGCGCTTTCTCATTGGTAGTGGAGTATAACCCGGTTTGAGTTTTACTTCTCCCTCTTTAATCTCGTAGTTAGGCATTTTGGTGTTAAGTAAAGCAGCTACTGCCGCAAGAGCGGAAGCGTCAATTAGATTGCCATCGTGGTTCAGCACGTAAACATCCACGAAAATAACAAACACTTTCTTTCCAGGTTCAATACAGAGCTTTTCTGTGTCGATTGCTTTTGATTCTCTTATTCCTCTGTCAACGATGCGGGCTAATTCTATAGAGTTTTCGTCTGGAGGCCCAGGCTCGAATGTTGAGGAAGCTAAAGGCACAAGTTCAGCGTTTACTGTTAGAACACCTTCGTTTGGTGTGTCGGGAAATGGTTCGCCCAGTTCGATTTTTGTCCCAACTAAAACTTCTGTTTTACCAAGCAGTATTCTAGCTGAGCCTTCTGCACGTTCTATTATTCCTTGCTCAATTTTTATTTCGCGATAGTCTGCTAAGTCTCTGCCATCTAAACGTTTTCCTTTAGCAATTGCTTGTGCAATCTGTTTCTGTTTTACGCGTGTTATTACTGATGACATTATTCTTCAACCTCCTTCACGCTCACGTACCTAGTTTTTAGTGCTTCTTTTTGCATTGCGTAGATTTTTTGACATCCTTCGAGGGCTAGACTTACAGTTTTCTCGAACTCTTCTGCTGTTAATATTCCGTCCATTTGTAGTAGCGTTACGGCATTATGATTTGGCATTAGAGCAACTGGAACGTCCGCTGAACCCAGTTTGTCTTCAGCATCCATCAAATCCAAAATTATTGTGTCGTCTACTTTTCCTGCAGAGCATGCTGCAACCAAATCGCGCATTGGAATCCCAGCGTCAGCCATAGCCACGGATGCGGCTGTTATGCTGGCACATCTTGTGCTTCCATCGGCTTGCAAAACTTCAATGAAAACGTCTATGCCTGTACGTGGATAGTATTCCATGAAAACTGTTGGTTCGAGGGATTCTCTTATAACTTTTGAAAGCTCTATCTCTCTTCTTGAAGGTGAAGGGGATTTGCGTTCTTGAACAGAGAAAGGCGCCATGTGATAGCGGCATCTTATAACCATGCGGTCTGGAAGTGCCAAATGTTTTGGATGCATCTCTTTTGGACCAAATACTGCAGCCAAAATCTTGTTTTTTCCTTGCTCGATATAGGCTGAACCCTCAGCGTTGGATAAGATGCCTACTTCCATTTTTATTGGTCTTAACTCATCTGGTTTTCTACCATCAAGTCTTAATCCTTTCTTATCAATTAATTTTTCAGTTTTTTGACTCATTTTTTATTTTTCCTCCCTTTTTTTCTTCTTTTAACATCTGGGTTACGCGGTCAGTTAAACCGCTTATATGAGATTCTTCTTCAATTTTGCGAATCGCCATTAAAGCCAACTCCTCATCTTCCGGATTTTTGCCAGTGACTAATATGACCCCGTTTAAACCAAGAATTATTTGGCAACCTGTTTCCTGAGTTATCATGGACACCATTGAGCCTTTTCTACCGATAACACGGGGAATTTTTGTGGATGTAATTTTTATTATTTGTCCACGAGTTATCTTTCCCAGTCCTGGTTCACTGACTGACAGTTGCGGATTATGGGCTCGATCATAAGCACTTATTTTTGCAACAACTAAATCTCCTACGTTAAGAAATTGAGATAGCTCGTCTTTTTGCGGTTTGAAAGGTCTGCTTAGAACTTCGGATGCTCTTAAAAGGGCTTCGTAAGGCGCGTTAATGTACACTGTCCATCCGTTGAATCCCACTTCCACAACTGTTCCTATAACAATGTCTCCCACTCTGGGAATGTAAAACGCCCGTAGCGCTACCACATTTATTTTTTTGTTATCATACTCCACAATTCCAATTCGCGATGCGTAAATTCTGTTTCCTTCCGCGTATGTGTTTTCGCCTGTTATGTAGTCGCCTTCTGCAATCAAGTCTCCTGGCGTTACAATCTGTCTTCTCTCAAAAAATGTTGGCATATTTCTCCCATCCTAACCATTCATAACAAACAAACCATTAAGAGGTGATTTTTGCTTCGCCTGCTCCTTTTGTTATTTCTCCAAGCTTTTCTAGGAATGGAGCGTATAAGCCTGCTGGCATTTCCAAAACTCCGTACCATGAACCGTCTGCGCGCCACTCTTCTCTCTTTATTGTTCCGAACCCTTTGACCGTTCCGTAAGCCTTTGCCGCGTATTCTGCAGGTATACGCACGCCAACAGCTACTTGTTCCATTTTTAGTGGCAAAATTGGACGTAACAGTTTGATTATGTCTCGCGCTTGTTCTTCTAACGATTTAAAGGGTTCTATTGGATAGTGAATTTGTTCCATGGCGTTTTCTATGCGTGACGGCGGATGTGGCAAATTTGTTTTAGGATCCACACATTGCCTCGCTATGAAATCAATTATTTGCTTTCGCTTTTCTTCTATCATTTTTCTTCGTTGTTCTGTTGTCAACTGTAATGTTCCTTTTCGCAGTATTATTTCCGCTATCTTTAATTGATCTACGATTCCGAAGGCTTTGCGCAGATTTTCTTCTGACACTTTTGTACCTTTGTTTGCATCTGAAAATATGGTTTCTGTAACTAAGGCTTCGGTTATTGCAGCTAGCTTCCCCATACGGTAATCTAAAGCTTTTTGGGGTTTTACGAGAACCTCGTAGCGTTCATTGTCTTTTATTATGCGTGCGACAGTGTATTTATCACTCATTACTTCTTCACTTGCTCAAGTCTGTAGCTATTTCATGTAACGTTCAATTTTATCGTCGCTTAACATTTCCATTTTCTTTGTTTCAGAAGGAATTACTGCTATTTTTATTCGCGGCGGCAGTTGTCTTGCTTCTAAGGCTTTTGTTAGGCATTTTACTGCAAGTTTTATGGTTTCTTCAAGGTTCATGTCTTCACGGTATTCTTCCTTCAATATGGCGAGTACTGTTTCTCTTCCTGCTCCTTGGGCTGTTGCCTTGAAACCTCTATAAGTTCCGCTTGGGTGTGTTCCGAAAAGGCGGGTTCCTGCTTTGTCTACGCCGCCAAATATCAGCGAGACTCCGAAGGGTCTTACGCCTGCATGTTGTGTGTAAAGCTGTTTTATGTCGCATATTCTTTTGGTAACAACTTCTGTATCTATGGGCTCATCATAAGTCAGCTTGTTACTTTGAGCGTACACGCGTGCTTGATCTATGAGCATGCGGGCGTCTGAGCTTAAGCCTACTATTGCCACGCCTATGTGTTCGTCAACTTTGAAAATTTTCCATGAGTATTCCGCCTCTTCGAGAGGCTCAACGTTTTCTTCTGCTCCAATAACTACGCCTTCAGCGCATCTTATACCCAAAATTGTTGCTCCACGATTAACCAATTCCATGGCATATTCTACTTGGAAAAGCCTTCCATCTGGTGAGAAAACGGTTATGGCACGGTCATATGCACCTGGTGCTGCAAACACAGACATCACTTATCATCCTCACAATATTCTAAATACGTTTGCAGACTTTCATATAACAACTAAACTAAAAACCTTTTCCTATTAATCCATGCTTTTAGCAAGTTACATTGTTCCTTGACATTATATTGAAAACATGGTCAATCATTATGGAATTTTTAGATGTGTCACTCGTCATTACTTGTAGGAAACATGGGAGGAATGCTTGCGAGAAGGTTTGAAAGCTTCTATGAAATCCATTGCAAATTTGTTGGCATACTTTTCTGTTCCCCGATGTTTTCTGTCATGCGTCCGAAGATGATGACAAAACTCGTGAAGAATCACAAACGGATCTTCAAGTTTTTCTCCACTACTTAAATGAATTGTATTGGTTTTGGAAACATAGCATCCAACGCTTTTGCTATATTTTTTAGGCAACACAACTTTCAAATAGGGAGCATCGACTCTGTAAAAATCGCTGAGCGCTTTAAAGGGCATCCTCTGTTTTATTATTTAGAATCATACAAGTAATATTGGCTTTGAAAGGAAACTGCGTTCATTATTTGACAATTGCTCGCCTTTTCAAACTATGAAGGAGACTCTAATTTAAGCATATATTCGAATCTCGCAACAGAAAAAATAGCCTTACTGTAGACATCTCCAACTTTCGGTTTAACTACTTATGGTTCGGTTCAATGGTTTTCTCTTTAACGCATATGACAGTTAACAACCAGTAAGGTTTAAATAAACTCTAATTTATTTCGTAGTTAGCTTTAGACTATAGGGCGACAATAATGTCAAAAGAATTCCGCCATATCCTCCGAATAACAGACGCTGACGTAGACGGCACTCTAAAAGTATCTTTCGCCCTAAGAAAAATTAAGGGAATAAGCCTAAACCTCGCAAACGCAATATTAAAGAAAGCAGGAATTGATCCCCACACGAGAGCCGGATTTTTAACGGAAGCAGACGTTGAAAAGATAGAAGAAATAATTGAAGACCCTGTGAAGCATGGAATTCCCAACTGGTTTTTAAACAGAAGAAAAGATTTGGAAACGGGTAAAGATCAACACCTAATTAGCGCAGATCTTGTTTTAAAAACTAAAACTGATATTGAGCAAATGAAAGTAATGAAATCGTGGCGTGGATACCGCCACGCTTATGGATTGAAAGTACGGGGACAACGAACCAAAACCACGGGCAGATCCGGAAAGGCTCTCGGAGTTAAGAAGAAAGCACTTGTTAGGCCAGCAGCGCCTGAAGGTGGGTAGCCATGGGCGACATTAAAAAGCAGAGAAAAAAATATGTGACACCGCGTTTTCCATGGCGAAGCGACATTCTTAAAGACGAACTCAAATTTTTAGGTCAATACGGTCTCAGAAACAAGCATGAATTATGGCGCCACGAAACCATGTTATCAAAGTTTAGAGGAATAGCCCGTTCACTTATAGGTAAATCACCTAAGGAACGGGAAAAAATGGAAAGAGAACTTCTTGCGCACTTAAAGAAACTAGGCGTGCTTAATGAAAACGCGGTTTTGGATGATGTTTTAGACTTGACTATAGAGGATATTCTTGAGAGGAGACTTCAAACTATTGTTTTCCGTAAGGGGTTAGCCAAAAGCATCTATCAGACGCGTCAACTCATAACTCACGGACATATAACAGTAGGAAATAGAAAGGTGACTACACCAAGCTATATTGTGACTAGAGAAGAAGAAAACCAGATAGCATATACGCCTAAAAGCCCCTTTTCAAATCCAAGTCACCCATTACGCCAAACAATAACCATTGCGCCATCAACCGAGGCTAAATCAAGCGAAACGAAGGAGAAAGAGCAATGAGCAGTTCAGGCAAGAAAGCAGAGAAATGGGCAGTTGTTCATATTTACAGTTCCTACAATAATACGTTAATTCACATAACGGACATTTCAGGTGCAGAGACAATAGCTAGAGCGTCTGGCGGAATGTTCGTTAAAGCGGATAGGATGGAATCTTCACCTTATGCCGCCATGCGTTCAGCAAATGCAGTAGCGGAAATAGCCAAAGACAAGGGAATAACAGCCATACACATCAAAGTGCGCGCACCAGGAGGCTCAAGACCAAGAACCCCAGGTCCAGGCGCCCAAGCAGCTATAAGAGCCTTAGCCAGAGTTGGTTTCCAAATAGGACGCATTGAGGAAGTTACGCCTATCCCCCATGATGGTACGAGAAGACCAGGCGGTAGAAGGGGAAGAAGAGTCTAGCTGATTTATGTTATTCTTCTTTTAACAGAAAAATTGAAATAATCCACTAGTATTCTATTGAACGGCACAGGTTATCGTAGCCTATTGTGGAGTGTCATATTAAGTGGAAATTGAAGTGCTCGAAAAAGACGATAAAAGCATGCGTCTACTCATTCGCGGAGTTGATGTTCCATATGTAAATGCTTTGAGAAGGGTAATACTGACTGAAGTTCCATGTATGGCTGTAGATGAAATTGTAATGCTTGAAAACTCTTCCATACTACAAGATGAAGTTATAGCGCATAGACTGGGTCTTATCCCTCTTAAAACCGATTTGGATAGTTATAATTTGCCCGAAGAATGTCCATGCAAAAGCGAGTTTGGATGCAACCTTTGTAGGGTTACACTTACGTTAGATGTGGAAGCAAAGGAAGGGACAAAGACTGTTTACTCAGGCGAGTTGAAATCGGAAAACCCTGATATAATGCCGGTAAGCGAAAAGATTCCGATAATGAAATTGGCGAAAGAGCAGAAAATTAGGCTTGAAGCCTATGTAAGACTTGGGAAGGGAAAGAATCATGCGAAATGGCAACCAGTCTCAATGTGCACATATAAATATGTGCCGAAAATAAAAATTTCCAAAAACTGTGATAACTGTGGAAAATGCGCGGACATTTGCCCCAGAAATGTTTTCGCCAAAACAGGCAACAAAATAGAAGTTCGCAATTTAATGGCTTGTATTCTTTGTATGGATTGTGTTAAAGCTTGCACGCAAAATCCACCATCAATAGAAGTTACTTGGGAAAAAGACATGTTCATATTTAGTCTTGAATCATCAGGAGTGCTTCCTCCCGAGCGAATACTTTCAGAAGCCGTTAAAATTTTGGATAAACAGCTAAAAGAATTTGAAACTCAAATTAAGGTGAAGAAGGTTGAGGAAAGCTAAAGCGACAAATCCAGAACTTCTAGATCTTATTCATTTTCTAAAAAAGCAAAGCAAAGAAAATAAGGCTGAAATTTGGAGAGACATTGCTGAACGCCTAGCCAAGCCGAGGAGGAAACGTGTAGCTGTAAATTTAAGCCGCTTAAACAGATACACACAAAAGAATGAGATGGTGGTTGTTCCGGGTAAGGTGCTAGGTGCAGGTGAAATAAACCATCCAATAACAGTAACAGCTTTCGCTCTCTCGGGAAAAGCAAAGGAGAAAATAAAGGCGGCTAAGGGCAAACATCTGTCATTTTCTGAGCTTATCAAGAAAAATCCAAAAGGCTCGAATATCAAGATAATTGGGTGAGAGAATGAAATCTATAAACAAGTCAGCATCAATAATAAATGCTGAAGGACTTATCATTGGCAGAATGGCAAGCATAATTGCCAAGCGCTTACTAAATGGTGAAGAAATAATAATCGTGAACGCCGAAAAAGCTGTAATTTCCGGGAAAAAGAAAAGCAAGGTTATAGAAGCTAAAGAATTTTTGGAAGTAGGCTACCCAGAAAAAGGACCACTCCACTATAAAAGGCCAGACAGAATAGTCAGAAGAACTGTGCGAGGTATGCTTCCATACAGACAACCAAAGGGTAAACAAGCTTACAAACGTCTTAAGGTGTTTATTGGTATGCCAGAAGAGTTAAAGGAACATAAAACGGAAACATTAGCAGACGCCCATGCCCAAAAACTAAAGTGTCCTTACTTTACGGTTAGTGAACTAGCCAAAGAAGTGGGATGGAACCCGGGTGAATAGTTATGCCAACTAAAAAAGTTTTAGTTATTAGCGGAAAAAGAAAAACAGCTATAGCAAGGGCTGTTGTCAAACCTGGAACGGGAAAAGTATACATCAACAGAATTCCAATAGAAATTTTTGACCCTGAAATCGCCCGCGAAAAAATTATGGAGCCGCTTTTGCAAGCGGGAGATGAAGTCTGGAAACAGTTAGACATGGATATTAAAGTATCTGGAGGAGGTTTCATGGGGCAAGCAGAAGCTGCAAGAATGGCAGTTGCTAACGCTTTATTGAAGTGGACTAAAAGCACACACTTGCGCACGGTTTTCACCGAATATGATAGGGCGATGATTGTTGGCGATTCCAGGAAAAAAGAGTCTAAAAAATTTGGAGGCCCTGGTGCGCGCGCTAGAGATCAGAAAAGCTACAGATAAGGAAGAATTGACATGATTATACCAGTAAGATGTTTTACATGTGGCAAACTAATTGGAGACGCATGGGAAGAGTTCGCTACAAGAGTTAAAGCTGGAGAAAAGGCTTCAGACGTTTTAGATAGTTTAGGAATTAAGCGATATTGCTGCAGGCGTATGTTGTTGTCACATGTGGAAATTATTGATGAAGTTTTACGCTTTTATGAAGAAGCTGAAAAAAGAAAGGAAGCGAGAAACTATTATTAGAGGAGCAAATAGGAGAAAAACATGTCCGCAGTTATTGAAGACATAATCGCTCGCAAAGTTTTCAACACGAGAGGACAAGAAACCATAGAAGTAGATATAACAACAAATTCAGGTTTCGGAAGAGCCTCTGCACCAGCTGGAGAAAGCCGCGGAAAAGCCGAAGTGGTTTATTATCCACAAGGCGGAGTGGATCAAGCAATAAAAAAAGTTGAGGAGCTTATAGCTCCAGAAATTGTTGGGTTAAATGCTGATTCCCAAGAAGAATTAGATCGAATATTGCATGAAATTGACGGTTCAAAAGATTTTAGAGTTATAGGCGGTAATACAGCCTGTGCTATATCCCTGGCAAATGCGGAGGCAGCTGCAAATTCTCTTGGCATACTCCTTTTCCAATTTCTAGGAGGACAGGTTACGCGTGAGCTCCCATACCCGCTTGGAAATACAATAAGCGGTGGAAAACATGCGCTTGGAAAATCTCCAGACATACAAGAGTTCCTATCCATACCTTACGAAGCTGAGTCTTTTCTTGAAGCTGCTGAAGCCAATATCTTGGTTCATCGCCGAATCGGCGTTGCCTTGAAAAAAAAGGATAAGCTTTTTGGGGGTGGAAGAAGCGACGAAGGAGCTTGGGTTGCAAACGTTGGAAATTTAGATGCAGTAGAGATTTTAGCTGATGCATGTGCTGAAGTAGGAAATGAGTTGGGTTTTGAATGCGGTTTCGGTCTTGATGTTGCTGCGTCTTCAATGTGGAGTGAAAAGGAAGAAACGTACATTTACCAGAAGGAAGGAAAGAACCGAGATTCTGGCGAACAAATAGAGTTTATTTTAGGACTTATTAAGAAGTATCATCCAGTCTATGTTGAGGATCCCTTGCACGAAAGAGATTTTGAAGGATTTGCAGAATTAACAAAGAAGGCTAAAAGTTGTCTGATTTGTGGCGATGACCTTTTTACCACCAACGTGGAAAGGTTGAATCATGGAATAAAAATGGGTGCAGCCAACGCGGTGATAATTAAAGTGAATCAAGTTGGCACGCTGACTGATGCTTGGGAAACAATTGAAATGGCAAAAAGAAATGGATATGTGCCTGTGATGGCGCATCGTTCAGGCGACACATGTGATTGGCATATAGCACATTTAGCTGTGGCCTCAAAATGCCCTATCATAAAGACGGGAATAGTGGAAGGCACACGTATAGCAAAAATAAACGAGCTGATAAGGATTGAGCAGTTCTTGGGAGAAAAAGCCAGAATGGCTGAGCTTAAAATCGTTTAATGGAGATGAAAAATTTGTCAGATGAAGAAATCAAAGAAACAAAAGGAGAGGGAAAATCTGATGAAGAAACACCTACTGCCATAGAGGAAGAGCTTCTACTGCCTAGAGACACACTTCTGTCTGCGGGCATCCACATTGGAACAAGAATGAAAACAGGCGACATGCAACAATTCATATACCGCGTTAGACCCGACGGCTTATTCGTGTTAGACGTCAAAAAAACAGATGATCGAATAAGGGTAACTGCTAAATTCCTAGCTAGATTTGAACCCGCAAAGATTGCTGTTGCGGCCTCTAGGCTTTATGCACAAGAGCCGGCTAAAAAATTCTGTGAAATAACCGGAGCAACCCCTGTGATTGGGCGTTTCATCCCTGGACTTTTGTCAAATCCGCTTTATCCAAATCGTATTGAACCAGAAGTGCTGATTGTGTCCGACCCTAAAGCTGATTTCCAAGCAGTCAAAGAAGCATCCTCGGTTGGTATACCAGTAATAGCCCTTTGCAGCACAGACAACGAATTTTTGGACGTAGACCTTGTAATCCCCACAAACAATAAAGGTAGACGCGCCTTGGCGGTCATCTATTGGCTTTTAGCAAGACAAATATTGCGGGAAAGAGGAGAACTGTCACCAGACAAAGACATGCCCTTGACAATAGACGATTTCGAAGCCAAAATCACAAGAGAGGAGGAGGAAACCTAAAGGAATGAGCAAAATTCGGCGTCCAACACAAGCAGGGGCATTCTACGAAGCAGACGCCGAATCATTAAAAAGACAAATAGAAGAATGCTTTCTAAACGCACTTGGACCAGGAAAAATTCCTGAAGTTGCCAAGACAAGCCTAAAAAATGTTGCTGGTTTGATTTGTCCACATGCAGGATACATGTTTTCCGGGCCTATAGCAGCCCACGCTTATTATAGACTTGCTTCAGATGGCAAACCAAACATTGCTGTCATCTTCGGCCCAAATCATACTGGTTATGGCAGTGCTTTGGCTGTGATGAATGAAGGTTTTTGGCGAACACCTTTGGGCGATGTGGAAATAGACGGTGAAACAGCAAATAAAATTGTGAAGGAATCACGTATAATTGACGTTGACGATTCTGCCCACCGTTTTGAACACTCAATTGAAGTTCAGCTTCCATTTCTTCAATATCTTTATGGTTCAGAATTTAAAATTGTACCCATCTGCTTCCTTATGCAGGACTTGACTTCAGCCAAAGAAGTTGGAAAAGCTGTGGCTAAAGTTTTAGTTGGAAAAAACGCTGTTATTATTGCTTCTTCTGATATGACGCACTATGAGCCTCAAGAAAGAGCGGCGAAAAAAGATAGGCAAGCTCTTGAGGCTGTTGGAGCAATAGATGAAGACAAATTCTATTCTGTTATTGAACTTCAACATGTTAGTGCTTGCGGTTATGGTCCTATAGTTGCCTTGATTAGTGCTGCGAAAAGTTTGGGAGTGAAAGAGGCAAAATTATTAAGCTATAAAACTAGTGGAGATGTTATTGGCGACTACTCAAGTGTCGTAGGGTATGCCGCCGTCTGTTTCACAAAATAGTGATATATCATGGGGGTTGTTGCGTCAGCTCCAGCTAAAGTAATACTTTTCGGAGAACACTTCGTTGTTTACGGCGAACCAGCCATAGTTTTAGCCATAGACAAAAGAGCCTACGCAAATGTGGAAAGCCGCAAAGACAAACGCCTCTACATGCGCTCAGCAAACCTGAATCTCTCTGGATGTTTCGAAAACGGAATCCTCAGAATCGAACAAGGCGACGCTAAAGAAGCCAAATCACGATTTGAACCAGTCAAACTAGCAGTCGATAAAATCCTAGAAAAATATGGAGAAAGAGTCGGCTTAAACATTGAAATCAACTCGACAGTGCCTGTTGCCGCTGGCTTAGGTTCTTCAGCAGCTGTAGCAGCAGCCGTGGCAGCAGCAGTAGGAGAATTAGTAGGTGTGAAAATGACAAAAGAAGACATTCTACGCGTCTCCTTTGAAGCAGAAAAAACTGTGCATGGTACGCCTTCTGGAATAGATCCTGCGATCGCAACATTCGGTGGGGCGCTCTTGTTTCAAACAGATACAGGGTTTAAGCCGTTAGAAGTTAGCATGGACATACCGCTCATAATTGGAAACACAGGCGTAGAAAGATCCACTCGCCTGCAAGTTGAAAAAGTAAGGAATTTACGAGAAAAACATTCGCAGATTGTCGACCACATTATGTGGGCAGCTCGTGAAGTTGTTTTAAGAGCTGTGGACGCGTTGAAGGAGAATGACTTGGAGACTCTGGGAGAGTTAATGAACATTAATCATGCGTTGCTTTATGGCGTGGGCGTTTCAGATGAATCTCTAGAATGGCTCATAAATGCGGCTCGAAAAGCTGGAGCACTAGGCGCAAAATTGACTGGTGCTGGAGGCGGAGGCTGCATGATTGCACTAAGTAAAAATGAGAAACTTGAAGATATCTTGGAAGCCATTCAAAGAGCTGGCGGAAGACCTTTTGTAGCTAGAAAAACGGATGAAGGTGTCAGAATTGAGCAAAATTAAACTTACGATATTAAAAATCGGTGGCTCCGTAATCACAGACAAAAATGGAGAATTCACAGCGCGGATGGAAAATATAAGGCGTCTAGCAAAGGAAATAAAGGAAGCAAATCTCAAGGATTTATTCGTCGTCCATGGTGGCGGAAGCTTCGGACACCCAAGCGCACAACAATACGCTATAAAAGATGGATTCAAAGAAGAAAGCCAAAAAATTGGTTTCGCAGAAACTCACTATGCTATGACTATGCTTAACGGCTTATTCATGGACGCGTTGATTTGGCGTAAGATTCCCGCTGTAAGCATAACTCCATCTTCATGCATAATAACGAAAAAGGGCAGAATTCAACATTTCGAAGAAACAACATTAAAAATGCTATTAAATATGGGCTTTCTCCCTGTGACATATGGCGACGCAGTTTTCGACATGGAATTAGGCTTTACAATATTATCTGGTGATCAGCTTGTTTCATATATTGCTACAAAGTTTAATGCAGAGCGAATCATAATGGGCGTCGATGTGGATGGATTGTGTGATGATGACCCTAAAATTGAGAAAAACGCGAAACTTTACAGTCATTTAACATTAGAAGAGTTGAAAACGTTCAAGGATAAGCTTGGCAAGCCTTCAGCTTGTGATGTAACCGGCGGCATGTTCGGCAAAATGTTAGAGCTTATACCCGCTGTAGAAAAAGGGATTTCCGTGACAATCGTAAACGCCACAAAAGCAAATTATATTTACAAAGCTCTGAAAGGAGAAAAAGTGGAAGGCACTTTAATAGAGAAGGAATAGAATTGTCAAAAGAAACACGAAAACGCAAAGCAGAGCACATCCAGATTTCTTTGAATCAAAATGTTCAAGCTAGAAGAATTACAACTGGTTTTGAGGATATACATTTTATCCACCGTGCGCTGCCAGAACTTGACAGGCAGAAAATAGACTTATCCACAACCGTTTTTGGTCATAGATTTGCTGCACCATTGATTGTAGGCGCCATAACTGGTGGAACAGTCGAAGCCACAAAAATCAACGCCACAATCGCAGAAGCTATAGAAGAGTTAGGCTTAGGTATGGGAGTTGGAAGTCAACGAGCCGCGATAGAAGACAAAAAACTCGAAAAGACATTCACGATAGCTCGTAAAAAAGCGCCAACAGCATTCCTAATCGCCAACATAGGCGGAGTGCAACTTGTGCATGGTTACAGCCTAAAAGAGATAGAAAAAGTTGTGGAAATGATTGAAGCAGATGCTTTAGCGATACACTTGAACCCGCTCCAAGAGACCACTCAACCCGAAGGGCAAACAAACTTTAAGGGTGTGCTGGAAAAAATAGGTGAAGTTGCAAAAGAACTGCACAAGCCCATTATTGTAAAGGAAACAGGCGCTGGCATAGCTGCAGAAGAGGCCAAAAAACTCGAGGCAATAGGCGTAAGTGGTATAGATGTGAGCGGCGCGGGTGGCACAAGCTGGGCAGCAGTTGAATATTACCGTGCAAAAAAACAAAAAAACAGTTTTCAACGTAGATTAAGTGACGTTTTCTGGGATTGGGGGATTCCAACAGCCATCAGCATAGCAGAAGTATCCCGATCAGTAAATATTCCAGTAATTGCTTCTGGAGGAATCCGCGACGGAGTTGAAATTGCTAAGGCTCTATCTTTAGGTGCAAATCTAACCAGTCTTTCACAACCAGTGTTACAGACGGCAATTAAAGGCGTAAAAGAGACGAAAAATGTGCTTTCACTTTTGATGGAAGAACTGAAAAACACCATGTTTCTTGTCGGAGCTGGTTCAGTTCAAGCCTTACAAAAAATTCCACTCGTGATAACTGGTAAGACAACAGAATGGCTAAGAATGAGAGGTTTTGATGTAGAGATCTATGGGCGCAGAGGGAGAAAATAAACCTTGGACATAGAGAGATTTCTTGAAAAGAAAGCCGCTTTGATAGATAAAGTTATCGAAAAATATATCCCAAGAAAATTTTCCGAAAAAGCCATTCTATTCAAGCTAAATCCGCCGCAGTACACATATAATTTAGACGCGTTAAACAAGACAATTGCAGAGCCAATTTGGGAGTTTCTTGACCGAGGCGGAAAAAGATGGCGTCCTGCTCTATTTCTGTTAATATGTGAAGCATTAGGTAAAAGATCAGAGGATTTTGTGGATTTTGCGATAATCCCAGAAGTAATCCATAACGGAACATTGATGGTGGACGACATAGAGGACTCTTCAGAATTTCGCAGAGGAAAACCTTGCACATACAAAATCTATGGCTTAGACACAGCCATAAACGCTGGAAATGCCATGTACTATCTGCCACTTCTGCCACTAATAGAAAAAAGAGATGAAATTCCCTCGGAAAAACTGCACAAAGTTTACGAAATTTACGTGCAAGAAATGATTAGCCTAAGCCTAGGTCAAGCAATGGACATTGCGTGGCATAGAGGCTTAGCAAATGCCGATAAAATTGATGAGAAGGACTATCTAC
Source organism: Candidatus Bathyarchaeota archaeon (assembly GCA_013388905.1). GTDB lineage: Archaea > Thermoproteota > Bathyarchaeia > Bathyarchaeales > Bathycorpusculaceae > JACAEI01. Next base: position 93,620 of record JACAEI010000031.1, on the reverse strand, counting down.
AGATGTGCGCTTATAAAACAGGGACTTTGGCGCGAATGGCTGCAAAAATTGCTGCTGTGTTGGCAGATGCAAATGATGAGCTTGTAGAAAAACTTGGAAGCTTTGCTGAAAGCATAGGCATAGCCTTCCAAATGCAAGATGATATTCTAGACATTACAAGCAAAGAGTTTGTAGAAAAGAAAGGTGGATATGGACAAGATATAACGGAAGGAAAACGAAGCCTAATAGTCATCCACACGTTGAAGATTGCAAAAGTTGAGGATAAAAAGCGTATTGTTGAAATTCTTAACATGCACACTTCAGACCAAAAACTGAAAGATGAAGCTATAGCTATTATGAAAAAATATGGTTCCGTAGAATATGTAAAACGGTTTGCTAGGAAAATTGTTGAAGAGAGTTGGAGTGAAGCTGAAAAACTTTTGTCAAAATCAGATGCGAAGGAAAAACTAAATGCGTTTGCACGCTTCTTAATTGAAAGGAAAATCTAAGCCTATAAAGAGTGTAAAGCTGTTGCCGACTAAAGAAAACGTTGAGCTTAAGGAAATTATTCGAAAAATTGCCTTGTTAAACGCTGTTAAGCATGGTGGCAAAGCGCAGTCTGGTTCAGTTATAGGAAAAATTTTAGGCGAAAAACCCGAGTTTAGAACAAAAGTCAAGGAATTATCAGCGCTGGTCAATGAAATCATTGAGGAAGTTAATAATCTCTCATTAGGTGAACAGCAACGTATTGTTGCCAATGAATGGCCAGAATCTCTTATAAAAGAAAAAGTGGATGAGGAAAAGCGCCTGCCACCTTTGCCAAACACAGACAAATATGCGCAGGTTATTACGCGGTTTTCTCCTAACCCCGACTGCGTTCTACACTTAGGTTCGGCAAGAGCCATAATATTATGCCACGAATATGCACGGATGTATAAGGGCAAATTCATTTTACGTTTCGAGGACACAGACCCCAAATTGAAAAGGCCAGTGTTGGAGTTTTACGACCACATCAGAGAGGATCTAGCTTGGCTTGGATGCAAATCCGACGAAGAATATGTTCAAAGTGATAGGATTCCCATATACTACGAGTATGCAGAGCGTTTATTAAAAGAAGGCAATGCCTACATTTGCACATGTCAGCCAGAGGCGTTTCGAAAGAAAATATTAGCAGGTAAACCATGTGAATGCCGCAATCTGCCAATAAAAGAGCAGCTTAACAGATGGCAGCGCATGCTTGAAGGCGCCTATTGGGAAGGCGAGGCTGTATACCGTGTGAAAACAGATTTGAACCACCCAAATCCAGCAGTTAGAGATTGGCCTGCTCTACGAGTCATTGACGTAGAGAAATATCCGCATCCACGGGTCGGAAGCAAATATCACGCTTGGCCCTTGTACAATCTGGCGTGCGGTGTAGACGACCATTTGATGGGGATAACGCACATAATCCGTGGAAAAGAACACTTGACAAACATGGTTCGACAAGAGTACATGTATAAACACTTTGGCTGGAAATATCCTGAAGCCATCCATTACGGCAGACTAAAAATTACTGGAGCATCTCTAAGCAAGTCGAAAATTGTTCAAGGAATAAGAGAAGGCGTATACGAGGATTGGGATGACCCGCGGTTAGCGACTTTTGCAGCCTTAAGAAGGCGTGGAATAATGCCAGAAGCGATAAAGAAGATGATTATTGATGTCGGACCTAAAACGTCGGACGTTATTTTAAGCTGGGAGAACCTCTACGCTTACAACCGCAAAATCTTGGATCCAACAGCTGACAGGTACTTCTTCGTGAACAATCCTATAGAACTGAAAGTGAAGCAGATTCCGAAAACGTTCACGGTGAAGCTGCATTTGCATCCAGAAAAACCTGAAAGAGGATACAGAGAATATACAGTAAAGCCTGAAAAAGACGGCTCTGGCATTTTCTGGGTTTCAAAGAAAGACATGGAAGTATTCACGTCTGGAAATGTAATTAGGCTAATGGAGCTTTTCAACATAAAAATCGAAAGCACAAGCGTTTATTCGGCTGAGGCATTCTTCATAAGTGAATCTTACGAGGAGGCGAGAAAAGCTAAGGCGCAGTTAATCCATTGGATACCGGTGGGAGAGGACATGCCTTGCCGAGTTGTTATGCCAGACGCAACGGTAGCTGAAGGAATCGCTGAAAATGCTTGTAAAAAGTTAAAGCCAAATAATATAATACAGTTCGAAAGGTTCGGTTTCGTTAGAATCGACAAAATTAACACAAAATTAACAGCCTATTATGCTCATAAATAAGGAGAACTATCCATGCGCAAACAAGACAAAATAATATTATGGCCAGCCTACTTTGACTCGACGAGAACTAGAAAGGAAGGGCGGCAAATCCCAAAAAGTTTAGCTGTGCCTTTGCCAAAAATCTTAGAGGTGAAAGATGCTGCAGAAAGACTCGGTCTGAAATGTGAACTTGTTGAGAATGCGGGTTACTCGAAGACACCTTGGCTGAAAACGGGCATGCTTCTCGTGAAGAAGAATGAGGCAAAAGATAAGACGATTAAAAAGATTGCAAAGCAGCTAATAAAAATTCGAAGCGTTAATCTGAAAAAGGATTAGCTTTCTTCTTTCTCGCCCATTAGAACAGCATTTATTATGCCGTGTTGTCCTGGACGTGAAGTGACGCGTGCTAATCCAAGTGGAGTTTCTATCACTGCGCCTTTGGTTATTACTCCTCTGCGATCGTAGTCTATATTTGCTGGGTTTCTGACTACTCGCATTATTTCGACTTTTTCTGTTTTTCCACTTTTTTGGTCGGTCACAACAGCATATTTGGAGGCTAAAACTTTGATTTTCGTAGTTCTGCCTCTTCCTATTTCAATTTTCAGTTTAGATTCTCCCAGTATCGTTTCTACTGGGAATGAGCCTTGTTCAAACTTTCTTTTTCCTCTGTAGGCTCTTTTTCTGCCGCCTGAAGGTTTTTTCTTGTGGGAGTGACCATGCCAAACTGACATGATTGATTTACCTTTTAAATTTGATGTTCACTATCACCGACATTTTAAATATAAACCTATCCGTCTAAGAGCTGAGCTTTTCTTGCTTTGCGAAATCTTTGAAAACATTTGCCAGTTCTCTTTTCATAGTTGCTAAATCATGGCTTAAACCGAAATAATCTGCAAAATATTCACTTGTTCTAAGCACAAGTGAGCGTCCGCTTCTTTCAGCAACGACTAAGCCCATTTCTTTTAACAGTTTAATGTGACTGTATACGTGATGCCCACGCACATCAACGACCCTTTTTTGAGAAATTGGCTGTCTATAGGCTATGTAAGAAAGTGTTTTCAACGGACCAGTAGAAAGCAAAGGTCTATTGACAAGCCTTTTGACGAGAGGAGTGTACTCAGCCTTTAACTGTAAAACATATCGCTCATCTTTCAACTCCAAAATTTCGAGGGCTGTGTTTCTGTCCGCATATTCACTCGCCAATATTTTTATGAACTTTTTTGTCTTATTTTTTGAGCGCGTTTTCAAGACAGAGCATAACTCGTTTAGGTCTAATGGGCGTCCAGCAACGTATAAGGCGGCTTCTAAAAGAGCTAAATTTCGCTGTATTCTTTCTGTAGAAGGCTTTTCAGGAGGGCTTCCAGCCAAATCAACTGTTTGCTTTTCCGCTCTCTGCAATTTTCAATTCTCCAATTGTTACATATATTTCTTCAGTTTCTTCATTTTGCCATAGGCTTACTTTTCCTTCTTGCGCTAAGAAAAGCAAAAGGATGAAAGTGCGAATGACATCTAAGCGCACTGCGTCTTTTATTAAAGTTGAAAATTCTATTATTCCGGTGCCTTTGACCTTCTCAGAAAGATAAGAGTAAAGCCTTTCCATCTGAAGCTCAATTTCAACTAGAAAAGCGTCAAGCTGCGGCAGAATCTCAGAAGGCGTAGGAAGAATAGGTTCTGCAACAGCTTTTTCTAAATTGATTAATTTCTCTCCTCTTAAGACATCGTCTAACACTTCTAGGAGATGCTTTATGGTTGTTGAAGTTAATTCGTGTCTAAGCGGCAAAAACAATGGTGGAGGAAGAAAATCTTGCGGAGGCTTAGGCGGAGGCGGTGGTTCTTCAAGCTTAAGCAAAAGCTTAGATTTCATAAGGTATATGAGAGCTGAAGAATCAAGCGCTACACCTGACGCCCTAAAATCCACTTGCCCACTCCTTTCCATTTCCTCGAGAAAAGACGAGAGCAGATAGGCAATGTTAACGTTCCATGGAGTAAGTTTTTCAAGTTTGTGAAAATCGAAGAGAATATTCCATGGAGGGCGTAGATAAAAAGGTCTTTTGATAACTGCAGACGCCATTTAGCCTTGTACCTCCAAGAACTTGGCAGATATAACGTTTGAAACTCCGTTGCGTTCGTAAACTCCATAAACTTTTTGCGCTTTATTCACCATTTCAGGCTTTAATGTAATAACTATAAATTGGGTTTTTTCTGATTCCTCAAGAAGGAGATCAGCGAGTTTTGCTACGTGGAAAGCGTCTAAGTGGGCGTCTATTTCGTCGAGAATGTAGAATGATGCGGGCGTAAACTCTTGTAACGCGAATAAGAAGGCGACAGCTGCGACTGAACGTTCGCCGCCGCTGGCTCCGCTTACAACTATTGAGGGCTTGCGTGGAAATTGGACAAGCATTTCTATGCCGCCTGAAAAAGGCTCATCTGGATTTTCAAGTTTTAATGTGGTAGTTCCGCCTCCTGTGAGTTTTGAGAAATATTTCTCTAGGTTAGTGTTGATTTTTTCGAAGGCTTCTACAAACACTTTGCGTTTTTTGTCTTCGATTTCGTTCATAAACTGCACTATAGCTTGTTTTTCCCGCTCTAGCTCGTTCATTCTTAGCGAAAGCTCCTTATATCGTGAAATTTGTTCCGCATAATGGGATAGAGCGAGCTGATTTACTGCGCCTATTCTTTCTAGTTCAAACTGCATCATATTAATGGAAGTTTCAGCCTCCTCAACCTGTTTTGGCGTGACTTCTAATGGGTGCTCGTAGCCAAATTGTCTGAGTTGACTTCGATGTTGTTGAAGCTGAAGCATGGACGTTTGAATGTTCAGTTGAAGTTGGCTTAGCAGGCGATCTGTCTGTTCATATTCTGAATCAAGATTGCGGAGTTCTTTGTCTATGTCATCTATTTGGGCTGTGAATTTTTTGGCTTCGTCTCTAGCGGATAAGACTGTTTTGGAAAGTTGAACTCTGCTTTTTTCCAATTCGCCAATTTCTTGTTTTAGTGTTTCCCGTTGTTGAAGCGCTTCTTCCACTTCTTTCTCAACTTTTCTCAGTTGTTGTTCAACTTTGGCAAGTTGGATTTTTGCATTTTGATATCCAATCCTTAGAACGTTGTCAAATTGGGACTGCAATGTTGACATTTCCGTCTGGATTGCACCGAGTTTCTGCCTCAAAGTGATTATTTCTTCGGCAAGTCTTTCCCTTTTAACCTCCATCTCCTGAATGTGTGAAGGGTCTGTTTTTCTCCTTAAAGCGGCTAATTCGTTTTGGAGTTTTCGCATTTCTCTCTGTATTGCGTTTCGCTCAGCCTTGTGGAGCCACATCTGTGTCTTTTCGTAATCCACTTCCTTCTTCAGCCGTTCAATGGAACTGTTAACCCGTCTTATGTTAGCTTTTGTTCTTTTAACACTTCTTTTGACCCTGACCAATTCTCTATCGAGTGTCGTTATGGCTTCAGACAAATGAGCAATTTCAACTCGAGTTTTGGCAATTTCTTCCTCAAAAGAGATTACATCACTGTCTCTTCTTGAAAGATGCTGCTGTAAAGCTTTAACGGCTTCATCAAGACTTTTTATGGCTGCTTCACTGGGGATAATTGTAGAAAAATCTATTGGAGCACGATAGTAGCCGCTTTCGAAGGCTCCGCCTACCTCATAAAGGTCTCCGTTGACAGTAACTGCGCGATAGCCTTCATTGGACAATGCAAAAGCGGTTTTGTCATCCGTAACAACTAGTGTGTCGCCAAAAACAAAATGAACTGCAGATTCATAATGCTTTTCGTACTTCATAAAGACAGAAGCGGCGCCGTTTATGCCCTCTTTTTGGGGAATTTTGAATGATTTAGGATTTGAGGTTCCTTGAAGTGGGATTATTTTTATTCTTCCAAGCTTCATTCTACGTAATGTTTCTGTGCACGTGAAGGCAGCATCAAAATCTTTGACGACTATGGCGTCGAGCCATCCGGCTGCTGTAGCTTCTATTGCGCGTTGATAAGTTTTGTCTATTTTTATAAGGTTGCGAAGTCTACCATAGATGCCGGGAATCACGCCTAACTCGCCGAGTTCTTCTATGCTTCTTAGAGCCTTTTCTTCTGCAGCCACGGTTTCTGCAAGTTCCCTTTGCGTCAAAAATTCAATGACTGCTGTTCGGGCAGAGTCAGCTATTTTTCCTGCTTCTGTTATCTCTTTTTCTATGGCTTCTTTTTGTGCTATTCTACGTTCAAGCATGCGCTCTAGATTTTTTAACTGTGTTTTCTGTTCTTTCTGCACTTTTTCAAGGTCTGCAAAGGATTTTTCCAACTCATTTTTTGTTGCTTCGAATCTTTCGTAGCGGTCGGTTAAGTCTTTTAGGCGCCTTGCGCGTAGTTTGATGGCTGTTTGATTTTTTACGTGTTCTGACCTTAAGAATGTAAGCCGTTTATAATGATTGTCAAGCTGCTGCTCGATTTCACGTATTCTTTTGCTGTTTTCGCCTAGGTTCTCCCAAAGTTGAGCTGTCTCGCTTGCTAAAGTGTCATGCTCGGCTTGTTTTATAGCTATTTGACGCGAAATTTCTTCGTGTTCGCTTCGTAATTTTTTGATTTTCAGTCGGTTTTCGCGGATTTCTTTTCGAATAGTTTGATATTGCTGAAAATTGTTTTCTCTAACCCTTTTTAAGCCCTCAAGACTGGTTTTCCCCGAAGTGATTTTTGTTGTTAATTCTGTTAATTTCGATTTTAGCTCCCCAATTCTTATTTGAACCTTTAATACTTGGGAGCCACCTTCTTCTACTATTTCTGAGCTCAGTTTGCGCCATTCACCTTCAACTTCTCTTCTCTTTGACCTATAGTCCTCACGCAAATGCCTTAGTTTTTCGACTCTACTTCTGATCTTATCTGCTTGAGCGGACACTTCCTCTACTTTCTCTTGAATCTCAGCCATCTCATGCGAAATTTTAACTGCCTCAAATTTTTTTATCTCGTTTTGAATGAAGTTGCTTCTTAATAGTTCATTGCGTTCTCTTTCTAAGTCGTCTACTCGCTTTTGGACCTCGTCTATTCTGCCCATAGCTGTGCGTATAGATAAGTCTGCAGCGCGGAGTTTCTCCTCAGCCTCAGCTTTTTCAGTGTCATATTGGGCTATTCCAACCAAGTCTTCAATTATTTTTCTACGTTCCATAGGAGATATGTCCGCTAGACGTGTGATTGTTCCTTGTAAGATTATGTTTTGACTGGTGGAGCTGATTCCCGCCATGGAGAGAACGTCTAAAACATGCGTCCGCGAGATTCTTCGACCATTAAGCCTGTAAACACTTTGGCCATTTCTATAGACTTCTCGAGAGACAGTAACAGTTGTTGTGTCAACCGGCATGCGCCCGTCTGTGTTGTCAAATTGTATTATGACTTTAGCTACTTTGGCTCTTTCTAGTCCAGCCTTCTCGGAGCCATGAAAAATTAGTTTAGCGGCATTTTCCGCTCGTAGCCTCTTTGTGCTTAATTCGCATAGAGCGAATAGAACTGCATCTATGATGTTTGTTTTTCCGCTTCCATTTGGTCCCGTGATGGCTGTAAAGCCTTTATCTAGGACTACTTTAACGGTTTGCGGTCCAAAGGATTTGAAACCCTTAAGCTCAATTTTTTTTATGTAGGGCATTCAGTCTACGCCCTCACCTTCCGCGGAAGATAGACTTATCTTATTAAAGATACTTCTGAAAGATTTTTCTATAAAAATATTACATTTCAAAGCTTTAACGGTTATGTACTTTTTAACCTACTTTTCCTCTTTTAATCCATATTTTGTAGCCATTTTCTTGACAAACTCTTTTATGCGCTCGTCTTCACCATAAACAAGCAGATAGCCATCGCTTTGAACATTAAACAAAAGATTCGCCTCTTTTGCTAATGCCTTTATTCTTTCAAGAGTAAATTCTGCAGTGGGTTTTACGCGAATCCATTTTTGTTCGCGCGGAAGTCCAGGAATAAATCGGATTTTTTCTTCCTCCGCCACTTCTTCTTCGTGTGGTCTCTGGCTTGCCTCGTCTAATCGCCTAAGCCATTCCTCAACATAGTTGGCGCCAAACCTTTTTTGTCCTTGAGAAACTAGGTAAGACTCTATATTGAGAAGGTAGCCTTCAACCTTTTGACTCGTTTCTATATGGCACGGGTCAGCCTTCAAGATGTTGATTAGAATTTTTGCAGATTTTAAATCGTTCATAATGTCTGCTGGAATGGCTATTCCTCTTTTGCGGAGATCCGCTATCATTTGCTCTAAAACTTTCCATGCAGTTAAATAGCCCATCGCCGTGATTCACCACAATTTTGAATTAGCATGAGGATGTTATAAAAAGTTGTCATGTAGGAACTAGCGTCCAAATCGTTAGAGCGAAGGCAATGGTCACTAAGACCCCCACAATGTCCAAAAGTAGTCCTGTTTTAACCATTTCTCTCATTTTTACTTTTCCAGTGCTATAAGCTATAGCATTTGCAGGCGTTCCGATAGGCAACATGAAATCGAGAGTAGAGACTATGGCTGTGAAAACTGCAAGAATTGCGGGACTTATTCCTGTTGTAAGACCAACTGATATTGCTATGGGCACAAGTATGTTTGCGCAAGCTGTGTTGCTGGCAATCATGGTAAAAACAAGTGTGGAAAAACCCAAAATAACGAACAGAGTGATGTAGGAACCTGTTCCCACGGCATTCGTCAAGTTTAGTCCTATCCAATCGGTCAGCCCAGAAACTTCCAATGCAGAGCCTAAGCTTAGTCCACCGCCAAAAAGTAGTAAGGTATTCCAGTCAATCTTTGCTATGTCATTTTGACCTAGAAGCCCTGGCAAAAAGAGAAGCACAGCTATGAATATGGCTACCATACTTTCCGAGATTCCATGACCTTGCCAACCAATAAACGCTGCAATAGGGTCGGGAAGCTGACGTGTAACCCACAAAACTACAGCTAAAACAAAAATTGCCAGAGTCAATTTCTGTTTCTTGTTCAAGCTGGTGAATCTCTCTTTTGGTTTTTGAACTTTCTTTGCTTCAATGGGGAAAAACCTGAAGAGCAAGACCCAAATTAGCAGAATCAAAACAATCGATATGGGTAGCCCGTAAAGCCCCCATCTTACAAAAGTCAAATTATAGCCAACAATACGTTGAAGGAGTCCTGCGGCTATTAGGTTAGGTGGGGTTCCCACAAGTGAAGCGATGGCGCCAGCGCTAGCAGCATATGCCATGCTCAGAACCATTATTTTAGAAAAGTTCTCTTTGTCTTTTTCTCGTTTTGCTTCAATGGTCAAACGTAGGGCTAATGGAATCATTAGTGCAGCTGTGGCTGTGATAGTCATCCACATAGCTAGAAAAGCTGCAATAAACATCATTCCCAAAACCAGAGTCTTAGCGTTGTCGCCAAGCCGCTCTAAAATACGCTGAGCCAAAATCTCGTCTAAATCTTGTTTCTCGAAGGCTATTGCCAAAAAGAGTGCGCCTAAAAAAAGGGCAATTATCGGGTCAAAAAACGGTTCTAAAGCATCTCGAAAAGGCTGAATGCCTAGCAATGGTTGCGCCAGAGCAATAATAAGGGCTGTTACTCCTAACGGTAAGGCTTCTGTAATCCATAATGCTGAAGCCATAGCCAATAAAGCAAAAGTCACGCGCATCTCACTTTCGAGTGGAGCCGTCATGAAGTAGGCTAGTAACGCCAAAACAACCACAACTACAAACTTTAGTGCTTTTCCAAACGTCATGCGCGCGACGCCCAGTTAACATTTAAAACTCGTGAATCGAAACTACTTCACAGCCTTCTACACACGCACATTCTTTCAAGAGTTTTTCAAATTGGAAGCGGTCTTCTCTGTCTACCGTTACATGCAAAACGCATACAGACGGATAGCGCTTTTCTACAGCCTTTTTTATAAATGGCGGAATAGCTATGGAAGCACTAAAATCTACCCTCAAATTGGTTTCGCTTAACATTTGTCCAAGCTTTAGGATAATATTCTTTTCAATGAGGTCTCCACGGATGATTACTTCTAAGGTTTTAAGCTTACCCATAGAGCGCACCTTTGAGATTAAAGTTTCAGCGTCACTGAAATAAGTGCGTTTCCTATTGTGAACGATAACTCTGAAACAGTTTTGTTGTTTTCATGAACAGTTACTCATTTTTCTTTTCTTCTCTGAACTAATTATTACTTGGTAGAAATGCGGCGTTGGCAACCCATCTAGCAACGGTTACACTTTCGCCCATGCCTTTTGTCGCTTGTCGCTCAAATGCATAACCATAAAAGTCTCTTCACTTTCATGCTCCACTATTGCGGCATAATTTTTCTTACCTTTTGTGGATTTAATTAGTCGTCTTGAAATAAACCCGTCAAATTTCTTATATACCGTGTTTGACCATTCAAACCATTCTTTGAATTTCTTATCTTTTCCCTTCTTTATAGGTGGAAATTCAACTAAATTTACAAACATGTTTCTCGCCTCCTGCATTTTATTTAACTGTATTGTTTGCTGGATCGATATAGATTACGCAGTGTTGACAGCCTGTCTCTCGGCTAACTTTCTCTTTAACTTCTTCCGCTATTCTGTCTGCTTCTTCTATCAGCGTGCCTTTCTTCACCTTAATGGGAAAATCGGTGATTCCAGGTCCTATGTATCCGGCTTTCAAATCCTGAACGCCTAAAACTCCCTTCACTGATTTTGCAATTAACTCTATTTTTTCTATAAACTCTTTGCTAGGGGCTTTACCCACAAGGTAATGCACGTTATCCTTCAATAGGTACATGCCGCTGAATGCGATTATAGCAGCTAAAAATGTGGATGCTATTGGGTCTGCTAAGTAATATTCTTGTGCGACTAAAATTACGGCTATAAGCGCAGCCACGTAAGAAATCTCGTCTTTGAAAAGTGCCACGAGTTGCGTTTTCATGGATGCGCCTCTTGTTTTTATTCTTAAAATATCAATTGTTGGAACTGCAACTACAAACATGCCAGCTAAAATTACTATCAAAGCAAGGTTTAGATTTTGGAATTCGCTAGCTTCAATCCAGTATGAGGCGCACCCTCACCTTCTCTGTGCAAACGAACAGCAGTTTCGAAGAACCAATAGTCTGCGACTTCTGCCGCTTCCTTGCCAAGTTTTCTTGCACGAAGCATCTTTTCAAAAGCCTTCTTCAGTTCCATTTCAGCCTTTTTTGGCACCCAAGGGAGAATCAGGTTGACGTTTCCTGTTTCCAAAGCCATTTTTGCAGCTTTAACGACTGGTCCATCCATCGTATTACAATGTGGAGGCATGCAATCACCTCAAAAATGAAATATTTTTTATTTTCTTTTTATAAGTCTAGTGGCAAAGAAGGAGCGAGGTTTATATGATTAAAATGAAGAGGGTTTATGATTCTTCGAACAGCGAGGATGGCTTTAGAATTCTTGTAGACAGACTTGCCTAGAGGCTTGTCCAAAGATAAAGCCAAAATTGACTTGTGGTTGAAAGATATTGCGCCCAGCAACGAATTGCGAAGATAGTTTTCTCATGATCCAGAAAAATGGAAAGCTTTCAAAAGAAAATATAAAGAAGAGTTAAAACATAAAACACATCTGCTCAGTAAAATCAGACAGATTGAGAAAGAAAAAAGAGTTGTTACCCTTCTGTATTCAGCAAAGAACAGAGAATATAACAATGCTGTTGCTCTCAGCCTTATCCTTCAAAAACAGTAAGGAGGCTAATCTAATCATTTCAGATTGAGCCTAACCCAATACACTTAGTTGCTACAGTTTTGCAAAGTTCGCATCCCTCAAGGTCCACAGTAGGCTCGAATGCCTTATGCAGTTCACACATCAAACCTTTAGTTCTTATTGTTCTGCAAACCTCGCAAAACATGGGGATGAAGTCTTTATGCGCTAAATTGCCTTTAGCTAATGATTCTGTCAGGTTTTCGATCAAAATTCTAACGTCTTTATCATTTTCTATGTCAATTGCTTTTCCACGCATTTTTCTGTTGTATAAGCTTATGGCTGGTTGGCTTAACCCCAGAATTTTTGCTGCTTCCGTTTGTTTTAGGTTGTATTTTGCTATGAGTTCTTTGGCTATCATTGCCCGAATTGAGGGCAAGACGCATTTTATTGTAACTTCGCAAGGGGCTAACATTTATGTTGCCTTCGTGTTATAGTTTGTAGAAAGGTATAAATATACTTTATTACAATTGTAATAAAAAGTTGAGGGAAACAAATGAGCTGGAGAAACATAGCTCAAATCTCAGAAAACGTTTACTGGGTTGGCATTCGAGACTGGAACCGCAAACTTTTCGATGCCTTAATTACGCTTCCACACGGAACAACCTACAATGCATATCTCGTAATCGGCAACAGCAAAAAAGCGTTAATTGACACGGTAAACCCAGGCTTTGAAAAAGAACTAGAAGAGAAAATTAAGATCGTCGCTAACCCAAGCAAAATTGATTATATAATAATGAATCATGCTGAACCAGACCATGCTGGAGCAATCCCTTACATGATGGCAATCAATAAGAAAGCTAAGCTGGTGACTTCAAATAAAGGCGCAAACATGGCCCAAACATTCTACAAAGTGCCAGAAAACCGTATAATCGCAATTAAAGACCAAGAAACTATTGATCTTGGCGGCAGAACCTTACGATTTATTGAAGCGCCGATGCTTCACTGGCCAGAAACAATGTTCACATATCTGGAAGAAAACAAGATTCTGTTTCCTTGCGACTTTTTTGGCGCGCACATAGCAAATGGATTATATGATGACGAGGTGGACGACTTGTTAGTTCATGTTCAGAGATATTTTGGCGAAATAATGATGCCTTTTCGGATTATGGGACAAAAAGCGATGGAAAAAATTAGCAATTTAAAGATTGAAATGATAGCGCCAAGCCATGGACCGATACATCGAAACACTGAACGCATTCTAAACGCATACAGAAAATGGGTGAACGGCAAGACTAAGCAAAAATCCATAATAGTTTATGCGACTATGTGGGAGAGCACAGAAAAAATGATTCAACCTATTGTTGACATACTAGCTTCTGAAGGCATCGAAATCGCACTACACAATTTAGCTTCAGCAGACATAGGCAACATAGCAAAAGATTTAGTGGATTCTAAAGCCATCGTGCTAGGCGCACCAACAGTGCTGGGCGGAATTCATCCCTTAGGCGTTTATGCTACTTACCTAGTTAAAGCTCTACGTCCTCCACTAAAATTCGGTGTTATCCTAAGCTCTTACGGTTGGGGCGGAGGCGCAATAAAACACGTTCAAGAAATCTTGGGACAAACAAAGCTTGAGATTGTTGGAGCAATGGAAATTAATGGTCCACCCTCCGAAACTAACATTAAACAAATAACAGAATTAGGAAAAAACCTAGCTAAAAAAATCAAAGAGGAAACGTGATGGAAACATTGACAATAATTCTCAATGACGCTCCATATGGAAATGAAAAAGTCTGGAATGCCCTAAGACTAGCAAAAGCACTCACTTCTGCCACTGTAAAAATGAAAGTGAATATTTTCCTTCTTGGGGACGCTGTAAGCAGCGCTAAAAAAGGACAGAAAACTCCTGAAGGCTATTACAACTTACAGCAGATGCTTAAAGAACTGATTGAGCAGGGCGTAGAGGTTATTGCTTGTGGTACATGTGTCGCTGCTAGAGGACTATCTAAAGAAGAGCTTCTTAAGGACGTGCGCATAGGAACAATGATGCAGCTTGCACAGTGGATTAAGGAAAGTCAAAAAATCTTATCATTTTAATATATGATAACTGCTATCTTTCAAGCTAAGAAGTGGTGAGAAGAACGAGTGGGATACCGGAAGACAAAAAGCGAATGTTGAAAGAGATAATCAGGCAGTTGCATGCAGGTGTGTCACCAGAAGAAGTAAAAGAAAAGTTTGGACGCATGCTGGAAAACGTAAGTTCAACAGAAATTGCAAAAATTGAGCAAGAGCTCATAAAGGAAGGAACGCCTAGAGAAGAAATCCAAAGACTATGTGACGTACACATGGAAGTCTTCAGAGAACAATTAGGAAAACAAAAACTCGAAATCCCCACTGGACATCCAATTAACATTCTTATGGAAGAACACAGAATAATGCTACAAATCGCCAAGAAGCTTACCACAATTGCAAACAAGCTTCAAAAAATCAGCGACAAAACCTACGTCGGCAAGGAAATACATGATATCGAGCACATATCCGAAGACTTTCGCGATTCAGAAAAACATTATCTGAGAGAAGAAAACGCTCTCTTCCCTTATCTGGAAAAACATGGAATTACAGAACCACCAGCCATAATGTGGATGGAACACAACCAAATAAGAGAAAAGAAAAAACAGCTTAGAAAACTAGTGGAAGATTATAATTCAACAAACTTCCAAGATTTCAAAGAACAATTGGCCGAGACTGCAGAAGCTTTAAGCAATCTTCTCTCAAACCACTTCTTTAAAGAGAATAACATACTTTTCCCCACAGCGCTACGAGTCGTTACAGAAGAAGAATGGAAAGAATCCAGAGGAGAATTTGACGAAATTGGATATTGCTGCTTCACTCCGCAACTTTTGACCACTGCGCCAGAAATAGAAGTCAAGGAAGAAGTAGCCACTGTGGCTGAAGGACTACTGCAGTTTGAGACTGGAAGCCTCTCAAAGGAAGAGCTTGAGGCTTTGTTAGATTCGCTTCCCATAGATATTACTTTTGTTGACAAAAACGATTCCGTGAAATACTTCAACAAAGCAGAAAAAAGAGTCTTCGTTCGGACGAAATCGGTTATTGGAAGAAAAGTGCAACTATGCCATCCGCAAAAAAGCATACACATAGTAAATCGCATTCTTGACGCCTTCAAAGCAGGTAGAAAAGACGCAGCTGAATTCTGGATTAACATGAACAACCACCTAATCCACATCAGATACTTCGCAGTCAGAGACAAGAATGGAAAGTATTTGGGAACCATGGAAGTGACGCAAGATATAACTGACATCAAGAAAATTGAGGGCGAACAAAAACTTCTTGACTGGAAAGAGTAGCGATTTTTCTTATCCTAAAACTCTAGAGTTTGAATGTAGGCTCCATGCCAGTTATGATACCACACTTCTCCAGTAGCACTGTTAACGCTAAGCATACCAAATATTGTGTTTTCTTTCATGATATGAATTGTGTAGTAGCCGTAGAAAGGATGAACGTCCTCAGCAATTATGCCCGAAAAATATTTGTCTAGATATTTTTGCGCATAGCCCTTTGCCTGTTCCTCTGTAACTGATGCATTATTGGCATAAACGGCGCCGCTTCTATGCATCCAGCCCATCCCACCATGCATTCCATACTTAGTGTTCCACATCATATTAGGCCCTTGCTCTGGGCGGACACCGCCGTAGCCCATCATCATTTGCATCATTCCACCAATTCTATTGCCTCCTTTATTGATAATCGCTTCGAAAGCTCCGATATTTGTACTCTTCTCATAATAAACAATGTAAAAGTTGTACTCAAATTCCATGATTTCATCTATTGCCAAATCCGCAAAATTTAGCGATTTTAAATAGTCTTCAGCAAGTTTCGCAGCTTGGTCCATAGTGAGCGATCTTCTCCATGAACTCCAGAAGCTAACACCTCTCGCAAACAATAAAGAGGAGAAAATTAACAGCACAGCCAAAACAGCAACAATAAAAATTATAACTATTCTGTTTTTATCTAAACTCATGATTCTGACCACTCTCATATTAACCTACAACAAATCATTGAAGCTGCCACACACTACACCTTGAACATATCATCTGACATTAGTACCAGACACGGTCTGCAGAGCTGCTTACGTGGATTTAAATCCTATCCTGGCTCCAATCCCTTTTCACTCTCTTTAATTCTTTCAATGGTCTGGAGGGGAGAGAGTGAAAAGGAATTTTATGGGGGATTTTAAGGTGCTCCAGACCTTGGCGGTCATCTTTAAGATGCTCTCTTTGGCCTATTTTCAGCCTCCAAAATTAGACGTTGATTCCATGTTTATAAAATTCGTCGGACAAATTATGCATAGGACTAGAACAAAAATGGAAGTAGATTTGTTAAAACTTGTTTGTTTCTTTACGGAACTGGGTTTCCATCCATGCGTTTAGTGCTTTGTCCACAAGTGTATCTAAGAAGCTTGATTTGTATGCTGTTAGCACTTTTACGACTCTATCTTCGCCTTGGACTGCGTAAAGATTTTCGTAGCCGATTTTTTCTTTCAAAAGAATTTTGTTGTCAACTAGGTATTTAAGATAAAAAGAAAGGGTTGAACGAGGCAATTTAAGATGTTCCGATAAAGATTGATAACGCACCTTCTTATTGGCTAGAATTGTGAGAACTATTTCTCTCATTCTTTTTTGTCTCAAGACAGACAGAATTTTTCTATCTTCTGGATCAAGCGGTTTCGCATAATACCTTTTACGGTGCCCTGCTGCTTCGCTATAGATAATTTTCTTTCTTGTCATGTAGCCTAGATGGTATTCAAGCGTGGCTAGCGGAATATTTAAAGCTCTTTGAAGTTCACGTAAGTGGATACCTGGATTTGTCTCTATGACTTTGAAAATTTTTCTCCTTCTTTCGTTTTCCAGGATTTCATCTTTGAACATTGGCTCTTAATCCTTCAATATGCCGAACAGTATGAAGATCAACGCAACTAGGTGAATGAGTAGATGTATGTTTTCGTTTAATGCAATCTGATAGGTTTCACTGATTAATTCGGGAATGGTGATGAGTGCGTGTGCCAAAAAAATTCCGAAGCCAATAGAGATAAGTAGCATCTTGCTGTTTTTTAGACGAAGATAAGCTGAAAAAACAATTCCAAAGAGAAACGCTGTGGCTAATGTTAAGCCCACACGTACAACAATATCCAAAATTTCAACTGCCATAATATCACACATCCTACAAAATCCATCTATTTTTCCTCTTATAAATCCAAATAACTACTGGAAGCATAATCACTAAATATATAACATGCACAATCACCCTGGCCCATTCAGGATTCACTGTATAACCGAACATCACTGCGAAAACAGAACCGATTACGCCTTTATGATGAAACGGGCTATCGCTTGGTATGCCTAATGAGTAGGCAGATTGAGAGAGCCATCCCAATTGGATTCCTGTCTCTTCGACATACTCTATCGCTTCATGTGTTCCGTAGCCAGCTAATCCAGCAGCTAAAAGAATCAACAGTATGCTGGTGAAGTAGAAAAATTTTTGCAGGTTAATTTTCATGCCTGCTTTGAATATAGCATAAGATAGCACAATTGCGGTTAACGTTCCGATAGCGGTTCCAACCAATGTTCCTATTGCGTCTTGAAACAAAAGTGGAGTTAGAAAAAGCACAGTTTCAAGCCCTTCTCTAAATACTACGACGAACGCAATTGCCATTAGCCCAATGATTGTGCTATGCGTTGTTGCCACGTCGACTCGGTGTTCCATTTCTTGTTTAATGTATTTTCCTTTTATAGCCATCCAATATATCATTGAAGATAAAACTGCAACGGCGATGAACGCGGCTAAAGCCTCGAACAGTAATTGCGAAGTTTTAGCTAAACTGCCATACGCGAGTTGGATAACGACGCTTAAGCTTAAACTGGCGATTATTGCTAGAAAGACGCCGTACCAGACGTAGCGAATCAAATGGTGTCTGCCAGACCTAAACAAATAAGATAGTACTATCGCTGTTATGAGTGCCGCTTCAAGAATTTCTCTGAATACTATTAAATATTGACCTAACAAGGCTATTCACTTAATTCAACTTAATTCTAATGCTTCTCCAGTCTTTCTTGCTTGTATGATTCTGCGCAATGCACACAGCAAAAAGCCATTTTCTTGTTGTCGATGACTTCGCTGTATCCACCTTCATAGACTTTGCAGCCACAGTTTGCGCAAATTGACATGGTTGGTTCAATAGCAACAGAAACTAAAGCAGAAAAACGTTTGAACAGTTGTGTGCAAAGTTCCTTGCCTTTTTTTGTCAGCTCGAACACTTTCTTTTTCTTTGCGCCTACAGGCTTAAGTGAATATCTCACCATTCCTTTTTGTTCGAGCTGTTTGAGAAAGGGGTAAATTAGACTTGGGCTTATCTCCTTTCCTATTCGCTTTTTGAATTTGCTGATTATGCTGTAGCCGTGGCTTGGTCCTTCATATAGTATTGTTAGTATGTAAAACCGTGAGAAGTCGGAAACTATTTCGTCTATTTCTTTTGAAGACATAGTCAAACCAGATGTATCTTTTTACGATATATTTATATGATACACAAATATAATAGTTGTGGAGGAAAATAAATGCTTTGCTGTCTTGGGCTTTTGGCCGGTTCCGCCCTTGGCGCAATACTTGGTGGACCATGGACGTTTATCGGCCCTAGTGTTGGCTTTGTTGTTGGACTTATTGGTGACACAAAATCATTGCATGGTTTCTATAAAAGACATGGAATACCTGCAGACGGATGCCATGGAAGGGGGCATGCGCCACATGAGAATATTGAAGGAACTGCTAAAGACCCAGTTTGCGGCATGAGTGTGAACGAGAAAACGTCAAAACACAAGACAGAGTTTCGTGGAAAAACATATTATTTCTGTACCTCTGCATGCGAGTCCGCATTTAATCAAAATCCAGAGATTTACGTCAAAAACTAATGAGGATTGAGGCAGTTGAAGAAAGCAGAAACTGGTATGCAAAGAATCGAGCATGCGAGCCTCAAAAGACATGAGGCAATAATTTTGCTGCTTAGCATTTTCATGATTAGTTTTGCCGTTTTAACTTTCGAGATTTCGTTAACCCGCATGTTTGCAGTGATGTTTGCGTATCATTACGCTTTTCTCGCTATAGCCACAACATTTGCGGGATTGGGAATAGGCGGAATATTGGCATATTTGATTTTTCCAAAAACTCCCAAAAAAGAACTGTTTGCCAGCTTAACCATAGTTTATTCACTCTTCAGCCTACTAACTTCGCTTTTCACTATAGCAACTGTAAGTTCTCCATCGCCTAACTTCTTTGCGGTCACATTTCTTTTTTTCCTTTCATTCATACCTTCCGGCGTTTTTTTGGCAACAGTTTATAGATTCTTTGCGTCATATAACAACGTCATATATGGTTCAGACATCGTTGGGACCTCTCTAGGGTCCATCGCTGTTATAACTTTTCTTAACGGTTTTAATCCAATAACCACAGTTCTTTTAGTATCAAGTGTACTATCAATTGCATCAATTTTTATAGCGCTTGTTTCTTCCAAGAAAAAAGTTCTAAGTGCAGCCATATTAGTACTTCTTATAATATTGTCCGCACATCTTTGGACGATTTATTCTGCAAAAGATGTTCCGCTTGGAAGTAATCAAGGCAAAGAGCTTGTCGAATATCTTAATAACCCCGCAATGGACGCAAGAATTGTAGAGTCTAGGTGGAACGCATTCGGACGAACAGACCTTGTCGAATTTGAAAATGCGTTAGACTCCAAAGTGATATTTATTGATGGCGGAGCAGGGACAGAAATGTATCGTTTTGACGGCAACTTCACAAACTCCAACAGCGCAGTTTACAGCTTAAGATTTTCCACAGCCGCATACCCATTTTATTTTATGAATAATGAAAATGCACTGATCATAGGACCGGGAGGCGGGAAAGATGTCTTAATTACATTGATGTTTAATGTTAGCCACATTCATGCGGTTGAAATAAACCAGAATACTGTCAACATTGTACGGGATTATTCCGACTATAACGGTGGCATTTACACTAACTACGCCAATGTTCATGTCCACGTCGATGAAGGGAGAAGCTTCCTTAAACGTAACGCAACGAAGTATGATACTATAATGCTCAACATACCAGTCACCAAAACAATTCAGGGAAGCACTGGATATTCACTTGCAGAAAATTACTTGTTTACAACAGATTCCTTCAAAGACTATTGGAACCATCTAACCGACAATGGACAACTTATAATAGTGGCTCATGAGCGTCTTGAAATTTACAAACTTGTGGCAACTGCCCTCGAAGCTCTAAAAAGCGAAGGGAAATCAATTCAGGAAAGCATGCGCCAAATAGTTGTGGCAGAAAGTATGCATCATTCCATGTTTCCAGTGCTGATCTTGAAGAGAACTGCTTTCACTTTTATAGAAACAAGCCAAATGCTTGAAAAGTCGCTGCAGCTTAGCCTTATACCAGTGTACTTCCCAAACACCGACACAGTATTAAAACAAGAGTTGGATCAGACTTTAGTCGAACTAGCGGATGGCAAAAAGGATTTAAATGCATTAATTGCTGCGGCGTCGCTTAACTCTGTAGATATCGAACCTCCAACAGATGATAGACCATTTTTCTATAAATTTGAAGTTGGCTTACCATTTATGTTAATATTATCATTAGCAGGCGCTGCTTTCCTAGCGGTTTTCGTAACTATTGTCTATTTACTCTTCTGGGGGCGACGTATCAGTCTAGCATCGAAAAAAGTGAAGCATTTGTTGGCAGAAAAGTTTTCGGCTTTTATGCCCTTCTATTTTGCGTCTTTAGGCTTGGGTTTTATGTTAGTTGAGATAGCGCTGGTTCAGAAATTTATATTGTTCTTGGGCCCGCCTACATTGGCAATTTCTATAGTGCTTTTTTCCTTGCTTCTTTCGATGGGCATTGGTGGCTTCTTCAGTAAAAAATGGAAAGAACCTACGAATCTTGCTTTGAAGGTTTCTCTACTCATCGGCGTTATCATAATTTCCTACATTTTCACACTGCCAGCAATATTTGATGCCTTTCTTGGCTACGATATAAACATGCGCTTAACAGTATCTTTCGTTTTAGCGTTTCCAGTGGGGTTTTTATTGGGTATCCCCTTTCCAAGCGGCGTGAAAATCATGAATCAACAGTTTGACAGTGGTGACATTAGTTGGATGTGGGGTATAAACGGTTTGTACTCGTTGCTTGGGTCAACTTTGGCAGTTGTTATTGCCCTGTCTTTTGGCTTTAGCATTGTATTGCTACTGGGCGGAGTGACATATCTCCTAATTTTTCTTATTGGTCGCTCATACTTCAAGAAATGATTGTTTTGACGCAAAAAGGATATATGTAGCGTTTTAAGATATATTTTTTATAGATATATTTAAATATATCTACACGCCAATATAAATTGGAGCGTACAATAAACATGCCAAGAGATCCTGTATGCGGAATGACTGTAGATAAGGAAAATTCTATCAAACGCAAGATTGGAGACAGAACCTACTATTTCTGCAGCGAAACCTGCGCTCGAACATATGAACAGCCTGAACAGGAATTAAAAGCCATGAAGCGGAGAGTCGCTTTGGCACTCGCAGGCGTAATAAGCGTAGCTGCCTTGCGTGTAGTTGCTATGTTAGGTCTTGCAGTGGCCATCATGTCATTCCGAATAATTGGAATCTCTGCATGGGATCTAGCCTTTTTCATTTTTTCAACTCCAATTGTTTGGATAGCCGGATGGAGCATCCATTACGGAGCGTATAACGCGCTCAAAAGCCGAACCATAAACATGGACGTACTCATAACTACTGGCGTTTTAGCTGGGTGGGGATATGGTGCTGTAAGCACGTTCTTTCCATGGTTGGGCACCGAAGGTTTCGGCTACATGGAAGTCGCCATTGCAATTCTGGCTTTCGTTTTGTTGGGCAAGTTTATTGAAGAAACTATAAGGAGGAAATCCGCTGCAGCGATTCGGAAACTGTTGGAGCTTCAGCCCACAATTGCACGAGTTCTGAAAGATGGGCAGGAAGTGGAAGTTCCAATAGACGATTTGCAAGTTGGCGACGTAATTGTTGTTAAACCAGGCGAAAAGATTCCTACGGATGGCATAGTAGTGGCTGGTTACTCTTCGGTTGACGAAAAAATCATCACTGGAGAAAGCATACCTGTAGAAAAGAACGTGGGCAGCGAAGTCATAGGCGCTACAATAAACAAAACCGGCTTGCTAAAAGTTAAGGCGACTAAAGTCGGCGAAGACACTGCTCTAATGCAGATTGTGCATTTAGTGGAAGAAGCGCAAGCTTCAAGTGCACCAGTTCAGAAATATGCAGACCGCGTTGTCAAATATTTTGTTCCAGTTGTATTCACTATTGCAGCAATTGCATTTGCGTTCTGGTTTGTCACTACTGGCTTCTCATTCGCTTTTCTTGTATTACTAGCGATTCTTCTCATTGCTTGCCCATGCGCTTTAGGCATTGCTACGCCTACAGCCATTTTGGCTGGGGTTGGTAAAGGCGCCGAATATGGAGTTTTACTCAGAGGAGGCGAATATGTCGAAAACGCCAGAAAACTAACGACAGTAGTATTTGATAAAACTGGAACTTTGACTAAAGGAGAGCCGTCAGTCACAGATATCATTGCTTTTAACGGTTATGATGAAGGCAAAGTTTTAGGCTTCGCCGCCATTGCGGAAAAGGGTTCAGAGCATCCATTAGCTGAGGCTATCACTAAAGCAGCAAGCAAAGCTAAACTGAAAGCCGCAGACGCCGATTCATTTGAAGCTGTTCCAGGACATGGAGTCCAAGCTTCCTATAAAAAACAGCGGATTCTGCTTGGAAACCGAAAACTAATGCGCATAAACAACGTTGATATTGGAAGCGTTGAGGAAAAACTTGCGAGACTTGAAGAGCAAGGCAAAACTGCTGTGCTTCTTGCTGTTGACGGAAAAATTGCTGGAATAGTAGCGGTTATGGACACACCTAAAGACAACGCGGCTGAAGCCATAAAACAACTAAAAGATATGAGATTAGAAATTGCCATGTTAACTGGAGATAATGAACGAACTGCCAAAGCAATAGCCGAACAATTGAACATTGACACTGTTATTGCGAATGTTTTGCCATGGGAAAAAGTCGACGTCGTCAAAAGACTGCAAAGCGAAGGCAAAGTTGTCGCTATGGTGGGCGATGGTATAAACGACGCTCCTGCCCTCGCTCAGGCGCATATTGGCATAGCCATAGGTAGCGGAACCGACATTGCTAAAGAAACTGGCGGCATTGTCCTCATCAAAGACGATTTGCGTGACGTTGCAAGGGGAATAATACTTAGCAGGGCTACTATGAAGAAGATTAAACAGAATCTCTTCTGGGCGTTCATATACAACACTGTCTCAATTCCAATTGCCGCCATCGGTTTGCTAAGCCCAATAATCGCGGCTGGAGCCATGGCTTTCAGTTCCCTGTTCGTTGTCAGCAACTCAGCAACTCTCAAACTGCTCAAATTGTAAGCGAATACACAGGAGGTGAAATATGAATATGGCTAAAGACCCAATTTGCGGTATGAATGTGGACGAGAAAACTGCCAAGTTCAAATCAGAATACATGGGCAAAACCTACTACTTCTGTAGCCAGATGTGCAAGACAACATTCGATAAGAATCCAGTAAAATACGGTGGCAGGCATTCTGAACATTCCATGCATTCAGGGCATTGTTGCCACTAGAATCAATGAATAGCTAATATTCAGCATGAAAATAAGCAAAACTTAAGACTAACTCAAACAAATACTCAGCATAAACCATGAAGAGGAAATGTTTTGAAAACCGTGCTATTCGCTTGTGTTGAAAACAGTTTCAGAAGTCAAATAGCAGAAGCTTATTTCAAGAAATTTGCTCCAGAAGAGTGGTTAGCCCTTAGCGCGGGAATTAAACCTGCGGCTAGAGTTCATCCAAACGCTGTTTTGCTTATGAGGGAGGAAGGAATAGACATCAGCGACAAAAAACCACAGATTTTAACCGCCGAGCTTCAAGTAAAAGCTGACGTAGCTGTAATTGTTTGCGGAAGTGCAGAATGTCCAGTGGTTTATGCTAAGCATGTTGAAAGTTGGGATATGCCTGACCCTGCGAAAATGTCGCTTGAAGAGGCAAGAAAAATCAGAAACGCCATAAAAAGTAAAGTGTTAAATCTAATAGAGAAACTGAAACAGTAAGCGCCCTATAACAAAATTTTACCCTAACTTAACTCGCGCGTCAGCACATTTTTCAATTCTTTTGGTTTAGTTTTTTCTATACAAACTTGTGAGACATTGTGAAATTTTAGGAACCTGAGCAAAGCCCCAGCAAGTTCCTTGACAAGTCTTCTGCTGAAAGTTTTTTCGTCCAGAAGCAGCGAGTGAATTATCATTTTCTTGTTTTGTCTATCAAGCTTCGGGTCAATTCTTCCGATGAAGTTTGTGCCATATAAAATTGGCATAACATAGTAGCCATAGATTCTTTTTTCAGGAACCTTGTAAACTTCCCAAGCATAGTCAAATTCGAAGATTTCGGAAACCATTTTGCGGTTCCATAAAAGATTGTCTAATGGTGCAATAAAGAGAACATTTTGGTTTATTTGTGCATTAGAATTTTTAAGAAGCGGCAAATATTCACTTAACACACAATATGTATGCTTGACGCCTTCTATTTTGATTGGGCATAGCTTGTCCTCTTCTATCATTGTTTTAATTATGGCTTTTCTTTGATAGGTTTTTAGTGGAAGCCAGCCGAAGCGCCAGTCCCGCGTGTCTACAAGTCCGTAGGCTCTCATGTATTTTCGAATCATGAACTGCTCATATTCTTCACGACTTGCTACTATCTTGCTTTTGTTGGGTGGAAGCAGACGCTCTGTGAGGTCGTAGTATCGGCGATTTCCATCTATGTGACTAATCATTAAGTCGCCACAGTCCCATAGAAGGTTTAGAACTTTTGTTGCAAGTTTGCCTTTGATTTTTCCTTTTCGTTCAAATTCTCCTGAAGATAATGGCCCGTATTTTTTGATTTCCGAGAGAACATAGCGAATTTCGCTAGCTAATTCTTTGCTTTGGGCTTTTATGCGTTCATAGAATGGCGAATGAAATTGCGTTGGATTTTGCATTCGATATCTGAAATAAGGAAAATCTTCTATTGGGATTATGGATTTTTCATTACACCAGTACTCGAATGCGACTCTGTCCTTGTAAAGTAACTCTTCCAAGTAAGATGGCTTGTAATCAACAACTCTATTATGGAGAACTAGATGATGATTGGGATGGATGACGCTGATTGGGTCAATTTGGATGCATTCAAGCTGTTTTATGGCGTCCCATGTTCCATTCTTGCCCCTTTTTTGAAGAAAACCTTGCCTCAAAACAAGAAAGTGCCTAACAGCCTTCTTCGAAAATTCTTCTTGTTTTATATTCTCTGTACACATAAGCTTTCACGCATAAACGAGATTTGCGCCCAAAATTGTATTAGCTTCTTGCATTCTTTAAACTTCTTTTGTTTTGCAATAGCTTTAAGCAAAATGTTAGGGATAAATTTTAGAATAACAGTTTAGCATAGTTTAGATGACAATCAGGAAGAATTGTGAAAAAATGACAACTTCGAAAAGACTGGCTTTAGCCATAGTTTTTGGCATGTTAATTTTTGTAACGAAGACTGTTCTGCCAGCTCCAATAAATAAGATAGTCATTGTCATACATGCTTTTCTACTTGCCTTAGGAGCCTTGCTTTTAGGAAAGATAGGTGCTACCTATGTCTCAGTTGTTGGTGGCATCTTGACGGCTGTTTGGAATGTAGCCTTAGCACCCGTTAGTTTTCTATTTGCAGTTGTATATGGCTTGCTTGTAGACGGATTCAATATCATCTTCAAAGTCAACCCTTCAAATAGAAAGATAGACGCTTGGAGATTGATAGTTACAATGACTTTAAGTACTGCTCTAGTTGGGCTTATGAGCTATTTCATGACTTTATGGATGGGTTTAATTCTAAGAAATTTTACAATGGAAATAGGTATACTTCTTATAGGATTCTTTAGTGGAGCTGTGGCTGGCTACATTGCAGCAATAATTTGGAATAAATACCTAAAAAATTTCAAAATCTAATGTGACTTTTGTTTCTTCTCTTTCTCTTGTTTTTTAAGTAGAAGATTTGCCAAGAATGAAAAGGTTATTGGGCGATAGCGAACTTCGTCTTTAAGATTGATGAGGAAACTGTCAATCTCTGATATTCCTACAAAAAGATATTCTTTATCGCGTTAATATGCTCCATATAGTTAGAGTAGTTTCTGTAAAAAGCAATCATGACACCGTCATATCCTAAGCCCATATCTCTTTCAAGCATAATTATGCCAAAACGACTTTCACTTAACCTTTGTTTAGTGATTTCTCTCGTTTTTTCCATTTCTTTCGGGCTAAGCGCCTTTTTGAGTTTATGAATGTTAAGGCTGGGATTTCATATCCAAGTCTGGAGAAATCAGGTATCATAGTATACTCTTTAACATAGCCTTCTTTCTCCAGCCTAGATCTAACCCTAGTAACAGTAGGCTGAGATACTCCAATTGCCTTTGCTAAGTCTCTATCACTTCTTCGGCTATTTTTCATAAGTTCAGAAATAAGCTTCAACTCAACTTCTTTCATAATCGCATTCCTACAATTTTTAAACTTGCTATATATCGAATCAAATCAAAGAGTAAAATGTATCCAAATCGCCAATTTAATAGTTTTTCCAAAATCACCAAATTCAGCAGATTCACAGACTTGTGATAGAGAAGTAGAAGTTCAACCTATATATAACACAGAAATTTTCTGTCTTATCTAAATATAATGGAGAGGCTAGAGTCTATTCAGAACAAAAGCACAAAGAAGAGAGCATGTTAAAAAGTGGGCTTGCGCTATTAAGCTCTTCGCAAGAGCAACTTAACTTGACTGGCAAAGTCACATTCTTCTTGTGTTCTTTCCAATTCTAACCGACGTAGCAAACCATAACTGGAGTATATATCCTCTAGAATCTTACGTTCAATGACGTAAGCACCAGACCTCAAAAACTCCTCCAAACCCACAGCAAACACATCAATCTTCTCAGCGATCTCGTCACGTCTAAGTGCATACTTACTCTCCAAATGCCTATAAATTAAATGAGTAGCCTCCGCACCAAAAATCTGATTCAAAACCTTATTAATAATCCTTGAAATCTTGTCCTCTTTCCCGCCTACTTGCCGAGTTAGATTTTCCATTCTTCTCAAGCCTCGAAGTATATCTTGCATATTACGACTTAATAAGTCTTCTCGTATACCCGCTTAACACATACACAGTTAAAAACCATGAAAAAGCAGTTATATGAAATCAGTAAGATTCATCTGTTGAACTCTTTGTCGCGAAACTTTTTCAGTGAAAGATTCATCAAAAATTTCGAGCCGCCCATAAACCCCATCATACCCCGGCACTACTTTGACGTGACCTTCTCTAACTCTAATTATCGCTTCGGCAATTTTCTCTTCCACTGTTTTGCTCAACGCTTCTTGGGAAGAATCAAGTAAGACAGTGTACTCATCGCCAAATTTTCCAACTAACAAATTGTAAACATTCCACACGTTTTGAGGGGAAGGTGAATCAACACCTAAAACGGTTGCTATTATCTCAGAAAGCGGAAGCAAATGCACAAAACCGGAAGCTGCTTCAGGCTTAAAGCCAGCAGGGCGATCAGCCAATTCTTCAACACGTTGCTCAACACCTTTAGTAAGCGTTCTTCGACAAATAGGACAAATATTCCCAAACTTAATCGCTTCCTGCGGAGAAAGCGCGATATGACAGTTCCGGTGTCCAGTCCAATGATATTTTCCGTAAGCTGGGTTCGTTTCAATTGTAAACCGGAATTTTTCTTTTTCTCGAGAGCCAATTGCATCTAAAATTTCGTGATAGCTTAACTTTCGCAGTTCGAATACGTTAGCTTCCCTGCCGATACGCCAAGGCCAAAAACTGTGACTGTCACTATTAGAAACTAGAGCAAAATCATCGAGCTTACTTAGGCGCCAGTTCATAGGTGGATCTGAAGATAGACCGGTTTCTAAAGCGTGAATATGTTTCGTCATATCTTGATAACATTCTTCGACACCGTTGAAACCGCTGAAAGCGCCGAAAATGCTGAACCATGGTGTCCAAGCGTGAGCTGGAAAAACCATGTTTTCGCTTGAAGCTTCCATAACTTCTTCGACCAACTGCGCCGCATTCATATTTAACGTTGGTCTACCATCAACAGCCAAATCACCATAGTTTGCTAATCTATCATTTATTTGAACTGCAGTTTCTATGCTTGGCGTTAAAATAACATGGTGAATCTTCTTAACATCCTTTTCAAAAGTGAATATTGTACTTACCTCTGTTGTTATGACAAAAAATATGGATGAATTAGGAGAATTTACAACCTTATACAAGCCTGAATCAGATTCCGGAGCGAGGGTTTCTTGCAATTCCCTAAGCCACTTTGGGTGTGTAAAATCTCCAGTGCCAACGATGTTTAAGCCCTTAACCTTTGCAAAGCGAGCGATTTCTTCTATACACATTCTTTGGCTAGTAGCACGGCTATAACGCCCGTGAATATGCAGATCAGCTATCGCTCTCAAGTTTTTCGCCACTGTGTTATTCCATGGTTACATACTTATCGAGATGCTTTTCCCAGTCTACTTTAAACATTATGACAAACACTATAATTAGTAAAACTATCGCAAGAATCATTCCAATTAACACAGATGCCCAATCGCTTTCTACACCAAAAATGTCTCGGATGATGTGTATCGAATAACGACCACTATAAGCAACAATCAAATTCATGCAAAACTTTCCGACCAGTGCTGGTATAAAGGCTTTGATGAGACTATAACGCATGACACCCAACGGAATAAAAAGCAAATCATCAGGCAGTGGCGTTAAGGCAAAGAGAAAAATCGTGATTGATCCATACTTGTTAAAAAGTTTCACTAAAAAATCCATTTTCCGCTTATATTTTTCGCTAATGATTTTTCTTCCCCCGATACCGAGTAAGTATCCCGAAAATTCGCCAACTGCTGAGCCGAGACCAGCTGCCGTCGCAATCAGTAAAGGTTCAAAAGCCCATATACCATTTACAGTAAGTCCCCCAAGAGTAAAAATAATAACAGTATAGGGAACAGGAAAAATAATTGACATAGCGCCGGCAAGGCTAATAATAAAAATGCCAAAATAACCATACTGACGCGCCATGTTTTCCATCCACTCGACTAGTTGCCTAAAGATTTCTGAAAAATCCAAATTTGAGGGCTTCTCCTTTCCAATTGATTAGAAACATCAAACTTAAAGAGATTGCCATAATTTGCATATAAGCGTCACGTTTAAATCAGAGCATATTCAAAAGAATTCTCTAATCTTCTAGGAAAGGCTACAAGTTGCCAACCAAAAAAGAACCCATCTGGATAGCAAGAGATCTAATCAAATGCAGTGGTTGCAGAAAATGCGAAATAGCATGCTCGCTTTATCATGAGAACCACATATGGCCAGAAGCATCAAGAATAAGAGTATTTATGCCCGTTCCCGGAGCAGATTTTCCACATTTCTGCACTCAATGCGAGGACTATCCGTGTGTAAAAGCATGCCCAGTCAACGCTTTATCAATAAGTAAAAAAACAGGTGCAGTTCTAGTGAAAACAAAAGCCTGCATTGCATGTGGAAAATGCATAGACGCTTGCCCAGGCAGAATCCCCCACATGCATCCTACGGAAAATCATGTTGTAATTTGTGATTTGTGTAATGGCAATCCTCAATGTGTAAAAGTATGCCAAGAAGGCGGCTGGAATGTGCTAACCATGGTTCATAGAAGAACACGTCCATACAAACTTTATGCGCGCACGCCAGAGCAAATAGCAAAAGATTTGGCTACCAAAATGTACGGCGAACAAGCAGAGGAATACTTATGATTCTGGGATATGCCGGAAAAATTTTAGAAGTTAACCTCTCAACAGAAACAATCAAAGAAACAAAAATTGAAGATGGCATCCTAAAAGACTACATTGGCGGCAGAGGTCTAGCAACAAAAATTCTTTGGGACAGACTTGGCAAAAAATGGGAAACAATAGACCCTTTAAAATCAGAAAACATTCTTCTATTCTTAACTGGTCCATTAACAGGATATTACCCAGGTGGAAGAATTTGTGTTTCAGGCAAATCGCCGCAAAGCAACGGTGTCGTAGGATCAACTGTTGCTGGAGAATTTGGCGTTGAGCTAAGATGTGCAGGGTATGATGGTGTCATAGTGACTGGTGAATCAGAAACGCCTGTTTACCTTTTTATTAAGGATTCTGATGTCGAAATTAAAGATGCTCGTCATATATGGGGGAAAGATGCAAAGCAAACAGTAGCAATGCTTACAAACGACAGCAAAGAATTTTTGAGAAAACGTTATCCAAAATTTGGCGAATTGAAAGAACCAGCATTTCTGTATATCGGACCTGCTGGAGAGAATAGGGTGCGCACCGCTGTGGTTGCAGCAAAATGGACACATGCTGCGGGCTATGGTGGCTATGGCGCAGTAATGGGTTCCAAAAAATTAAAAGCAATAGCAGTTAAAGGCACCGGACCATTGCCAGAAGTGGCAAACATAAAGGAAATAAAACGACTAATTAAAGCAGTAAATGATAATGTATATGAAAATGTTTTGTGGCGACGCTGGGGAACAGGTTCAGGTGGCTACGAGGTTGGAGCGAAAACAAGCTCTGAGCCAGTTCGGAATTGGCAGGATGAGTGGCACGACGAAAAAAGTTACGGCGTAGACCAATTTGAAAATAGAGTATGGATAAAACAGTCTTGGAGCGATTTTGGCTGTCCAACCTGTTGCTTAAAGATAGCTATGGTTAAGACTGGAAAATTTAAAGGAGCGATAACAGACAATCCAGATTATGAAATGCAAGCATATTTGGGTCCAAACTTGGGAATTTTTACTCCCGAAGAAAACGTGTTTCTCTCATCGCTTGCTGACGATTTAGGATTTTGTGGCATACAGACAGGAAATGTGATGGGATTTGCCGCTGAGCTCTTTCAAAGAGGAATATTGACAAAGGAAGATTTAGATGGAATAGAACTTCATTGGGGGGACGCAGAAGTTTTTGCTGTCTTAGCCAAAAAAATTGCTTATAGAGAGGGCATAGGTGACTTATTAGCGGAGGGAACATATCGCGCAGCGTTGAAAATCGGAGAAAAGAAAAAAACAGACGTTCTAAAATACGCTGTTCAGTCTAAGGGAATTGGCATTGGTGCCCACGGAATCCGTAGCGGAAAAGACTACCCTGAACCAATTTCCTATACTTGTTCAGTTCAAGGTGGAGACCACACATCCACGACTGCTTTACCGTTAGATGGACCAGGAAGCGAGTTGGGCGAAATTTTCAACGATTCAGGTGTCCACTGCAACTTTAACGTTTTCGGTGTCCCGCGCAAAGTTAAATTCGACTTTTACAAGGCAATAACTGACATAGAATTAACACAAGAAGAATGGTATAAAACAAAAGCTTTGCGCATATTGCAGTTACAGAGGGCAATGCTGCTTTTAGGTGGTCCAGACGTGAAATGGAAACCTAAAATTCACGATGAAAATCCGCCAAGATTTTATGAACCACTACCTTCGGGACCATACAAGGGAAAAGCTGTTAAT
Source organism: Candidatus Bathyarchaeota archaeon (assembly GCA_013388905.1). Classification (GTDB taxonomy): domain Archaea; phylum Thermoproteota; class Bathyarchaeia; order Bathyarchaeales; family Bathycorpusculaceae; genus JACAEI01. Next base: position 62,006 of record JACAEI010000031.1, on the reverse strand, counting down.
AAGACTCAGGTGGAAGAGTACAAGATAAAATATTATAATGCAGTAGGTTGGGATAAGAACGGCATTCCAAAAACAAAGACACTCAAAAAGCTTGGCCTTGAAGACGTTGACAAGGCGTTAGAAAAACTACGCGGTTAAAAGTTAATGCTTAAATAAAATGAGCTATTTAACCTTCTATCTAGGAAGTGAAAATTTGAGTTCAAAGTGGGCAGAAGAATTGAGTCTAAAGTGCAATATAGATCCAAAAGTTTTGCAACTTACATTAGAAGAGTTAAGCGAAAGCTGTTACGGAGACGCAAAAACCTCAAAAGAGATCATCGAAGAACTAACACTAAGCTGTCACATGAACGAAAAAGAATTGAGAGAATTCGTCCAAGAAGTATCCAGAAATTGCCCTATGGACATTAAACAACTGAAAGAAGAGGTATCCAAAGCAGAAGGCAGCAAAGAAGCGGCTTACAAAGCTATAGGTAAAACAGCAAGTACCGTACGATAGGAAAAAGCATTAACTTCATTTAATCGCGAATGCAGATATTTTTCAGAGCAACAATGATTGCGTCGCATCTTTTTTGTCTCAAATTATGTGCAGTTCTTTTCCGATTTTTTCGAAAGCATTTATGGCAAAGTCTAAGTCTTCTCTTGTTAAAGCAGCGTTCATGATTGTTCTTATTCGAGCTTTATCTCGTGCGACCATTGGATAAACAATTGGTAAAGCAAAAATCTGTTCTTCGAAAAGTCGCGTGCTCAATTTCTTCGCGACACCACTTTCGCCGACGATCACTGGAGTTATCGGGGTTTGGCTGTTGCCTATGTTGAACCCTAAATCCTTCATGACTTTCTTGAAGTATCTAGTGTTTTCCCACAATTTCTGAACATGTTGCGGTTCTTTTTCCAAGACGTCAATAGCTGCTATACATGCTGCAGCAACTGCTGGCGGATGTGAACCGCTGAGAAGCCATGTCCTGGACTTGTTATATGCAAAGTTAATTAGGTCTTTAGAACCAGAGATGTGCCCACCTACCACACCAAAAGCTTTCGAGAACGTGCCCATTTCGACGTGAACCTTGTCACGTCCAAGCTTAAAGTGTGAGACTATGCCTCTTCCGCCTTCGCCTAATACGCCTTCTCCGTGGGCGTCGTCCACATAAACCATTGCGCCGTGTTCAGCACCAAGCTTAGCGATTTCATTTAGGGGCGCTATGTCGCCGTCCATGGAGAAAACGCCGTCTGTTATTACGAGGATTCGTCTGTATGGCGGCTGGTGTTTCTCTGCTTCCTCTAAGACTCGTTGCAAATCTTGCATATCGGAATGCTTGTAGACCGCTCTTTCTGCATGTGACAGTCTAACGCCGTCAATTATGCTACCATGATTAAGCTCATCGCTTACAATTAAATCGCCTTTACCAGCCAACTGAGAAATCAAGCCAGCATTAGCTGCAAAACCTGTTTGATAGACAAGCGAGGCTTCAGCATGTTTGAATCTTGCCAGACGTCTTTCAAGCTCTATGTGTATATCCATGTTTCCAGCAATAGGACGAACAGATCCTGAACCTGCACCGTGAGTTTGAACAGCTTTTATTGCTGCTTCCTTCAGCTTAGGATGGTTGCTTAAACCCAGATAGTTGTTAGAACAAAACATCAGAACTTTTTTACCATCAACAATACACCAAGGAGTGCTTGGACCCTGTAAAACTCTCAGTTTCCAATCAAGCTCGTTTTTCACCAAATCTTCATATTCTTCTCGCAAGAAAGCTGTTGGATTTCGCATTCTCATTTATACCTCGCTTCTTTAATTTTTAATTCACTCTCTTAAACTCTTTTATCCCTAAAGCTTGCTTTCAGCGAAACGCTTAGAAAGTTTTTCTATCATGTCTTTTGTCATAGAAGCTAAATCATAAGAGGGTCTCCAACCCCATTCTTTGCGAGCTACGCTATCATCTATTGACATAGGCCATGAATCTGCAATTCTTTGCCTAAAATCTGGCTTGTATTCGCACTTGAAATCCGGAATATACTTTTTAATTTCAGCTGTTAATTCACCTGCAGAGAAGCTCATTGCAGTTACGTTGTAGCTAGTGTGATGGTTTATCTTTAAGGCGTCAGCCTCCATCAAGTCTATGGCCGCTTTCATGCAGTCTGGCATGTACATCATTGGTAGAACAGTGTCTTCCTTAACAAAGCACACGTAGTGTTTCTTCTTTATTGCTTCATAAAACATCTCAACAGCATAGTCTGTGGTGCCTCCGCCTGGCGGCGTCTCGCTGCTTATGACCCCTGGGTAACGTACACTGCGCACATCTAAACCAAATCGGCTGTAATAATAATTGCACAAAAGCTCTCCTGCAACCTTTGTTACACCATAAACTGTCCTTGGAATCAAAACAGCGTCCTGAGGCGTGTTAACACGAGGAGCCTTAAGACCAAAAACTGCGATTGAACTTGGCCAAAAAACTTTAGCTAGGCCGTGTTCTCTTGCAACTTCAAGTATATTGTAAAGACCGTCCATGTTTACGCGCCAAGCGAGTTGCGGATTTTCTTCACCAACAGCGGATAGAACAGCGGCTAAATGATAGATTGTGTCAATATCATATTTTTTAACAATTTTTGCAATATTTTCCTTTTCAGTAACGTCAATATGCTCAAATGGGCCAGAATCCAACAATTTGCCACCAGGCTTCCTTTTATGCCCAGCTGCGATAACATTATCTTTACCATACCTATTTCGCAACTCGATTGTTAGTTCCGAACCTATTTGCCCAGTGGCGCCTGTCACAAGAATCTTTTTCATGTTTTTTCTCGGCATTTTATAACCTCAATTATCGTGGGAAAAGGATGTTAAAAACTTTTGACATATAAGAATTTTCAGATTAGAAGGCTTTTTTCATGTTGTTAGTGATTTGAGCTTTTGAGACAACTGCTCAATAGGATTTTTGTGTAAGGCAATCTTTATTTCCACTTCTACCTTTTCAGCACCTACTATAAGTAGCGCTGCTGATTTTTCGCCCCGCTTATCTCCGCCACTTTCGCTTCCAACTTTCAATGCGCCTACCATTCTCCAAGCCAAGCCGCCTAAAGAAAATTCAAAATGCCTTACCATGTTGTTGACTACTTCATTGCTAGAAAGAAAATTCCCAATAACAATGTGATTCTGTCCAACCTTTTCCGCACTGAATTCTGGGGTCTTAGCGCCTGTAAAAACAGCTTTTCTCTTCTTAAAGTCCATTATTGCCACTTGCCTAAAATCTCTTTCAGAATCTTCTCTCAAAAGTTTACTTAATGCTTCTTGAGGTGACAAGCCTTTAGCAAGCAAATCGAGCCCTCTAATTCCATAGATAACGTTTGTGTAGGCTTGTGTGGCAATTACACCTACTCCAGGTTTTGCATAGGGCACCCTATCACCTACTGAAGTGGAGCCAGAAGCTACTGCAACACCCATAAACTTGGAATCTGGCGATATAGCAAGTATAGAGAAAGTTCCATCTACCCTATTCATTAGCAACCCTCGCGCTATCAACTTAAATGGGTGGCATCGCTGAAATAGTTTATAGCATGCTTAACAAATCTTCTGAATGGATGTACAGAATATGAAGTTGGGTTTTATCGTTAATCCAATTGCGGGCATGGGAGGGAAGGTTGGACTTAAAGGAACAGATGGCGTCTTAGAAGAGGCTATTGCAAGAGGAGCAAAACCTATAGCGCCAAAAAGAGCAATAGAATTCCTGCATAGACTCAAAAAAAATTTTGGGGATAAACAAATTGAAGTCTTAGCTTGCCCCGGGATTATGGGCGCAAATGAAGCGAAAACTGCAAGCTTAATTGTCCACATTTTACCCATGAAAATTGGAAGAGAAACAAGCGCTGAAGATACGAAAAAAGCCGTTAAACTGCTAACTGCTGCGAATGTCAATTTAATAGTTTTTGTCGGTGGAGACGGCACTGCTAAAGACATTTTTGATGCTATGCGAGGTAATGATAAAATTCCAGTTTTAGGTGTGCCCTCCGGAGTAAAGATGTATAGTGGCATTTTTGCAGTTAACACTTCAGACGCTGCAGACGTTGTTCTGGCTTTCGCAGAAGACCAGGTAGAACAAGCGGAATTCGAAGTAATGGATGCTGACGAAAACGCAATTCGAAGTGACACTTTTGCGGTAAAACTTTACGGGTTTCTAAAGGGACCTTTTCTTCCAGCACATATTCAAGGAAGCAAACAAATAAGCCCAGAAACAACAAGTGAAAAGGAAAACCAAACAGCGATCGCAAGATTTATAATTGAAGGAATGCAACCAACAGCAACATATATTCTTGGCCCTGGGACAACTGTCAAATGCATCGCCGAACTGCTTGGCATCAAAAAGACTGTTTTAGGCGTAGACATTTACAAAGAAGGCAAGGTTATACTTGATGTCGACGAGAAAAAAATCCAGAATGAAATAGAGGATTGGCAAAATGTTTGGATTATTCTTTCTCCAATCGGGCGTCAAGGAATCCTTTTAGGAAGAGGAAATCAGCAGATAAGCCCAGAAATCATCAAACGCGTCGGAAAACAGCGGATAATTGTTGCCGCGACTAAAAACAAGCTTCAGAGCATTGAAGGAAGCGTCTTAAGGGTTGATACTGGCGACGCTGAAGCTGACAACATGCTCAGAGGATACATCAGAGTCATCACAGACTACAAAGAGTGGCGACTAATGCTCATTAAATAGCGAAGCTATGTTCCGAATTTCTTGGTTTTGCCAAGTAAGCTCATTAAAGTAGGCATCAAATCCGTGCCTCTGATTCTGTGGAGCCCGCCTTTAGCACAAGACCGTTCGTCAAACTTTTCAACATCATCACTACGAACGTAAGGACCCGCTATGGCAATTGGAACTGGGTCGCCCTCATGATTGCCGGTGACTAACGATGTTGTATGATCTGCAGTTATGGCCAAGTAATTTGAGTCTAAATCCATGTTGTTAAGTATGTAGCTGACCATGTTGTCGATTTTTTCAATCATTTCAACTTTTTGTTGAATGTTTCCATCGTGGCTGGAGACATCAGTTGCTTTGACATGCAGAAGCACAAAATCAAATGTTTTCAACGCTTGAACTGCAGCTTTGGCTTTGGCAAGAAAATCTGTTTGAGGCGTTCCAGTGGCATTTTTCACATAAATCAATTTCATGCCCGCAACTTTGCAAACACCTTTTATTAGTGACGTAGCCGCTATGCACGCAGCTTTTATTCCATACAACTCTGATAGAGGTCTAATTTTTGGGATGACCCCGGCGCCTCTACACAAAATAAAGTTGGCTGGCAACAGTTTTCGTTTAACTCTTTGTTTGTTAATTGGATGTTTCTTTAAAACTTCATGAAATTTATGTACAAGTTCGCTAAGAATTTTTGCTGTATGCTGCGCTTCCAAGCTTGTGTCTAAAGGTTTTATCTCCAGAACTTTTTCTCCTATTTTTTCTGGGTCTGAGTCGCTAACGGCTGTTGAAAGCTTTGGTCCATGAATCACGAGAACCGCGCGATGTTGTATTGTGTTTTTGAAAAGGAATCTAACAGAAGGCGTTTCCAACTTGATTCTTTGAAGACTTTCTACCAATTTACTTGCGTCTTCATTTGAAATTCTTCCAGCCCGCCTATCCAAAACAACAAGTTTTTCATTCACTGTTGCGAAGTTGCATCTAAAAGCAACGTCGTTAGGTGAAACTTTAACGCCTGAGCCTATAGCTTCTAAGGCTCCTCTCCCGGAATAAATCTTAAGGATATCGTAGCCTAGAAGCGCCAATGTGGCTGAATCGCTTCCCGGAGGAATTCCAGGTGCTATTAAGTCCATTATGCCGCAGATACCAGTTTTTGCTATTTGATTTAACGATGTTTTGCGAGCTGCTTCCAAAGGTGTTTTCCAGCCTAACTCCTTTATCGGTCTGTCACTCATTCCATCGCAAACAATTAGTAACGATTTCAATTGAATACACGCATCTTCGAGTATGCATTGAATTAGATTCTATGTGGTTAAAATATTTACGTATCCAATCATTTTTTTGGGTTCATTGAAAGAAGGCGTAAAGAAAATGTTTAATAGTTTCTTTTCTTATTAACATGGAAAGTGGTGCAAAATGGGCGATTGCGTTCCACATTGCTAAATTTTCGTGTTGTTTAGCCCTTATTAGGATTGATTTTTCATTAGAATTATATTCAACTAGTATAGAACATTTGGAGAGATGAAAATGTCTGACATAGGCATCACAATAAAAAAGGCTGAAGACTTCTCAGAATGGTACACTCAAGTCATAATAAAATCTGAATTGGCTGACTACGCCCCAATTAAAGGTTGCATGGTCTTCAGAGAACATTCCTATGCTATCTGGGAAAAAATCCAAGAAATCTTTAATCAAAAAATAAAACTGACAGGGCACAAAAACGTGTATTTTCCAATGTTCATACCAGAAAGCTTTCTTAAAAAAGAAGCAGCGCACTTTGCCGGTTTTGTTCCAGAAGTCGCATGGGTCACCGTGGGAGGAGACACTCCACTAGAAGAAAGACTCGCTGTAAGACCTACATCAGAGACAATAATGTATGCCATGTATGCAAAATGGATCAGAAGTTGGAGAGACTTACCAATAAAACTGAACCAGTGGTGCAACATTGTAAGATGGGAAACAAGTGCCACTAAACTTTTCCTCAGAACAAGAGAATTTCTCTGGCAGGAAGGGCACACAGCTCACGCAACAAAAGAAGAAGCAGACCGAGAAGTCATGGAGATACTAGGCACATACAAAGATTTAATGGAAGACTATTTGGCTATTCCAGTGCTTACTGGAAAGAAAACTGAAAAAGAGAAGTTCAAAGGCGCCTTATACACAACAACATTAGAAGCCATGATGCCAGACGGCAAAGCATTACAGATGGGAACCTCGCATAATCTTGGGCAAAACTTCTCCAAAGTCTTTGACATAAAATTCATCGGAGAAGACGAAAAAGACCATTATGTTTGGCAAACTTCATGGGGCATATCTACACGACTCATAGGCGCTTTGGCCATGGTTCACGGAGACGACAAAGGCTTAGTTTTGCCTCCAAAAATTGCCCCAATACAAGTGGTCATAATCCCCATAACTTACAAAAACGCTGATAGAGAAGTAATACTGGAAAAAGCTAGAAAAACCTTCGAAGAATTGCGGAATAAGGGGATAGTAGTTACATTGGATGATAGGGTTGAATACACTCCTGGCTGGAAATTCAACGAGTGGGAACTAAAAGGTGTGCCTATACGAATAGAAATTGGTCCGAGAGACGTAAAGCAGAAACAAATAACATTAGCCAGACGAGACACTTCTAAAAGAATAGCAATAAGAAATGAAGAAATAGCGAATGCTGTGACTGAATTGTTGGAGGAGATTCAGAGCAATTTGTTTAACAAAGCCAAAAAAGCGTTAGATGACAATATTACGACAGTGAAAACCTACAGTGAATTCAAAGAGACCTTGAAGGAGAAGGGTGGGTTCGTAAGAGCATGCTGGTGCGCTAATTCAACATGCGAAGAAAAAATTAAAGAAGAAACAGGCGCAACAATTAGACTAATACCTTTCACAAAAGAAAGGGTATTTTCAAAATGCGTATATTGTGGCGAAGAAGCAGGAGAAGTGGTTTATTTTGCAAGAGCGTACTAAGCAACTTGTAAAGAGGCATAAAAAAGTCTCTTTTTCTTTCAAAGTTAACCTATAAGTGAAATATTCTACTCGTATAGCTTTACGTATTTTTGAAGTTGTTTTGCGACATCTTCTAATCCTAGCTTTTGTAGAGTTGCTTTTGTTGGTATGCCACGTTCATCCCAGCCTCTCTTATGATAGTATTTCTGCAACATAACATCGTATTTTGTTCTGTCAAGCTTTGCACCTTTCAATGGTCCTTTAGTTAATGGTTCTTCAAACCATCTTGCTGGCGGGGTATCCATGTTTTTAGTCCAATTGTCGCCATACTCACGAATCCAGAAGGCGCGAATAAGATTGAACGTCCTATCAGCAATCCAGTTTAAGTTATCCCATGTCAACTCTAAGCCTGTAGCAGCGTGCAAAAACTTTGTGTACCATTCGAGTTCGAAGCCTAACTCAATCCATGGAAGCCTACAAACAGTTAGCGACTCAAAAACTCCTCCACGGATACGCTGTAGTTCGATGACCTTGTCAACTTTTTCTTCGCCGTAGCTTTCGCGTCCTGTTTTGACTTCCCAAGAAATAACCCAAGCGTCTTTGTGGTGAGCTCCAATTGAGCTTGTTGCATAAGCCAAAGCCATCGCTGGTGCAGCATGACAATCGTAAGCGGAAATTTCCAAGCATTTTATGTGCATAGCCCAACGATGTGCGTCTCCACCTATTTTTTCAGCAACAGAATGCACTCCTTCAGCCAATATGTTGCCTAAACCGCGTCTATAGGCAATGTCTTCAATCAAAGCTTTGGTTTCTTTGAATTTGCCCCACTGAACCTTTTCTTTGATTAATCCTTTTTCTGAAGCTTCCATGGCAAAACCAATTACATTGCCCAAAGAAATCGTGTCTAAGCCGAATTCGTCAGCAACCCTGTTAAGAGCGGCAACTTGCTTCAAATTGCCCAGTCCAATGTTTGACCCTAACATTGCAACATTTTCATAGTCTAGCTCAGATTCTTTGCGGTTTGAATCTTTTATGACGTTGCCGCAAGTCATGTTGCACTGAGGACAACCGCGGTTAGAAACCTTAAACTTTTCCATAGTAAAGCCTCCAATGGCTTCCGCTTTTTCAAAAATTCCTTCGCTATAGTTGCATGTTGGAAGAACGCTGTTTTCGTGACTCCATTCAATAGTCATCATTGTACCCTGCCGCTTCCAAAAAGCATAGCTTGGCTTGGTCAAAACCTCTCTGTATGCGTCTAAGCCTAATTCTTTCATTTCCTTAGGATAAGCCGCAGACAATTCATTGGAACCGATGAAGACTACAGCTTTCAAGTTTTTGGAACCCATAACTGCGCCCATTCCAGGTCTACCACCGGCGCGTCCCTCTTGAGAAACTATGTTTGCAAATTTTACTAGGTTCTCTCCAGCTTGACCAATACAGAGTATACCAGAAGCAGGCCCATAGATAGTTCGCAGTTTTTTCTCAGTTTCAAAAGAGTTCAATCCCCATAAGTCTTTAGCGTCAAGAAACTCGACGATCTGGTCTTGGATAAGTAAAACTACAGGTTTTTCAGCTTTATCTTCCACGATTACCGCATCATAACCAGCCTTACGCAGTTGAACAGAGGCAAGAGTCCCAATGTTTCCATCACCATAACCTCCAGTCAAAGGACTCTTTGCAGCCACAACAAGTTTGCCGCTGCTTGGCAAAGCGAAGGCTGTTAATGGGCCAGCAGCAAAAACTAGTTTATTTTCACGTGACAAAGGGGCGATTCTTGGCTTAATTTCGTCCCACAAGATTTTAGCGGCAAAACCTCTGCCACCAAGAAAACGTCTTGCGATTTTTGCTTCATACTCTGTTGCAACCGCCTTTTCTTTGCCCAAATTTATGTGAAGAAATTTACCATTCCAACCAAACATTAGCATGAACCATCCGGAAGTTGGTTAAGTATTGCTGTGTGCGGCTAAATAAAAATATTGTATTTGCTGGAGGGTTTGGAAAGTTAAGTGTGGTTGGATTTTTTGTTTAGATTAGAAGTTTCTCTTGTTCTACGTGTCTTTTCTTTAGTCCGAGGTCGCTTACTTTGAATTTTCTGTTTCCGTAGAGAAGAGCATATTCTTCGTCGTTGTAGATGGCAGTAGCAATTCGTCCTATGGCATCTGCTTTCATTATTCCACTGCCGCTTGCGCCGCCAACAACGATTAAGTCATTTTCTTCAAAAATCACTGGTTGGCCATCTAAAGTGTTAATTTCGTATAACCCTGAGAAAGCTGAGGTGGGTCGGCAATCCTTGAACTGTGGGAAATATTTCATTAGAACCTGATATATTCCGTATTGGTAAAAGTTCTTCTCTGGTTGTGGATCGTCTTCGATTTTAAATGCTCTTGGAAAATTGTCAGCGTAACCGAGCCAGAAAACGCCTTCGTTTGGGAAAGGTCTGATAAGTATTCTTGGGCTGGGCAGAATCGTGAAAGGTAGGCAACCAACAGAATTGAAGCCCTTTGTAAACAGTAGCTGTTTTAACTCGGCATCTTTGGCTGGAATAGTGAAGAGTTGCCGCTTCTTAGGTTTGATGAAACATTCAATACCAACCGCATCCAAAAGTTGGGGAATCCATGCTCCAGCCGCCAAAATTGTCTTCTTCGCTTTGATAAATCCGTTACTTGTGTTTAGACCTGCAATTCTTGAATCTTGCCAAAAATAAGGTTCACCCGGAATTCCTAAAGACTCACAAGGTTCAACGACAACATTTTCCACTTTTACGCCGTATTTAATTTCCCCACCCAGCCGCAGAAATTCTTCTTCATAGAACTTCACAAGGCAATCGGCGTCAACCACACCAGCTTTTGGGATAAAAATGCCCTTGAGCACATTTCCTAATTTCATCATCTGAGCTTCTTCATCATTAGTCAAATTAGTCCGCATGAATAATCTTTGAGCCAATTCCTCCTCATCATACTCGTTGTACTCAAAATCTTTTTTTGATAAGTCCCTCAATATTGGAAGAACCTCGTCGCAATCTGCTTCATTCAGAAGCCATAGGTATCCAGTCCACTGCAGTTTCAAATCAACGTTTAAATCTTCTTGCAGATGCCGGTAAAATTCTATAGAAGAGTCTGCGAGAACGTAATTCGTATATGAAGAGAATAAACAACGGAAGGCAGAAGCGCTTTTGGCTGTACTCGCCTGACCAGCAGCATTAAACTTATCCACAACTAAAATACGTTGGTCAGGATGCGATAATTTGATATGATAGGCTGTTGACAGACCAAGAATTCCTGCGCCTACTATGACTGCATCCCACTCTAACATCAATTTTCCTCAGATACAGAATTCTAAAAAGATGTAATGATGATTATAAAGATTAACTCTTAGAGCATCGTTTTGTTCAATAAGAATGCTTATTTATTTGCGTGGAATATGAGATATAGCAAACATTCAGTAATGGGGAAATAAAATGCGTATACCAATTGATAAAAAGGCTGTTTCGATATTTATATTGATAATATTAATGCTGTGCTCCGCAGTTTTTGGAGCCATAATAGCATACTTGGGAGTTATGACAAGCTATTACAACATGCCAGAAAACACCAGATTTCTAATAGTTGAAAATGTTGTTTTCCCAGTTCCCCCATTTTCGCCAATAGTAGACGCAAGCTATTTTAATGTAACACTTTTAAACCCTTCAAACTCGGCTTCAGACATTAACATTACAGCAATCCGCCTAATTGTGGAAGGCAAAAACAAAATATACAACATTACATCTACGGAACCTGCACTTGCAACCATGGGAAGAGGAACGAGGCAGACTTTTAAATGCGAACAGAATTGGAGCAACTTCGCTGGAGAAACTGTGAGAATTGAACCAGTGGCAGTTGATGTCTTAATAAGTAGCAGCCTTTATGCTGTGCCAAAACTAAAATTAATATTGACCCCGCACTTTGATCCTTCAGAAAGCATTGAACACTTCAACCTAACAATAGAAAATTCACAATCAATTACAAACCTCACTATCTCGCAAATATTACTATTTGCAGCTTCCTTAAATGCAACTCCGACGCTTCCTTATGTTTTACCAGTAAACCAAACGCAGACGTTTCAATTTGATTATAACTGGGATAACTTAAGAGGACAGAATGTTACATTGACTGTGAAAACCGCCGAAAGATATGAAACGTCTTATACAACACAAAGTCTTCCTAGCGTATCACTTTCGATTGAAGAGGTTGGTTTTGACTATACAAATACGACATATTTCAACGTGGATGTTAGAAGGTCAGGAGGTTACATAGGATTTGTTGTGTTGGACAAAACGAATCTGACTCAAGAAGATGGGACAACAATTACATTTAACATAACAGAAACAGTCTACCTTCTTCCAAATTATACAACACCACTCAGATTTAATTGGGACTGGACCACATACCGCAATAAGAGGATTTCTGTGGAGGTTTACACGAGGCAAGGTTTCAAAGCTAGTAGAAACGCTACCACCCCACCAGAAGTTGTTTGGGACGTAACAGATATAAAATTTGACTTAGACGACATAAGCCATTTTTTGGTAAATGTAACGAATTTTAAGGCTTCGCTTCACAACATAACTATTACACAGATACGGCTAAACCAAATTCCAGTACTTCTAAATCAAACAGTCTTGCAACCAGGTGAACAGAAAGCTATTAACTGCACATATTATTGGCAACCCTTCATAGGAAGCAACGTTAACATCACCGTTACCAGAGATAGCGCAGCTAACATTTCCAGAACTATACAAATATCTCCTGTTGGACTGAAACTTTTGAACGCAAGCTTTTTTGAGGATTTAGGCCAGCAATATCTTAACACTACCACTCCATTTCCGATTCCCTACTTCAACCTCACGATTTCAAATTCGAACAACTCCCTTAGAAACGTAACCATAATGGGGATAATCCTTAATACCGGAAACACCACCTTCGAGATTGAATATAACCTAACATATCCCAAGCTGGGTTCAAGTGGCTACATTCTTAAAATAGGCGAAACAACAACATTCATGTGTGAATGGGACTGGACGAGATACAGTGCACGCGACGCCCAAATAGAGATAATCGTTTACACACAGGAAGGTTTCGTAGTATCAAAGACGTTTCAAGTATAAGCCCCTCAATCTAATTCCATAAAATTTATTTCTTTTCTGGGCTTTAGCCTAAATTCTAAAGTGGGGGAAAGGGGAAATTGACAAAGATAAAAGTTACAGAAAGAGCAAATACCATTGAGTATGCTATCCGCGACGTTATTGTTCATGCAAAACAACTTGCCAAAACCGGTAAAAAAATTTACTATTTGAATATAGGAGATCCAGTCGCGTTTGATTTCGACACACCACAACATATCAAACATGCATTAATAAGGGCTGTTGAGGAAGGCGCCAACGCTTACTCACCTTCTGAGGGATTGCCAGAACTCAGAGAAGCCATAAGCCAGAAAGAAAAAAGAGTTAACAATGTCGACGTTTCTGCTGATAACATAATTGTTACGTCCGGTATTTCAGAAGGCATCCAAATGGTTATGGCGGCTCTTCTTGATACGGGAGACGAAATTCTCTTGCCCGGACCAACTTATCCGCCTTACATTTCATATGCCAAATTTTTCGGCGGGAAACCGATAACTTATGAAACAGCTGAAGAAAGCGGTTGGCAGCCAAACCTTGAAGATTTGAAAAGCAAGATTTCTAAGAGAACTCGAGGGATAGTGATTATCAATCCAAACAATCCTTGTGGCGCACTTTATGAGGAAAAAGTTGTGAAACAAATATTGGACTTGGCGGGTGAACACGAAATTCCAGTTTTGTCAGACGAAATTTACGACCAAATAATTTACGAGAAGAAATTTGTCAGTACAGCCCATCTAGCCAGAGACATCCCAATCATTGGATTCAACGGATTCTCGAAAGCATATTTGATGACCGGATGGAGACTTGGCTACATATATTTCCACGACCAAGAAGAACAACTGCGAGAGTTGAAACAATGTATTGAAAAAGAAGCAAGAATTAGACTGTGTGTAAACACACCGGTTCAGAAAGCCGGTGTAGCAGCCTTAAATGGCCCACAACAACACATAAAGGAAACTGTGGAAAAACTTCGGCAACGAAGAGACTACGCATGGAAAAGACTGAACGAAATAGACAATGTTAGCTGTGCTAAGCCAGAGGGAGCCTTCTACTTCTTCCCAAAAATTCACGGCATAGGACGAAGATGGGAAACTGACAGGGAATTTGTATTAGCACTTTTGAAAGAGACCGGAGTGCTTTTAGTGCATGGATCCGGATTTGACTCGGTGTATGGCGCAGGACATGTTCGCGGCGTCTTTCTTCCGCCAATAGAAACACTTAAAGAAGCCTTAAACGAGCTTGAGCGCTTCATGAAGAAGAATAAATAAAGCGTGAGTTTGACTCGTCTTTGATTTGGCTTTATTTGTAAATAGATATGCCCTCTTCGGGGTCTCTAACCATCTTCGAGAATTCTGCCATCAGTCTTTTAGTTATTACGCCTGGGGCTCCATTGCCGATTGTTCTTTTGTTTATTTCGCGCACAGGCACTATTTCTGTTGCTGTTCCAGTAAAGAAGACTTCATTTGCAGTGAACAATTCATATGGCGTTATATTTTTCTCTTTAACTTCATATCCCATTTTTCGGGCGAGATTCATCACTGCTTCGGCTGTTATCCCTGGCAATGCACCTGTATAGCTTGGCGGTGTGAAGATTTTTCCTCTTTTAATTATGAATATGTTTTCTGCTACACCTTCGCAGATGAATCCGTTTTTGTCTAGGCATATTGCTTCGTCCACATTGCTTATGTTGGCTTCAATTTTTGCTAATATGCTGTTAAGGTAGTTGAGCGACTTTATTTCGTGGGATGTTGCATCGACGGGGTCTCTTTTGACCCATGAAAGCATGGCTGTTACGCCCTTTTCTTTTGCTTCACTCTTGTGTAATGAGATAGTGTCGGTGATTATAATTATTGTTGGTTTTGCGCATTTCTTCGGGTTTAATCCTAAATCTCCAACTCCTCTGGTAATTACCAAACGAATGTAAGCATCTTTTAAATTGTTCTTCCGTAGAGTCTCCAGAACGGTCTTTATCATTTCTTCTTTTGTCATGGGAATTTCTAACATTATGGCATGAGCCGAACAATAAAGCCGGTCAATATGCTCTTTTAGTCTAAACACAATGCCATCATAAACGCGGATACCTTCGAATACTCCGTCTCCATATAGAAGCCCATGGTCATAAACTGAGACTTTCGCTTGTGATTTTGGATAATATTTCCCGTCTATATAGACTAGTAACTCTTTTTCCAAGGCGGTACCCTCTCCCAACTGGAGAACTTAGTCTATTGAATTATTGTTTGATATAGTTTTTGGCAAACATGGTTATTTTTCATTATTATTAGCCATAAAATTGTGGTCTTCTGGAAAGCTGTTTTGGCAATGGTAATGGCTTGAAAGGTTTGTCCTTTATTGTTTTTTCAACTTCACTTATTAGTTCTTCAAGTTTCATTTTGAGGATTTTTCCAGTCTTTCTATCTCTTACTGGAAGCATGTCAGATTCGACTTCTTGCTGCCCAACAACAATTACGTAGGGAACCCATTCCATTTCCGCTTCGCGAATTCTTTTTTGCAAAGTTAATAGACGCTCGTCAATATCCACACGTATGCAATGTTTCTCGATGGTATCAACTAGTTTTTCCACATACTCGTGATATTTTTCTGACATCGGAATCATGCGTATTTGCGTTGGTGAAAGCCACACTGGAAGCATTGGAGGTTTACCACTTTGCTGTTCTTTGTAGGCTTTTTCTAATAATGCGTAAATGCATCGTTCGATTGCTCCACTTGGTGAGCAGTGGAGAATTAGTGGGAAACGTTTTTCGCCTTTTTCGTCAACATAACTTATGTCATATCTTTTTGCGTTTTCGAAATCTATTTGGTCTGTTGAGAGAGCAGCAGCCTTGTTCTGGTTGTCTATAAAGTTAAAATCCCATTTCAGCCTAAAATAGAAGAAGGGTTCGCTCCACATTTCTACTAATACTGGCTTATTGAAGATTTTTGCTAAGGAATTGATGAACTGTTCATTTTCTTCGTAGAAATCTTTTGTGAATCGTATTGCTGCTTCATAGTCGTTTTTGGACAAACCGATTTCTTCAAGAATTTGTATGCACAGTTTGAACCTTATTATGAATTCTTTTTTGGCTTGCTCTAAATCAGTGCAAAAGGCATGGCAATCTGGCATGGTGAAAGCTCTCAGACGTCTTAAACCTACGACCTCTCCGCTTTTCTCTCTCCTGAAACTGTAACGCGTTAATTCGTAAACTTTCAGCGGCATGTTTTTGTAAGAGAATTGCGTATCGTGAACCATTAAGAACTGCCCAAAACATGCAGCAAACCGCAGAAAAAGTTCTTTATCCTCTGATTTTAGCAGGTATTGCCTTGCTGGAAAACGGCTTATATAGTCTGCCAAGCTTGGATGATGAAAATCATACATAACTGGAGTTTCAACTTCCATAGCGCCATATTCAATTATTCTAGCCGTGACAAATTGTTCAAGTAGAGATTTGATTAACCGTCCTTTAGGATACCAGCGAATATTTCCCGGATCGCTTCCAAGCTCGTAATCAGCTATCTCCAGCCTTTTCATCAAAGGTACATGCGGTGGCATCTGTTGGCTTGCCCTAACCTTAGAACTCTCATACTTTGCGAATCTTTCAAGATTCTTATGCCTTTTAAAATCGAAATCTTTAACAGAAACTAGTTTGCCATCTGGTTGGAGAATGCGCCAGAACGATTTTAGTTTTTCCTCTGCTTTTATTGCTTCCGAAACTTTTTCTTCTTTTACTTCTGTTTTGGCTTCTGCTGGCAAGAATACACGAGATTGCTCTGCGAGCGGATGCCCTTTAATAGAAACTGTGAATTGTTTGTTCCATCCAAAAGGTGCGCGGTGTGTTTCTATACCTCTTTCCTTTGCATATGATTCCATATTCTTAACTATTTTCAATGCTTCTGATGGTGGTGCTAAATTACTGCTTAAGTGGGCATAGGGATAGATTAAAATTCGATTCACCTTCAGCTTTTCGAGAAAAGCTTGAACCTCTTCTATTGCTTTTTTGGCTACTGAAATATCGTCGCCTTCTTCAACCGCTGTAAACAGAACAACGATTTCTTCAAGGCGATTCATTTTCTTTTCAGCTTTTTCAGCCAAAGCGATTTCTTTCTGAATTGGCATGTACTCGATAAAGTTTGAATGCAATTGCAATATTCGCATGAACCGCGCCTCTTTTTAGCTACTGTAACGCCATTTTTCAAGCTGTTTATCCTTTTTGGTTTTCTTCTTAAATTCTTTGTAATGCTCTTTACATAGGTAGGAACGCCTTTCATTGCTGCCGACGTTTAATCCAGCAGACTTAACCTTCTCAGTTGGAAGCGAACGAACGGCTTCTTTACCATAGCCAGACATGCTACACTTAACGCCTTTATCAACACGCCCCAAAGTTTAAACCTCTCACATTTTTAAGCGCTTTAACGCAAATATGCACATCATTCCTTAATTTCTTTTTCATAAAGAAACCTAGCTCTCCGATAAATTTCCTCTTTTTCGCCAAAAAAGGTTGGACCAACACCTTCAACAACAAGCGAGGCCACTGCGGAACCCACACATGAACACCAAGCGCAATCCTCACCGTAAATATACTCTGCCAAAAAACCACCGATAAACGCGTCGCCTGCGCCTGTAGGATCAACTACCTTTTCAGTTTTATAGACCGGGACTGTGTGGATTTTGTCTTCAACAAAAACTAAGGCGCCTTCTGCGCCTAATGTAACAATTACCATTTTAGGACCATATTCGTGAATTGCTTTAATGGCCGAATTAACGTCTGATAAACCTGTTATGACTTGAATTTCCTTTAAAGAGGACTTGTAAATGTCAACAAGCGTTAATATTCGAGTGTCCATTAAAGATTTGAGAGTTATATTTCCATTTTCGTCAAAATTTCGTAATAGTCCTTGCGGGTCAATGGACAAAACTTCGGCGCAACTTCTCAATTTTTCAACTATGTCGTATGTTATTTCACCTACTATGGGCGCGATATGAATGGCTTTGGCTTTTAGAGAATTTGGCAATTCTTTGATGGCAATAGAAGGTGCCCGCGTTCTCAATCGCAAAGTGCGATTAGACAAGTCAGCGTTATATTTTAGCTCCAAACACGTGGTCTGTGCATTCTCAACTTTGGTCACTCTTGATAAATCGATAGCTTCTTGCTTAAGCCACCACATGTAAGCAGCAGGAAAATCTCTCCCAACTTTGGAGATAATGGCAACTCTCGCGTCTAATTGCCTAGCGGCAAAGGAAACATAAGCGACAGAACCACCCAAAACAACAAAAGGTGCGCTCTTTTCAGGGAGATAAATATGGTCTATGCTTAAATGCCCCACCGGAACTACGTCAAACAGCGCTTTAAGCCCCCACTTCGCGTTCATATACTATAGCTGTTCCTACATTAAGTTTTTATTTGCCAAATCAAAATATTGTTACAGCCTCCTTTGGGAGCGACAAAGATGAAATCTTCATAATCGCCAAATGTTCACCGTTCAAGTCCGCCTAAAATCTGTTTTGAGTGTCTTCTGAATGTTTAATCTGGTAAGTGGAGGTGATGTTAATGGAAATTCGTAATATGAAAGTAGATGATGTTGAAGCCGTTGCGCGCATGGTCGCTTTAGATCATGATAATAGCCTAGAGAAAGGTTATAAAAAAGCCAGAGACCACACGCTAGATCATTTAAAAATTGTGCCCCAGCATTGCTATGTTGTGGAAAATGCTGATAAACAAATTGTTGCAGCCATGGTTCTGCATCCACAGAAAAAAGTTTTCGAAATCGAAGATTTCCACGTAAAAGAAATTCAACGAAACAAAAAGGCATTAGCCTTACTTAAAGCAAAACTTCTCGAATATTTAGACGATGTGAAAACAGAAGTATTATGCTGTCCCTATGCCTTAAAACGCCTTACAAGAGGACTTTAAATCTTTGATTGAAGCAAAAGGATTGCCTTAGCCAAATCTCCTCCACATTCTTCCAGTGCTTTCTTTGCTTCTTCGAGACTTTTTCCTGTTTGATCTGCCACAAGCTGCACGTCTTCTTCAGGTATAGTCGCTACGATTTTCTCGCGTTCTGCAGCTTTTTCGCTCATTCTCCCGCCAGCTATTTGGAAAATTTTTTGTCCTTGCATCTCGAGGACAGCTACTTCTGGCTTTTCAATGGTAATTTCTTTTTCACTTGTTCTGATAATGACTTGTTCTACGTCTGATATTGCATCCATGCTCAATCCCATGCGTTGCATCATGCGCCTCGCTTCTCGTGGGCTTACACGCTTATGCATAAGATTCGCCTACACCAAACATTTACTATTCAAGCCTCATATACTTAACTCTCTTCCAAATAACCACGCCTTACCTTAACTGCGACGCCAACCTTGAAAGTTTGCATCTCCTCGCCTGATAGCATTGCACGTCCAACAGCCAAAACTTTGCCCGCCTCGTCGACAACGATAACGTCGCCTTTAGAACGAATTTCGTCATCAGCCGCGATCACATGTACTGCAAATACATCACCGCCTTTAGCAATAAACTCGGATACATCATTTTGGATCTTAACAAAACACTTTGCAAAACGTCTATTCTCGGCAATTCTTTTTGCACAGGCAATACTTAAGGAGAATAAACCGTCTATCGGACGGAGAGTTACAAGCCTTTTGCCATTAAGATAAACGTAGCGTATTCTTCCAGTTCTTTTCGAATATGCGATTTTGACATTTTTTGGAAAAAGTATGACACCCACGCCTTTACCAAACTGATAGTCCGCTACACTTCTGATTCGTCTCAGCGGGATTTCCAAGTTGGTAACACCATCAATTAGCCATATAGCAATTCGACAACTATAAAGATAACCAAGCAATAAAAAACAGTTTAGGTGCTCTGCAATTGCAATGTGAAGTCTGTGGGCGAAAAATCTACGGCGAACCCTTACTGGTTGTAATTGAAGGGGCAAAGCTAACAGTATGCAAAGAATGCGCAAAACATGGAAAAGTAACTTGGGAAGAAGAAAACCTCAAAACTCCAGCGTCAAAACCAAAAGCCATCCTGCATCCGTTAAAAATCCAAAGCAAGAAACAACCAGAAACATCTTTGGATACATCAGTAGAGCTCATTGGAAATTTCGATCAGAAAATAAGACAAGCGCGAGAAAAAATTGGACTATCACAAAAAGACCTAGGTAAAAAAATAAATGAAAAAGTCTCTCTGCTCAAAAAAATCGAAACAGGAAAAATGACGCCAAACAACAAGCTTGCAACAAAATTGGAGTACGCCCTTAAAATCAAGCTACTAGTCCCCGTTACAGAAGAGAAAACTCTGCAAAAAAACATTCCCCAACAAGCAAATCGCGAACTAACCTTGGGAGACCTAGTTCAGCTAAATAAGAAAAAAGGGGAGGATTTAGCAGAACGAAAGCCATAATAGTTCAACGCCGACAAAACTTTGAAAGCTCCAGCTTAGAAGAACTTAAAAATCTGGCAGAATCCGCAGGATATACGGTTGTTGGCAAAATAGAGCAGATCAGAGAACCCGATTCCCGTTATCAAATAGGCGCCGGAAAGGTGAACGAACTTGCAGAACTTGTTAAAGAAACAAGCGCTCAAAAAATAATTTTTGACAACCATTTGAAAACTGTTCAAGCCTATAATTTGGCAAAAGCTACAGGTGTAGAAGCAATCGATCGTTTTCAACTCATTCTCGAAATTTTCACAAGAAGAGCCACAACGACTGAAGCGCAACTACAGATTCAGTTAGCCAAACAGCGATACGAGCTGGCACATGCAAAAGAAAGAGTTAGATTAGCGAAAATGGGTGAACAACCCGGCTTCATGGGACTGGGAGCATACGAAGTAGAAGTCTACTACGAGGCTGTAAAGAAGCAAGTCCACGCTATACGAAAGAAATTAAAAAAGATTCGGGAAAAACGAGTTCTGCATCGTGAAAGAAGAGTAGAATTGGGGTTTTCATCAATTTCCTTAGCTGGATACACAAACGCGGGAAAAAGCTCACTATTTAACGCTTTAACAGAAGAGACGGTGCCTGCAAATGAAGCCTTATTCACAACACTTTCCACAACAACAAGGCTTGTCGAGTTTTTCAGAAAAAAATTCTTGTTAACAGATACTGTTGGCTTTATAGACCGTTTACCTTTAACGTTGATAGAAGCTTTCCATTCAACTCTAGAAGAAACAATCTATTCAGACCTAGTATTCCTTGTAGTGGACATAAGCGAACCGATAAACCTGATCGAAAAAAAACTTGCCGTCTGCCTAGAAACGATAGAGCGTATTGGAGCATCAGGCATTCCAATAATAACAGCCTTAAACAAAATTGACTTACTCTCAGAAACTGAAATTCAACAAAAACTAGAGGCGCTTAAAGAAAAAACTCCAAACCCTACACCAATATCCGCATTGCGTAGAATTAATCTCGACTCATTAAAACAAGACGCACTTAAAATATTAAAAAATTATGTGCAAGCATCATTCACTATACCATTGACAAACGAAAACATGTCTTTCCTATCATGGCTTTTCAAAAGCGCAGACGTACAATCAGTAAAATACGCAGACAATTTTGCTCACATAGTTTTTGAGGCAGCTCCATGGTTTGCCGAAAAAGTAAGAAAACATGTGGAAGAATTAAATGGAAGATTCGAAAAAGTCTAAGCGTGCACTCAAAGTTTTGGTGCTAAGATGGGGTCATCGACCGCAAAGAGATGCTAGATTAACTACTCATGTCGCATTAACGGCTAGAGCTTTGGGAGCGTCAGGCATTATACTATCTGACGTAGAAGACAAAAAAATCAAGGAAACGGTTGAAAAAGTCTCAAATGATTGGGGCAGGCTTTTCTTTTTTGAAATGGGGAGACCTTGGAAAACAATTGTTAAAAATTGGAAAGCAAAGGGCAGAATAACAGTACACTTAACAGCCTACGGAGAAAACATCCAGACAAGCGATGTGCTACAACGGATTAAGAAAACTGGAAAAGACATCTTAATTCTTGTAGGAAGCCAGAAAGTTCCTAAAGAATTCTTTTCCAAGACTTTTTCAGACTTTAACGTAGCGATTGGAAACCAGCCCCATTCCGAATGTGCAAGTTTAGCTGTTTTCTTAGATCGTTTATTCGAGGGAAAAGCGTTGGAAAAGACATTTGAAAATGCAAGGTTGAAGATAATTCCACAAAAAAGAGGAAAAAAGATAGTGAAAAAACCAATCTTTCATAAAGAGATTTAAATTAAAGCTTACAAATATATATTATAGAAGCTATGTTCAACAGCTAAGCAAAAGGTTCACTATGTTATCGACCATAGACGATGCCACTTTAATGAAAGTTGCAGAAGCATTAGGTGAAGAAGAGGCTGTTAAGCTAATTGAAATTCTAAAAAACTCGAATGAAATAACAGACGATGAAATTGCTAACAAAACCGGCATAAGACTGAACTCTGTGCGCAAAATTCTCTACAAACTTTATGATCATTCACTTGTTAGTTTAAGAAGAACAAGAGACCCTAAAACTGGATGGTTCATATTTCACTGGAGACTACAGCCAGATCAGCTTGAAGGCTTTATTCTGAGCCAAAAAAGGCGTGTATTGGAAAAGCTTAACATTCGATTTGAATATGAGAAAAAACATGACTTCTACTATTGTTATACGCCGGGATGTCGGCGCATTCCGTTCGAAGAGGCTATTGAATTGGTTTTTAAATGTCCAATATGCGGTAAACCGTTGATGCATTACGACAATGGCAAAATTGTTCAGACGTTAGCGAAAAAAATTGAGCAGCTGAGGAAGGAATTGGGCGAGTGAGAAATCTTCCTTCTAGAGAACAAGCACTGCAATTCCTTCGCCAAAGTGGCTGTTCAAGAAATGTTGTTAAACATTGCGAGGCTGTAGCTGAACTTGCAGTTGAAATCGCGAAAGCTTGCAAGAAAAATGGAGTTGAAGTTGATTTAGAGCTTGTAGAGATAGGAGCTCTTTTACATGATATTGGACGGGCAAAGACCCACAGTGTCCACCACGCAGTAGTAGGAGCTAAAATTGCAAAATCGCTTGGATTATCCGAGCCATTAATTTCAATAATAAAAAGACATGTTGGTGGCGGAATAACAGCCAACGAAGCAAAAAAATTGGGATGGTCAAACAGCATTTACATTCCACAAACCATCGAAGAAAAGATTGTTTCATATGCAGACAAGTTAATAGAAGGCTCAAAGAGAGTGCCTATTGAAAGGGCTATTGATAATTTTTCTAGGGAATTGCCGCCTTCGGCAATCGCAAGAATACGCAGACTACATAGAGAAATGTTGGTTTTAATGGGCGACTGTAAATGCCCACAGTGACCTTGTCTACAAAAATCCATAATGATTCACAACTAAAGCTTGTTAGCAAGATTTTGAAGACCAAGCTCAAAGGCTTGCAGGTAGAAGTCAAGATTAGTGGGGTCACTTCTCACGGTTGGGTTCAAATTGATGTCTCCGGTGATGATGAAAAGGTGGCAATGCATTATCTAGCTGATGAAGTAGGGATTTGTCCAACTAGTTTAGCAAATATAAAAAAGTTCTTAGAATTCAGAAGTCGCTTGATGGTCCTAGAAAAAAACAGAGATCAAATGTACGCCGATATAGGAATATCAGTGAATACGATAATCTCTTTAGAGCATTTACAAGCACAGTTTGCTGATGGTAGAAAACTTGCTCTTAGAAAACTGATTGAGCTTTTTGGTTTTTGCGTAAATTTGCCATTAACTATCAAAATTCTGAAAGTAGATAAGGAGAAAAATTGTGTTGAGGCTATTCTTTCAGAGAAGCAGCTCACTCAGTATAGAAACTGGATGAAGTCTCTACTGGATCAATTAATAATCTTAGGCTCGTCGTTTTATGATGTTAGATTGGCCCTACAAAAAGCTGGTTTAAACCGAGACGTATTAAACGTGGAGCCTTTAGGATTATTTGAATTTGCAGTAACATGCAAGCTTGGGACAGATGCTGCCGGATTGATTCCAAAAATTGGTAAAAACCTACGAAGCGCAACCTTTACAGTATTTAGTCCGAAAAGGGTGCTAGGATTTCTAGGCTATTCAGCTTTGTTCATTTCCGAGTGACTGAGTAGACTCCTATAAAAATTAGAAAAGCGCCACAGGAATAAAAATGCCTAATTCTTCTCCAACAAATATGGTGGCAAATAATACAGTGACTAACGGCTCTGCAAACAAGAATGAACTTGTAATCGCTGCGCCCACATGTTTCATCACATGTAACCAAATATAATAGCTTAACAGTGAACATGTAACGGCCAGAAGAGAATGGCAAACCAACCATTGAGACTTATTGTAAAAAGCTGATAGAAAGAGTGTTCTGCCAAAGAAAATGGAATTAGACATAAGCCTCCTAATGCGTTTACGTAAACTGCAACAAGAAAAGGACTGTATCGCTCTATTATCTTTTTTCCAATAAGGCTGTAAGTGGCCCAGAGAATTGGAGCGGAAAGCAAAATCAAGCTTCCAAGAAGGAAGTCTCCGCTACCTGAAGAGTGTATAGTGCCGCCTGTAATAATAATAAACGTGCCAAGCGCAGCAATTCCAAGGCCCAAAATCTGCTTTCTCGTGAAATGTTCGTTGAACATTATGACAGAAAGAGCGCTTATGATAATTGGTGACAGAAGTAAGACTAGAATGGCAGCTTGGGTTAGTTCGTGCCATAGCTCGCATGTTTGGACGCGTAGACGTCTATGCTTTCTTATGCACTCGCAGCATCTGCCTTTTAGATTACAGGGTATGTACATGCGCATTCTTTAAGATTGATTTCTAAGTTTGGACATTCACTAATCTTCTGCACCATCTCGTCGTAGAAACCTCTGGAATCTTCTATATTTACGTATTCATTACTCTGGCGCGCATTGTCAGTTTGATGAAATTTCACAGATTAAAGACTTAATCAAAGAATAGTTTAACAGTGCCAAGAGCCTATCCTTTTCATCGCTTCAGCATGTCTATTCTCTTCGATTTCTCTCATTTTCCTCACCAGATAAGTTTTCCATTTCTCTTTTTCTTTATAAAAATGGATGAAAATGACTGAATAGCCGTTTTTCTTGTAAATATTTTCTCTGTACTGGTAATCAAATCTTTCTGAACCACACACTTCTACGTAAATTCCAAGTAATGGTATGTAGAAGTCAGGAGCCCAAACTCTTGGTCTATCTTTTTCATTATACATGAAAACAGGGTATTCAAAAATCCAGTAAAGACCTATCTTTAAGGTAATTGGCAACTTCTTTCTCAGACCTTTTCATGTCAGAGTAAATTGAATACATTTTACATTACCTTTTTGTAAATAGTTCTCCACACCTGTCAGTTTTTTATTTACACCTTTAACTTTTTAAATTCTAATTTCTAGATTGACGCGTGTGATATTGCAATTACAAGTGTATATTTGAAATTCTAAAAACGTATAGTTTGTTAGAATTTAAAACATTTTTCTTAGACTTGTGCGTGCTATTATTCAACAATCACAAAAACTGATATCAGATATGTAAATGCTAGTATATGAGGAAGTCGATTCTAACTTTGCTTGTTATAGTATTCTTGTTTGCCTATATTGGTTATTGCGATTGAAGGTTTTCATCACTCATACGAGATTAACGCAAATTCTAATTGGTGGGCCGGGTCGGACTTGAACCGACGACCTTTGGCTCGTAAAGCCAATGTCCTAACCAAGCTAGACGACCGGCCCTTTTGGCATATCAGAGCTATGTCCAGTTTTTAGTTTTTTGTTTGTTTCCGCAGTCTTTTCTTGTACGATCTTCTCTATCACGTCTATTGGGTTTTCTAGTTCATCCAGCTTTTCTTTTACGTTCCATTTACGTCCAACGAATTTTTTAGCATAGCTCATGACTTTTGATGAATCAACGATAAACAACGGAAAGCCCTTATTAGCGACATACTCGTTAACGTGAGAACCTGTAAATGTAGAGATTACTATGCTAGGCGTGCCTAAAAGGGCGGCTTCTCTGGCCATCGTTCCACCCATATTAATGATGAGGTCAGCATAGGTTGCAAGATTAAGGGAATCAACGAACGCTTGGAGGACTAGTAAGTCTTTTCTTGGACGGGAGTTGTATCGGGGAAGCAAGAGAACAGTGCCAAGAGATGCTAATTTCTTTGCTAGAATTTCAGTTAAATCGCTTTTATCAAGAGCGTAAGCTGCTTTAGTTTCCATTTGTCTAAGAACAATTAGCGGCTTTTTATAATCAAACTTCTCTGACGGCACAAAATCTTTAATCCAAGCAACCTCGTCAACACCTTTAAATTGAACAATTGTTTTGGCCCCAAAATTTTTGAAAAATCGTTGTGGAATAGCTTCAGATACTACTAGGGTATCTGCCAATGGAATAGTTAGTCTATTGACTGCGTCTGCGTATGGCGTGTCTGCAGTTAAAATTATTGGAACGTTTAATCCGAAAGCTACACGGCATAACTCAACTGACTGGTGGGCAATCGCCAAGTCTGGAGCATTGTCTTGAAATAGCTTGGACATCTCAAGCACTCGTTCAGCGCTTGCTTCTAAGCGTGTAAAAAATGAAGCAGGGGCATATTTTCCTATAACTTGGAAATTTTCTTTAAGATATTTAGCCAACGACAATGTATCAGGATGTTCTCGTGTAGTCAGTATTACCTCATGTCCTGATTTTCTGAGTCTTTTAGCAATCGCTGCGGCATATCTAACTTGTTTTCCAGTACAAGCATCATACCAAACTCTCATATTACCACCAAAGTTAAAGACATTATTTGCTCATATTCTGCCTTTAACGAAAACCTTTTTCTTTGCCTCATATTCTTTCTTTGTCATCATCTTTCTCGCTGGTACTCCCATAACAACAATTCCAGACGCAACATTTTTTGTAACTACACTACCTGCGGCTACCACTGAATTTTTGCCAATCGTGATTTTTGGAAGTATCACCGCGCCTCCTCCAATAACTGCGCCATCCTTGATTATGGGCGGTGCTATGTAATTGCATTGTGGAAACTTGTCGTTTAGAAGTGTACTATTCGGACCTATAAACACTTGGTTGCCTATTTTGCACCCATTAGAAATGGTTACATGTGCTTGTATATTGCAATCTTTGCCTATTATCACGTTTTTACCAATATCGCAAAAACTACCTATTCTTGTTCTGTCGCCGATTTTGGTACCTTCGCCTATAACAACATAATTCCAGACAACCACATCTTTTCCAAACTGGGCACCCTTGCCTATAACAACACCTTTACCCAGCTTAGGTCGTAGCTGCGCCATATTTCTCACTCCTTCATTATTTCAACAATTCAAAATACAAAATTAAATAATATATATTTAACACTTCATCAGTATTAAAAGCAAAAAAGGAACAATGACATTACTATGAAACCTAAAATCGCCCTTATAGGCGCAGGAAAATTCGGCAAAAATCATCTACGCGTGCTTAGAGAGCTAGAAAAAGAAGGATTATGCACATTTTATGGTGTAGTCGACAATCGAAAGGAAATTTTGGAAAACATTAGAAAAAACTATGACTTAGAAACAGCTTCAGATTTAACCGAATTCTTAAAAACTGATATCGACGCTGTGGATATCGTAACGCCGGGAGACACCCACTTTAAACTGTGCCAACAATGCTTATTTGCAAAAAAACACGTTTTTGTAGAAAAACCCCTAGCCACAAATTACGCAGAAGCCATCAAGCTTGTACAGCTTGCAGCCGAAAAAAATCTAATTTTGGCTGTTGGACTAATCTATAGATATAACGCAGCTGTTAGGAAAATAAAGGAATTAATCGACAGTGGCGAATTAGGAAAAGTTTACTACATGTTTGGACATTATATGGGTTTCAAAGAACCTCGAACGGATGTTGGCGCATTACTGAATTTTGCCGTACATCATATTGACATTTACAATTATCTGATGGAAAAAATTCCAGAAGAAGTCACATGCAGTGTAGCACATTTCTTAGGAAGGAAAAACTTTGAAGATTTTGCACTCCTTTTTTTGAAATACGAGAATGGTACAGTAGGAATCATCGAAAGTAGTTGGCTACCACCCGGCAATTGTAGAGACTTGACAATCGTCGGAAGCAAAAAAAGCATAACCTCTGACATAGGAAAACAAACACTAGTTCTTCACGACATCTATATGGAAAAAAAGGACAACATGTTCAAAGCTGTAGATAGAGGAACAAAAAGCATAGACGTAAAATTTGAAGAACCACTTAAACTAGAGCTTAAAGACTTTCTAGAATGTGTTAAAACTGGAAGACAACTTATAGCCGACGGGCATGCAGCTGCGAAAACAATTATGATTGCAGAGAAAGCATTAGAATCTGCCCGTTTGAAAAGAAGCGTGAAAATAAGTGAAACTAAATAAAAATGTAGTTGTTTATGAGCCAGTTGAAATCGGAAAAGACCCAATTATCGAAGATTTTGTTATTCTAGGGAAACCACCTACAAAAGCAAAAAACAACAAAATGAAACTAGTTGTAGGCGATTTCCCCGTCATACGATCTGGAACCATAATTTATACTGGAAACACTATTGGAAACCATTTTCAAACAGGTGATAACGCTAGGATAAGAGAAAAAAACCGCATAGGCAACAACGTCAGCATAGGCGCGGGTTCGATCATAGAACGTGATTGCGAGATAATGGATAACGTGAAAATTCATTCAAGCTGTTTCATACCCGAATACACAATAATTAAGAAAAATGCGTGGATTGGTCCAAGTGTGATTATGACAAATGTCTTACATCCACCATGCCCAGCGTTTAAAAGATATGCACCAGTTAAAGGCAAGAAGTGCTGTCATGGACCTATTGTGGAAGAAAATGCGGTGGTAGGCGCTGGAGCCGTGATCTTGCCTGGAATAATTATAGGCGAGAGCTCTCTTGTCGGCGCTGGGGCTGTAGTTACTAAGGACACCCCACCTAATTGCCTTGTTGCTGGCAATCCCGCTAAAGTTATTAAGAAGATTGAGGAAATTGACTGCCCCTTAGGATTTTACAAGCAAGGAGAGGTTTACTCATGGCGAAAAAAATGAACATACCATTAGTTAAGGTTTACATGGATGATGACATAAAAAGGGCAGTCTTGGAAGTTTTAGATAGTGGATGGTACATTCTACATGAAAAAGTGCGCGAATTTGAAAAAAAATTTGCTGACTTCTGCGGCGTAAAAAACACTGTGTGTGTTAGTTCTGGAACAGCCGCCATTTTTCTCTCATTATTAGCCTTAGATATCAAACGTGGGGATGAGGTGATAATTCCATCTTTTTCATTCATTTCCACAGCTACATCAATCATCGCTGTAGGCGCTGAACCCATTTTCGTAGATATTGACTCAAAGACATACACTATAAATCCTGAAAAAATAAGAAAGGCGGTCAGTAAGCGAACCAAGGCTATTATGCCTGTACACTTGTATGGACATCCTGCTAACATGGATCCAATCTTAGAAACAGCTGAGGAAAACGACCTCTTTGTAATTGAAGACGCTTGCCAAGCCCATGGTGCAGAATACAAAGGTAAACGTGTCGGCGGAATAGGACATGTAGCATGCTTCAGCTTTTATCCATCAAAAAACATGACAGTATGCGGCGACGGTGGCGCTGTATTAACCAATGATGAGGCAATTGCAGAAAAAGTTAGGAAGCTTAGAGATCATGGAAGAGCAGACAAGTATGTCTTTGATTTAATGGGATATAACCTAAGGTTTAATGAGATTCAGGCCGCCATTGGAATAAAACAGTTGGAAAAGCTCCCAAAGTGGAATGAAATGAGACGAAAAATTGCCAAGATGTATACTGAAGCCTTAGAGAATGTGGTGATTACACCCGTTGAAGAGCCATGGGCTAAGCATGTTTATCATGTATATGTGATAAGAAATGAAAAACGTGACAAACTTATGGAATTTATGAAACTCCACGGAATATCTACGCTTGTGCATTATCCTATTCCAATCCATAAGCAGCCTGCCATAACTGGCATTTTGGGCATCCAACCAAAATTGAAGAATACTGAAAAAATAGCCAAGGAAGTGCTTTCAATACCTATGCATCCAAAATTGACCAGCGAAGAAGTTGAATACGTATCTAGTAAAATAGCAGAATTTGTAAAAAGCCACAGCTGATTATTTGCGTAGTGCCACAGATTTCAGCATAGCTAAGTAGGATTCAGCTGTGCCTATGTCTACTCTTTTCTCCGATGGATGCAACTTTAAACCATAAACTTTGCAATTACACTCTACTAAAATCTTGAGAGCATCTGCAAGCTGTATTTCTCCGTTTTTGTCAGGCTCAACTTCGCCGATGGCTTTGTAGATTATAGGTTTAAAAATGTAAAAGGCGATTATAGCGAGGTTTGACGGGGGCTTTTTGGGTTTTTCAACAATGTTTGTGACTTGGAAAACGTCGGGCTTTATTTCTTTTCCAGTTATAACGCCATACATTGTAGGATCTTGAACCTCTTCGACCAAAAATAAAGTATCGGCATCATATTTTTCGAAGGTTTCAGTTGCTCTTTTAAGGTGGTTATTGCTTTTGGAAAGTATTAAGTCGTCGCCTGCTTGCATAAGAAAGTTTTCGTTTCCAGTGAATATTGCAGCGCGGTTAACCGCGTCACCAAAGCCTTTTGGTTTGGGCTGATTTATGAAGACTATAGTTGAGTTGTTTATTTTGCTGTAAAATTCTTGCAGTTCACACGCAAGGTCTTCTTTATTTTTATCTTTTAGATTCTGTATGAAGTCTTCGTCTGGTGAAAAGTGGTCTTCTATTGCCCTTTTGCCTCTTCCAACTATGAACGCAAATTCTCTTAAGCCTGAATCATACAGTTGCTCAAAGATTGCTTGCAACATTGGCTTTAGGCATGGTTGCCCGTTTTTCATCAAAGCAACTATTGGAAGCATTTCTTTTGGCATTTCTTTTGTTATCGGCAAAAGTCTTGTGCCAAGTCCAGCGGCTGGAATTACTGCTTTCTTAAGCAAAGTTAAGCCTCATGTAGTTTCTGTTTTTAGGCGAAATTAAGGTTGCGGTTTTAAAGGTTCGCCTAAACCTACTGCAATATAACGCAGTCTTTTGGAAAACTTTTCATAGTCATAAATTCTTCTACTATCTATCAAAATTGGTTTTCTCATGTTCTCAGCAAAGTCTTTTGGCTTCAGTTTTTTGAATTCTTCCCACTCGGTCACCAAGATTGCGCAGTCCGCATTTCTTAAACATTCAATCGCAGAAGAGGCATAATTTATCCTTTTTTTCAAGATTTTTTTAACATTAGCTGTTGCCATTGGATCATATGCTGTTACTATTGCTCCTTGTTTCAGCAGTTGGCTGATTATCTTCAGTGATCTAGCTTCTCTTATATCGTCTGTGTTTGGCTTAAAGGCTAAACCTAAAATGGCAATTTTCTTTCCTTTCAGCGTCTTTAGATTATCTTTCACTTTCTCTATGGTGAATTTCACTTGGTCTTGGTTGGCTTTGTATGCTGCTTGTATTAAGGTTGGGTTATAACCAAGTTTTTTCGAATAGGCAATAAAGGCTTTCAAGTCCTTAGGAAAACAGCTTCCTCCCCAACCCAATCCAGCATTTAAGAAGTAAGGGTTTATTCTATGGTCTTTTCCGATGGCTTCAGCCACTTTTGTAACGTCGGCGCCTGGTGTTTTTTCACATATGTTTGCAATTGTGTTTATTAGGCTTATTTTTGTCGCTAAGAATGTGTTGTTAGCGTATTTTATAAGCTCCGCAGTTGGAATGTTTGTTTTCAGTATTGGGGGCAGGTTTTCTTTGTGAAAATCTTTGTATAGGTTTTCTAGCGTTTCTGCAGATTTTTCGTTGTATCCTCCTATCACTATGTAATCTGGGTTAAATGTACCTTTGATTGCGTTGCCTTCGCTCAGAAATTCGGGATTAACACATAAGAAAAAGTCTTTACCGCATTTTTTCTCACTATTTTTTTCCAATATAGGCTTCACGATATTTAGAGTGGTACCAGCAGTCACAGTGCTTTTTATTGCTACAAGGTGCACAGCTGTTTTCTTTTTTAGGGCTTTTCCAATTTCTTCTGAAGCTTCTATCACGTATTGAAGGCTTATACTTCCATCGCGATTTGACGGTGTCCCAACAGTAATGAATGTTATGTCGGATTTTAGAACTGCTTCTTCATTGTTTGTCACAATCTTCAAGTTTCCACTTCTTATCGCCTTATGAAGCAGTTCTTTTAAGTTGGGTTCGTAGAACGGCGGGTTTATACTTTTTATCTGTTTAACCTTAGCCGTATCCATTTCAGAACCAATAACAGCAATATCTTTTGTTGCAAAGCATACAGCAGTACAAAGCCCAACAGGCCCCAAACCAACGAAGGAAACCCTATACATACATTATATTCCTCTACAAGAACTTTTAGAAAGTAAAAGATAAAGGTTAATGAACGAATAGGCTACTTGTTATTCATATAAATTTTTTTGTACCACTCAATAGTCTTAGGAATACCAACAGACAATGGTGTGATTGGTTTATGTCCCAAATCTCTCTTCGCCTTAGAAATGTCAGGTCGCTTACTAACCACATTATGAACATCTATACTCAAATATCGTACAAGTGAATCATTCTTCCCCAGGTAATTAAGAATCATATCAGAAACCTTTTTCACTTCAACATACTCTTCTCCGCCGATGTTGTATACCTCTCCAGGCTTGAATTTATCCACTATGTTGCAAAGAGTTGGGATTAAATCATCGATGTACATGAAAACTCGGTAATAATCTAAATAAACTTCGTACGGTAAGTTATGCAAGGCTTTGTAAATAAATTGTGATACTACGCTTCTATAAGGTGTAAAATATTCACCAGGTCCATATGCGTTAAAAAGTCTTACAATTAATGTTTCAGTTTTCTGCGTAGCTATAGAATTTCTTATTTGTAGCTCATTTACCCATTTGGATATGGCGTAATCGTTGTTTTGCTTCAAAGGTACTTTTTCGCTTAATTCTTCTTTGAGGTATCCATCTTTGGTTTTTATTTCTCCATATATTTCCGAACTGGAAAAGTGGACTAACCTGAATCTCTTCTTTTCCTGCATTTTCAATATGTTTTTTAAACCTATGACATTTGTCTCCCAAAGCTGTTCATAGTAGTCCTCCCCGTTTTTTCTGCCAAACTCTGCTGCAAGATTATAAACATATTCAAAGTTTCCAGCATCTAAAAGTTTTTCAACTTGTCTGTAAATAGAAATATCGCATCTAATATGATTTGGATTACTTGCGTGCTTACTGTCCGACGTTGTTACTATATGTCCCCGATTCAGAAGCTCACGAACAAGATGGCGGCCTATTGTTCCTCCGGAACCAATAACCAAAATTGATGCCAAGTTAAGTCACCTATTTCTCATCTTTTTTAATATCAAAAAAGTCTGGTTTATAACTTGTTCCAATGCGAAGTATAATAGGAGTTCTCATTAGAGATTTTATTTTAGCTTCATATTTTTCTAATTCTTCTCTTATTGCGGTATGTTCAACTAAGACAGCTAGGCAATCAGCGCCCTTTGCTATGTTTGCTATTGAACGATATTTATGACCTTTAACAAAATTATCATAAGAAACAACATTGTAACCATCTTCTTTTAACAGTGTTATTACCTCAAGAGAGGGGCTTTCCCTTAAATCATCAGAGTCGGGCTTATACGTTAAGCCAAGTGCAACTATCTTCGGATTTTTTATATTTTTTAAAATCCTCCTTATTTTGGCAGCTACTTTTTCAGGCATAAGTTCATTTACTTTTCTCGCTGTTAAGATTAGGCTTGCATTTTTGGGGTCGGAATGTATCAGAAACCAGGGGTCTTTAGGTAAACAATGACCCCCAACGCCAATTCCTGGGTTTAGTATTTTTACTCTTGGATGCTTGTTTGCAAATTCAATTGCTTTCTTAATATCTATATGGTGCGTGTCTGCGACAAGTGAAAATTCATTTGCTAAGGCTATGTTAACATCGCGATACGTGTTTTCCATTAATTTAACCATTTCAGCTGTGACATCGTCAGTTAAATCAATATCACCCTTTACAAATGAAGCATATATTTCTCTAGCAAGGTGTGCTGATTTTGAATTAATGCCTCCAATCACTCGATTGTTATGAATTAATTCATAAAATGTTTCTCCAGGCATAACTCTTTCAGGACAATGTGCTAAGAATACGTCTTTCCCAACTTTTAGTTTCGTTCTGCTTTCTATTAAAGGCTTAATAATTCGCCGGCATGTAAATGGGGGCAATGTAGACTCGAGTATCACTAAATTTCCTTTCTTCAAAAAAGGAGCAATAGACTCTATTGCAGAAATAGTATGGGACAAATCTGGCATTTTACTAACTTGATCGATAGGAGTCTGTACGCACACAATAAAAACATCTGCATAATCTGGTTTTTCATTAACAGTAAAGTTTTCTTTAACTTTCTTATCTATGAAAAAGTTTTCAATATTTTTTTCTTTTATTGGGAGTGAACCATCGTTTATAGCTTTAACAATCTTTTTGTTGACGTCCACTCCAATTACTTTGTAACCTACTTTGGCTAGTGTGATCGCAAGTGGTAGACCTACATAACCTACTCCTAGAACTACAACTTTCTTGTTCATTTAATTATCACGCAATTGTTTTGTGATGTTAAGATTTCTTCGAACTTTTTAAAGGTATAGCTTTCCTTTAAAACCTTGAGGTCGCTCAAAAACTTATCTTTATTTAGCACACGATAATTTGCATGTTTTCTAACAATGTTTAATGATTTTTGAACATAATGTAAGAAAACTGGATTGAACTCATTTTTGTGGTTCAGGATGTGATCGAACAAAAATTCCGAAACGAAAGATCTTGCGAGATATTGCTTAGTCAATAAAATGACTAAGAAAAAAGGTGTGAACTGCTTGATCATGCTAGTTAAGCTACTCATTCTCTCCAATGTCAATAATATCCTCATTCGGGTTAACTCGCAACCATGCATCATAACTGTCTTTTTCTGAGAAGTCTGTGCAGAATGCACGCGATAAAAAACCGTGGCACCTTTTAGCAAAGCAAGTTTAAGCTTTAAAACACTATATCGCATCCAAAGATCACCGTCACCATCCACATTGCGCAAAACTGGGTCGAAATTACCATATCTATTTACACAATCTTTCTTAACCATTATTGAACTTCCATTTATAGGATTTTGAAACATCAGCATCATCAACCGCAAATCTGAGTTTTGTATGAATACCGGGTCTAGAATACGCAGATATCGTAAATAGCTACATTTCATAAGAACCGCCTTTGATAAATCTGTTCCTTGGTAAAAGTCCTGGAAATAACTCCATGATGCACTCGTTTTTTCCATAAAATCCACTTGTTTTTCAATTTTTCTTTTATCTATAAATGCATCATCAGCGCTAAGCCAACAGATATAAAACCCTTTTGCGTTTGAGAAACCAACATTTAAGGCGTTCGCCGCGCCTTTATTTTCACCAACTTCCAATACTTTTATTTCTAATCCATTATCCGACGTTACTTCGGAGAAGTTTTTAACCAGACGCGCTGTGGAATCCGTTGAACCGTCATTTACTACTATTATTTCCATTGGTCTATATGTCTGCGTCAAGCAAGATTTTAAAGCACATTCAATGAAATTCTCCGCGTTATATGCGGGAATTACAATGCTTACCAATTTCTTGTAGTTTGTTCTCATGAAACTCATTAAATAACAAACTCAAAAATATATAAGCACATACACTACCTCATGAAACTTCTCGTTAATGCATCCCACTGCGTCAATTTCCAGAAGACATACTATCTTGTCTTTATCTTTTCAATAAACATAAATAAGTATTAATCAGCCTTTGAACCACTTTTTTTGCATCGTGATGCTTAGCCAAGTACTTGATTTCAGCATTCCATAAATCTTGTGAAGCTCCTTTGACTGTCCCGACAATTGCATTGATGGTATTAACATCTTTCAATGGGAAATCGTCGTATTCTGGAAAATTCGATGAAACATAAGCAACAACTGGTCTGCCACATGCAGTCGCCTCTAAGGAAACCATGCCTAAAGACCCTAGCTTAAATCGGTCAATTACCACATCGGCATTCCAATAATATTCGTTAAGTCTCTCATGAGGAACCTTGGGCAGAATAGTCAAATGCAAATCAAGAGAAGAAGCAAGAGCTGCAGTTCTATAGAAATCGACGCCATGAGCAATTATGCTAACATTTACTTCGTCCTTGATTTCAGCCAGCGCCTTTATAGCCATATCAGTACCTTTAACGTTCCAATTAGAATCGCTCGCAATAAGTACACGCTTCTTTCCATCATTTTTCAAAAGAGGCTTAGGATAGAAAAGCTCTGTATCGACTGGGTTAGGCAGATACTCAGCGTCAATTCTATATTTCCTCGCACAACCTAGAACGTCAGGCGTGCTAACAATCACTTTGTCACAATTCTTCAAATTATATCTTACAATCCTGCCCCAGACTGGATGACGCAAAC
Source organism: Candidatus Bathyarchaeota archaeon (assembly GCA_013388905.1). Taxonomy (GTDB): domain Archaea; phylum Thermoproteota; class Bathyarchaeia; order Bathyarchaeales; family Bathycorpusculaceae; genus JACAEI01. The sequence continues at coordinate 25,717 of JACAEI010000031.1, read as the reverse complement.
TAGATCTTAAATCGCTTCCATGCGCATGACCGATCAGTGGCCGCTTTCCAAACTTCAACGCAAGATAACAGTCTTGAAGCAAATAATGAATATGATAAACATCTGCATTTGCCCTCAAAATTTTACAAGCAACGCCAAATGTTTTATCCCAAATTCTCCTTGAACGTTTTATGCGAATTGCTTTAACGTCAGCGGGAAAGTTCTTAACCAAGGTTTCACCAACATAAGCACAATCATTAATCATAACAATCTTCATTGACAATTGCTCCCAATTCCTTAGAAGTCATGATGAAAAAACTTAATAAGTTTTGGTTTTTACACTTTCACAGCTATTTTTAACCTAATGCATATTTTTAGCCATAATTAACCAATTAAAATATATGTAGTTCGAATCATATCGTTAAAATTCTCACAAAAAGGTGATGTGTTGGAAAAAACCGAAATCAGACTGCAATATTCGGGTTTTGTTATTTTTGCAGCTAGAATGATCAGCGTAGCTACTGGAATGATCTTTACTCTTTTAATAACAAGGAACACAACGCAAGAGCAATATGGCATTTGGTCAAACGTGTTTGACCTAATTGCATACTTTGCTATTTTAGCTGCAGCTATTCCATTTTGGGCAACAAGATTTGTAGCCCGTGGAAAAGAAGGAGCTGCAAAGACTGGATTTATTGCAAACTTGATGATAGCCTTAGTTTCAGTCTCGCTTTATATGCCTCTAGTTCCGCTATTTATTTCGCTGTTTGATATCAGCAGTTCTTACTTGATTGTATATTTAATTGCGTCCATGCATATAATTGAACTTTACTTGATTAATGTTTTAGAAGCGGTTTTGCGTGCAACGAAACCTCAGACAGTGGGATATGGTTTACTCATAGAAGAGATATTCAAAGTTTTCATTGCGTATATTCTAATTGTTATATTTCAACAACCGCTTTTGGGCGCAATGGTAGGTCTTATAGCAGGTTTTTCTATTCAAATAATATATTACACTAGTTTGGTGTCAAAAGATTTTGAACAAAAAATCATGTGGAACTACTTGAAAGAATGGTTGAAAGGTTCAATTGCGAACATCTATTATCTCGTGGGAAACCAAATTGCAGTATTCATATTAATATTGCTGTTCATGTATGGCGGTTCCCAAGTAGGTCCGGTGGCTAGAGCAAATTACCAAGCAGCAGTGACGATTGCAAACATAGTGATGTACTCTTCTCTTTTGTCATTTGCTTTATACCCGAAATTGTTGACAGAGAAAAATCTAGAAGATATAACAACATCGCTAAAAACGGTTTTAATGTTTGCAATTCCTATGGCAGCAGGTGCTATGGCTATACCAGACTCATTTTTAACGATATTGGACGAAACTTACAGACAAGCTTCACCGATACTTGTGTTATTAGCCATCGATGCGCTTGTAGCAACGATTTCCCAATTTTACATTTTTGTGCTATTTGGAATAGAGAAGTTTGATGAAGAGGCAAAAATACCTTTAAAACAGCTTGCAAAAAGCCACATATTCAAGGTGTTTACACTACCGTATATTCATTCAATGATAACGCTGCCAACAGCGTTTTACGTGCTAGCGAATTTTGCAGTTAACCAGCCTATTCAAGCAGCAATGTATGTGACCATAATAAACATGACAGCGCGATTTTTAATGTTTCTTATACTGTACTTAATCGTGAGAAAAACGGTGTTATTTTCTATTCCTTGGAAAAGCATCTCAAAATATGTTTTCGTCTCTGCTGTAATGGCAATCCTGCTGTATGTGCTTCCACATCCAACAAGGATAACTACAACCCTAAGCGTAGCAGTGGTCGGCGGAGTTGTTTACTTAACATTATTGATGGCAATTGACAAAGAAGCAAGAGAACTGGTTAAAGCTGTACTGCAAGAAATCCGAAATATATTTAACAAATTAGCTACCATTTTTCCATAATTCAAGAAACAACGTTTTTAATGCCTTTATGAATGCCTCATAGTTTGTCCATAAAGCCGCAACTTTCTTTTTCCCGTTATTCTTCCTAATCAACAGAAGCAAGTGCTCATCGTTAGTGATAATAAAAGTGGGCAGTTCATCAACAGCTAGAAGCGAATACTTGGCTTTTTTTACTTTAATTTTTTCGATAAAAAAGCAGCTTTTTGGAGAGTAATTGGCTAATAGCTGAACATTTACGTTTTCTTTCGAGGTTTTCTCAAGTTTATCTAAAAAACCAGAATGATAAAAGCTTGCTATATCATGCTCCGAAGCATATATCAAAATCTCTTTGTTAGCATTGCTAAGTATTTCATCTGCTTTCAAACTGATCTGCTCTTCACCCTCCAATATCTGGAATACTTCTTTTCTCTCATTTTCTATTTCCTGTTTAGGAAGAGAAAGCCAAAGATCAACTAGACTCTCTTTTCTTTTTTCAAAAAGGCTTATCTTCATTTTCTTAGTCTCGATAAGTACGTCCAATGCCTTTTCAAATGGTGTAGCAATAAATTTTAAGGGTTTTTCGAAAACAGAAGATATTAATCCTTTCTTCTCTAAATCACGCAAGATTCTATACGTTTCGGTTCTATGAAGGGATAACGCCTCTGAAATCTCGCTTGCCTTATGTTCGCCTGTTCTTGCAATGTAGATGTAAACTCTTATCTCGTTTTTTGATAAGCCAAGCCTATGTAGGGTTTTATCAATTAATTCTAAGGACTTGGATAGCCCTTTATCTGTTTTAACGAATCTCCACGCGCCGGTGTCCTCGTCGTAGAGTTTCATGATGTTTTCGGGTTTTTCCACGGATATTTCCATTTAGACCCTCTGGCAGCCTTACTCCTTATTCGAATTTTGAAGTGGAATCCGATTCTGTTTGCTACTATATTTTATACTTCTGAATACAAAATATGAATCCATAATCCATGTTTCAAAACTTTTAAATAACATTGAATAAAGCCCTATGCAGTAAGCTGTTAAAATTTGGGGAGGAGAAGGAAACGCAGAGTAAACTAGACATTATGCTTAGTTTAAAGCTTTTCTTCTTGCCTAGAAGAAACCATTGGTTAAAGAGACTTGCTTTGATTTTTGTTTTTGTAATGTTTGATTATTTGTCAACGCTTGCTTTTTGTCGTGCTCCAAGCGAAGAAGCCAACATGTATACGAGGATTTTCATGGAAAATTTGGGCATACCTTTAGGACTGACTTTATTTGTTTTAGTGGCTAATCTGCCAATCTACATAACTTTGACTTTAGATTCTCATATTGTGAAGCTTGCGCCTAAAACCGCTTTATTCATTGAGCCTTTTGTGGATTTTGTGTTTGCGTGGTTCGTTGGAGGGCTACATTTTAGCGGAGGCGCTAGCTGGTTCTGGAATGCTTCCGCCTTAACGCGGCAAATTCTCGGCACTTCTCTCTATTTGCTCATGGCGTTTCTATTTGTTAAGCCTCATAAATCAAAAATGACAACGAAAGGTTAGTGTGTAGCAGATCGTAACATACTAACTCTATTATCTTTAACAGTTTGATTACACTTTGTAAACGTTAAATTATCGAAGAAACTGGGAAGAAAAATTTATGGCAGAAAAAAATACTAACCCTAAAGAAAAAACAGAGCAGCCGCCAAATCAAGAAAACCAAAGCGAAACGGTTGAAGAAGCACACTTTTTCCATCCAGTGCAGCTTTCAGAAAGAGGCGAAGAAATTTTAGACGAAAAGGAAATTGAGAAATCTAAAGTTGAGATCGAACAGAAACTGCAAGAGCTTTTGAAGAGTATCAACGAGGAGACTTTACAGTTGAGTGAATTTTTGATGGAAGAAAGCAAGCTTTTGAAAGAACTTTGCATATCGCTTAGACATATTCTAAAGAAACTAAATATTTCCTTCAACATTCCTCCGCAAGATTTACCACTTCAAAAAAGAATTAAAAAAGTAATCCTAAATGAAGAGGGACATTTGATACTTGTTTACGAAAAAGGTGAGGTTAATTCCGCTTTTTTGGCAGAGTATCCACCTGAAATTGTTATGGCAGCCTTGTGGATTATAATGCCAGAACTCGCCAAAGTTGTGATGTTGTATAGGAAGAAAATAAGCACCCGGGTTAATTTCTTTGGAAAGGTAAAGAAGGAGCTAAAAAGCGTTGTCAAGGCGATAGTTGGAAAAGAAGGCTCAGCCGATACTGATGAAGAACAAATGATAGACGTTGTACAGGAATCAGTGAAGACCGAAAACCAAGGCTAACTTACTGGTGTTGCATTTGGACGGGTTTTTGACTGAAATACGAACGTTCTATTCGCTTAAGGAAATCAGAGAATTTGTAGAAGTAGAGTTGAATCAATACAGGTTACTTTATGAAGATTATAGCCAATGGTTGGGAAGCTTGCTTAGAAACCCGGAATCTGCAAAAAACCAGGATTGGACAAAAAAAACTGCAGAGTTGCAAAGGGTGTTAAAAACAGGAGGCAGAAAGGGAACTAAAAAAGAAGAAAAAAAGACTGGCATTTCTACAGAATGGGTTCAATTCAAGGATGTGTTGCTGTGTGCCGAAAATCTAGGAGAAGCAGAAATGCTTTTTGAAGCCACAGAAGAGCTAAGGAACAAAATTGACAAGTTAGAAAAAGCCAAAAACTCCCTAATTGATCTGGAACGCTATGGCTTAGGAAAAGACTTGCTCTTCGTAACATATATACATGATGGCATTCCAGAAAAAATAGTTTTTAAGCCAAAAAAAGATAGCGAAGTAACAGAAAAATTCGAGTTTGTGGCTGATTTTTCAATAGCAAAAGAAGCTTCATGATTAATGCAAGCTTTTCTCCGCATTTAACCCGAACTATATTCAATGAATGCTTTAGTGAACTTCTTCATCAAATCATAGGGTCCTTCAACAACACAACTCGTACGGATATACTGCTTTACTGCGCGGCTATTAACACCGATACCTATAATGCCTACTCCCAAGCGCTCAATCTTTCTAAAATTTTCCTCCAGTTTTTCCTCAGTCTCATCATATCCGGCTGGAAAGAAATCTGAGACTACAACCAATACTCTAGCTTCCTCTATACGCTTGATTAATGCTTGCGCCGCTAGCAAAACTGCGTCAGGTAGATACGTGAAGCCTCCATGGGTTAAGCCCCCTATTCTCGCTTTTACACACGTATTATATCGTTCAGTAAAATCTTTGATTATGTAGAATTTGTTGTTAAAGGCGTACATGCCCCAAGAATTCTGATCAAGAATAAGTGTTTTCGCGACTTCAGCCAAGCATACTGCTATGCCGCGAACTTCTCCATGAAACATGTTTAAGCTGTGGCTTGCGTCTACTAGTATAGACCAAGCGTCTTCCCGTGTTTGAAGCTCTTCTCGTGCAAATATGTCGGTTCGCTGACTTTTGCTGGCTATAACCTGTATGGCTTCTTGCAAATCAACGAAACCGCTTTCTTGTCTAAAGTCTTCTCCACCAACATTTTTCAGAAGTCGCAGTTGATGTAGCACACGTCTGATGGGACTGCTTAGAAGTGTCCTTTTTCTTAGGTAGTCAGCATAATTTTCAATAGGAAATTCGACATCTTCAAACCTTGTGTCCTTTCCTATCTCAATATAATTCTGTAAAATCTTAAGTTTAGCGTTTTCATACTCTAGCCAATCTGTCAAAACTTGCTGAGCCTCGCTGTCTTTATGCGTGTTTCTCAACTGCTCTTTATCCGACATATCAGGGCTAAGGATATTAAATGCGTCAGATAGAAGTGGCTCTATTTCTTCCTCTTTAGGGACATATCGGTTATAAAAAAGGTCGTTTGTTCCGTGACTTTCCGTATATAGGAGCGATGGAACTTCAAATGTTTCGCCGTATATAGCTAAAGCATTATAAATCTTTGTTGTAGCGTCTAACCTTGCTTCAGTTGTTGGGGCTTCTTCCATTTTTTGCAGAATGGAAGTGATCGCTTGAACATCTGGAAGCATCTCTTCGTTTAAATCTCCCTTAACTTTCCCTACGTGGAAGTTTAGAAGAGTCGAAGTCATGACACGAGATAAATTATTTGACAGATCTTTGACATTTTTCATTCGAAGAAAAGAAACCACGTTTGCGTAGGCTATTTCAGGAAGTGCCCATTGAAATGACTGCTTAAGATGCTTACCTATTATGGCATCTTCGACCAAGCTAATTACAAATGTAGACAAGTTGGAATGCTTTTCTTTTGCCCACTTAGAATAGATAGAAAAATTCGATAGAAGCGAATGTAGGCTTAGATGATAAACTGACGCTTTAAATATGCACCAAATAAGTTTCTTATGAGCGGTATTCTGGGGGTCAAGTTTTAATCCTTGAAAATAAACTTGCTTGTTTTCCAATTTTTTAGGTTTAACAAGGTGAAGAACGAATCCTATGCTGTCTCTTCCGAGATATGGGTACTTCAAATCATCATGCAAAAGAATTTTCAGTTTGTCATGTGGCATTTTTGTTATTCGAGTCGTTGTTGACCATGCAAAATCAAAAAAGTTCAATGTTTAAAACCATGTTCTATGATTTGAATATTGATTCGACAACATGTTTTACAGAAGCTTGTACTTCTACATCATCACTTGTTGTTCCAACTATTGTTTCGCCCGCCGCTTCTATGGAGTCGCATCCGTCTGCAACTAGTGTCGCCCAATTGATCAAGTCTCCAGGTGAAGGTCCATATGGTAAGTCGCCATTTTTGTATTGCCTTCGCAATTCTGCGCCGACGCGGACTATTTTCTCAGCTATTTTTTTGTCTATGCCGCTTCTTTCCACAAGAAGTTCTATTTCGTCGCTGGATATTTTATCACCAATGCTCAAGTAGTCAAAATTTATCCATACAGACATTCGCCTTCTTAAAGCAGCATTTAACGGTTTTGTTCCAATGAATTCAGCTGAGAAAGGGTTCATTGAGATTATGAGGTAACCGTGTGGGTGTCTTTTTATTATTTCGTTGTCCTTTTCTGTTAGGACAATGTGTCCTCTTGTGTCCAAAACAGGGTTCAGCCTTGTTGCTATGTCTTGTTTCATCATGTTAGCCTCGTCCAAATAAAGTAAGCCACCTTGTCTGCACCACATTACTATTTGCCCGTCAATCCAGTTTTCTTTTCCAAGGCCAATGTATCTTCCAAACAAATCGTAGGCGGATGTTTGTAAACCGCAGTTTATTTCCCACATAGGAAGACCACAAAGCTCTGCCACCAAATACACGATGTGCGTTTTTCCCGTGCCACTGGGCCCAATTAATGCGCATTGTTTAAAATAAAAGAGCGCGCGGGTTATTCTCTCCACATAATTAAATCCTTTGTCAATATACTCTGGAGTGCCGCGGGGTATAAGTGATTGCACGGCACCCGGGAACACATACCCTGGATGTAAATCATACTTTGCTATCCGATATTTTTCGACAAGGTCAACTCGCGAAGTTGAATTCACATTCGCTGATTTTGTTATTGATACAGACAATCGTGTGTCTTTCACAGCAGTTCTTATTTGTTCTTCCACAAGATAGGTTGCATAATCCTTCTTTTTCTTTCCGCCTTGAAATCCGAAACCGACAGCCTCAGCTGACGATTTTTCTGTTGATTTCTGTTTGTTACTTGACAGAATAGTCCCTCCGAGGTTTATTCATTAGATAGTTTGTAGAGAGCAGATTTAAATATTACTTCTCACGATTCAAGACATTAAATTAATCCGCACAATTACAACAGCAAATCACTTAAAACTTTTTGCAGTTCATTTTTATCTTTCAAATTTCGAAAGATGGCTTTTCCTGTTCCGTATAGACGGAAAGAAGTATTTTGGAAAGTTAGTTCAAAAATTATGGTTGATATCGCCTTTTCTTTTTTTGCTTTTTGGAGGATTTTTTTGATGACTTCTTCTTTTTTGTCGTATCTAAATATGACGATGAAATCTTTTTCTGCTCCGCATGTTTCTTCGATTCTGGCGACATAATCTTCTGTTGTCATTAGATTTGCTCAATCTCCATTAGGGCTTCCATGAATTTGTCGACTTCTTCGCGTGTATTGTAGATGTAGAAGCTTACTCTGGCTGAAGATTTTAATTTGAATATTGTGTGTAATGGTTGAGTACAGTGGAAGCCACTTCTAATCATGATTCCATAATTATCCAGAAACAAGGCTACGTCATGAGAGCTGAACCCCTCTACATTAAAGGGAATAATGCCACATTTAAGAGAAGCATCCTTGGGTCCGTAAATTTCGACGTTTCGGCATTCCAGCATGCGCTTCATTGCATACTCTGTCAGTACATGTTCATGTGCTTGAACATTCTCCATACCAATCGCTCTCAAATATTTTACAGCTTCCATAAGCCCAACACCGTCACAAATATTGGGTGTTCCAGCTTCAAATTTCCATGGCAAATTATTCCAAGTGATTGTGCATCGTTGTGTGATACTGTCGAAGAGAACTTCTCGTATCATTTCGCCTCCGCCTTGAAATGGCTCCATGTTTTCAAGAATGTCGCGCTTACCATAGAGGACACCTATGCCAGTTGGACCTAACATCTTATGTCCAGAAAAGGCGAGAAAATCTACGTCTAAATCTCTAACATCAGTAGGCAAATGTGGAACAGACTGCGCCCCATCAATAAGGGTTAAGGCACCATGGTCATGTGCAATTTTAGCGATTCTCTTCACATCGTTTATTATTCCGCTAAAGTTTGAAACATGTGAAAAACACGCAATCTTGGTTTTTTTGGTAATTAATTCCTCGTAAGCTTCATAATCTAGGCCACCCTCGTCGTTTAGTCCTACATATTTTATACTGAACCCGTTTATTTTTGAAAGAATCTCCCATGGGACGATGTTGCTATGATGTTCCATCAGCGACACTATTACTTCGTCGCCTTTCTTTAGATTGCGGAGACCCCACGAGTAAGCAACGAGGTTTATTGCTTCTGTTGTTCCTCTCACAAAAACTATTTCTTCTATTCCGTCTGCGTTTATGAAGTCAGCAACTTCTTCATGTGCTTTTTCGTAAAGTTCTGATGCTTCTTGCGAAAGCGTATGAACCGCTCTGTGAACGTTTGCGTTGCGGTTTTCATAGAAGTTTTTGATAGCTTCAATGACTTGTCTTGGTTTTTGCGAGGTTGCAGCATTGTCCAAATAAACTAGCGGATGATTGTTTATTTTCCTCTTCAATATTGGAAAATCTTCTCGAATCTTGTGTGGGTCAAACACTTCTATTCCTCTGTTCGCATTCTTTTTGAAAGTATTCTAGATAGTTCCTCTTCTTCCAATGCTTGTTTCTCTTCAAAACTGAGTTCTTCGGGCAGCCAACCAGGGGAAAGCCTTTTGTTTTTACAATAAGCTCTTATAGCTCTTTTTAATGCTCCTACAGCGAGGATACCGCAATGGAATTTTATGCTTGGTAGTCCACCGACCGCTTCGGCTACGCTTTTCCAAGTAATTTTCCAAGCATCTTCGAGTTTCATTTCTTTAATCATTTCTGTGACGATGCTTGCGGTTGCTATGTTTGCCGCGCAGCCGTAGCTTTCGAAGGATGCTTTTTCAATGACTTCTTGATCGCTGATTTTTAGGTAAAAGGTTATCATGTCGCCACATGCAGGGTTTCCTGCCACTGCTACAACTGTGGCGTCTTCCATTTTTCCAAGGTTTTTGGGATTTCTGAAAAGCTCCAGAACTTTCGGATTATAGGGTAGAGGCATTCTTGACAATGCTATTCCACTCCTGTAGAGCCAGTTATCTCTCTTATTCTTTCCACAGCTTTAGGAATCACGTCTAAAACATAGTTTATGTCTTCTTCAGTATGATATCTTGTAATCTTCATCAATATGCTCCCATGCGCTTCTTCGAAATTTCTACCTATAGCAACAAGAACATGGCTAGGCTGGAGAATCCTTCTTGTACATGCACTTCCACTTGAAACATAGACGCCGCTAAGGCTTAATTCGATTGTCAGTGCTTCACCTTCACATTTCAAAAAGCTCACATTTGCATTATCAGGCGCCCTTCTATCACCTTTGGGTCCATTGAGCTTGACATCAGATATCCTCCCGAATATTCCAGCCAACAGTTTGTCCTGCAATTTCTGCATGTGGTTCACGTTATTTTCAAAATTTTGAAACGCCAATTCAGATGCTTTAGCAAAACCTACAATAAGTGGCGTATTCTCAACTCCAGGCCAGAGCTTCTGTGTTCCAATTTGTCCTTCCAAGATTCGCTCTACATTTACCCCTTGCCGAACATACAGCGCGCCTATACCCCGAGGACCCAAAATCTTGTAACTGCTTACTGTGGCTAAATCCACGCCTAAATCTTTAACTGTAAAAGGGATTTTACCATAAGCATCAGAAGCGTCAGTGTGAAAAATTGTGCCTGAGTTCTTGTCCTTAACAATTTCCAAAGCCTCTTTTATTGGTTGCACTGTTCCAATTTCGTGATTTGCAGCAGACAGGCTTACAAGAATTGTTTCTTTGTCGACTACTTCTCCTAACTTCTCAAGGTTTATGAAGCCCTCCTTGTCTACTGGGACTTTTGTGGTTTTAAAACCGTATTTTTGGAGCAGTTCAGTAACGTGTAAGATGCTTATGGGTTCAACTTCTGAAATTACAAGTTTTTTGCCCTTGTCTTTCATTGAAAAAGCGGTTCCTATAAGCGCCAGATTGTTGGCTTCTGTTTCTCCAGGCGTGAAGTTGACTTCTTCAAGTGTTTTGCATCCCAAGAAGTGGGCAATCTTCTGTGTCAATTCCATTATTGTCTCGAAGGCTTCCCAACCAGGCTTATGAGTTAGTGTCGGGTTGCCATAAGCTCGTTGGCTGAAATATGGCAACATTGCTTCAATTACTTCTTTGGGAACTGTGCTGGAGTTTTCTAGGTCTAAATAGACTTCATGCTTTAAACCTTCATGAGCTTTAAGAAGTTCCTTAACGTTTTCAATCATTCTGATTCAATCCTATGGAGCGAACAGCATTTTCAATTGTAGTATCAATTATCTAATAAAAAAACATACCCTAGAGAAAACACCACTTGTATGTAATATTTTTATAATTGCTTATGTTGTAAAAACAGTTGAATATATAGGCGCATCAAAGTGAAGATAACAGAGCTACCAATATCAGAATCAATTAAAGAAATCATAATTAAATCTGGAATTATTGAACTTTATCCACCGCAAGAGGAAGCTATAAAAGCGGGAGCTCTCGAAGGAAAAAACCTCGTTTTAGCCAGTCCAACTGCTTCTGGAAAAACTTTAGTAGCTGAGTTTTGCGCTCTCAAGCACATTTTAGAAAAGAGCGGAAAAATAATCTATCTGACACCTTTGAGGGCTTTGGCGAATGAAAAATTTGACGAATTTAAGAAATACACACAGATATGCAAAAGCAATGGAAAACACGTGAGAGTAGGGATAAGCACGGGCGATTTTGACAGTAGTGATCCATGGTTAGAAAGGTACGACATAATTATAACGACAAATGAGAAGGCTGATTCACTTTTGCGGCACCGAGCCAAATGGATAGATGATATTTCGCTTATAGTTGCTGATGAAGTACATTTGCTAAATGATGCTGAACGTGGCCCTACTCTTGAGGTTGTTTTGGCAAGGCTTATGCAGATTAATCCAGACATTCAGATTTTGGCTTTGAGCGCGACCATAAACAATGTAAAAGAAATTGCAGAATGGCTCAAAGCAGACTACGTCGCAACTGAATGGAGGCCTATTCCTCTAAGAGAAGGGGTTCTGTTACATTACGAAATACAATTCAAGGATGGAGATGCACGCAAAATAGAAGAAACGACAAAAAACTCAGCCATAAACTTGGCACTGAATACCGTTAAATCTGGTGGTCAAGCGCTAATCTTTGCATCCACACGCAAAAACGCTGTTGCCCTTGCAAAGAAAACCGCAGGCGAAATTGAAGAAGTGTTGTTCAAACCTGTTAAACGGGTTCTGGAACAAGAAGCAGAAAGGATTTTGGCTACAGGTGAAAAAACAAGAATAAGCGAATCGCTAGCGGAGCTTGTTAAACTAGGCACAGCTTTTCACCATGCAGGTTTAGGCGGTGGACATCGCAAATTAATAGAAGATTCGTTTCGAGATGGAAAGATTAAGGTTTTAACAGCCACACCAACATTGGCTTTTGGCGTAAACCTGCCATCCAGAACTGTTATCATTCAAGATTATAGACGATACGAGCCTGGATATGGATATTATCCTATCAGTGTTCTAGAGTATAAGCAGATGGCTGGAAGGGCTGGGCGACCAAAATATGACAAAGTGGGTGAAGCAATACTTATTGCGAAGACCGCTGATGAATCAGATTATCTAATGACGAACTATATTCTTGCATGTCCAGAGCGGATTTGGTCAAGGCTTGCTGTTGAAAGAATTTTAAGATCTCATGTATTGGCAACAATTGCTGCAGATTTTGCTCACACGGAAAGGGGCATTTACGAGTTTTTCGGCAAAACCTTCTATGCCTATCAATACGAAGTAGAAGCTATTAAGAGCATAATAGCCAAAATTCTCAAGTACCTTTATGACGAAGAAATGATTGAGGTTAGTGGCGAAAACATTCTTGCTACAAACTTTGGAAAAAGAGTAAGCGAGCTTTACGTCGACCCGGTTTCAGCTGTTATAATTCGCGATGCATTAAGACGAAAACCGGCGTATGTAACCGATTTGAGTCTTCTCCACATGATAGCACACACACCGGACATGGGTCCAATATTACGTCCATACTCGCATGAACTAGATGAAATAGCAGTTTTCACGGAACAGCACCAAGAGGAGTTTCTGATAAGTGTGCCAGAGGAGTGGGAAGACCGCATTACCTACGAACAGTTTCTGGGCGAAGTGAAAACAGCCATGGTTTTAAAGGCATGGATTGAAGAGGCAAGTGAAGACGAAATAATTGAAAAGTTCAGAGCACAACCAGGCGACCTCTATAGGACTGTTGAAAACGCAAAGTGGCTACTATATGCTTCGCATGAGTTGGCGTCGCTTTTTGGTAATAAACAAGTCTTACCACAGACACTAGAACTTATGAAAAGAGTTGAAAAAGGCGTAAGGAAAGAACTTCTGCCAATAGTTAAGCTTGAAGGAGTTGGAAGAGCACGTGGACGCATAATATACAATGCTGGGTACAAAACAATAGAAGACATAAAAACCGCACCCATTGAAGACTTAGTGAATTTGCCACTAATAGGACCGAAAGTGGCAAGGCGAATTAAAGAGCAAGTAGGCGGTTTCGTTAAAAAAGAAACTTGGGAGAAACTCGAGAAAGAAGAGGCATGGAAGCAAAAAGCGCTTACTGAGTATTAAATTGTTTTTCTTATCTGTTTCTTCGTTCATACATGCCAATAAATCGTTCAGAATATGGAAATGTTGTTTCCTTGTACATTTTGCATGGAAACTCTGGACAGTCTCGCATACAATAGCCAACGCCTTTATCGACTACGCACTGAAGTCGAGAGCACGTTCTGCCTAAATTTTTTCTCTGTTCAGCCATCTTCTTCTCAACAATATCACTGTCTGCTGGAAGACCAGAACCGCATGGAAGACATATTCCCTTAACAAATAATCCGCAAACACTACAGCAAACTCCACAAGCCGCAATGTAAATCCGTTCTTTTTCGCTCATCTTTATTCACCCGTTGCCTAATCCTCTAGCTCTTCGTTCTTCCCTAGTCTTTTTAATCATAAGCTCAACTTGCTCTATTCCAGTGCCCAGATAGTTTCGCGGATTTAAAGCCTCATCAATTTCTTTCTTGCTTAGTTTTCCACATATAGTCTTGTTTTTCAGAAGAGTTTCTCTAAAAGGCTGCTTTTCTGTTTCGCTTTTTATGGTTAGTTTTCTAAGCAACTCGTGAGCTTCTTGGCGACTCATACCCTTGCGTGTTAAAGCCATCATAATTGTTTCTGCCATTGTGCGCCCTTGAGTTAAGTCAATGTTCTCAAGCATGCGTTTCTCGTCAACTCGCAAATCAGCCACAATATTAGTCATTAGAAAGAGCATATAATCAACCAAAATGCATGTTTCTGGAAGTATGAACCGTTCAACAGAAGACTGCGTCAAATCTCGTTCATGCCACGTTACAACATTTTCTAAAGCTGGAATAACGAGGCTTCTGGCAATTCTGGCTAAACCGCAAACTCTTTCGCAAAGCTCCGGATTTCTCTTCTGAGGCATGGTTGAACTGCCAACTTGCTTCTCGACTTCAAAACGTTCAAAAAGCTCTCCAATTTCTGGTCTCTGCAACTCTCGAATTTCTGTAGCAAAATTGTCAAGCGTAGAAGCAATTAATGCCAGCAGACATGTAAGTTCTGCATGGCGGTCTCTTTGCACGATTTGCGTGGAAATTTCGGCGGGTTTGATTCCTAAACGTTGCATAACAAGCTCTTGAATTTTCATGGCGTGAACACCTAACCCCGCTTGAGTGCCAACGGCGCCGCTTATTTTTCCAACCAAAACACGTTCCTTGCATTGCTCAAGTCTTCGAATGTGTCTCGAAATCTCGCGCATCCAAACTGCAAATTTAAATCCCAAAGTTATTGGCAAAGCATGCTGACCGTGTGTTCTACCTATCATTAATGTGTTTTTATACTGCAAGGATTTTCCCATCAGAGTTTTCTCAAATTCGTTTAGCTTCCTCTCAATGAGCCCCAACGCATCCTTTAATTGAAGTGCGTTAGCAGTGTCCACGATGTCGTAGCTTGTCACCCCCAGATGCACATATCTTCCGCTTGAATCACAAACTTCTGCTAAGGCTCTCACTAAAGAGGCAACGTCATGTTTTATTTCGCTTTCAATTTCTTTTATACGGCTTAGTTTAACATGTTTTGTCGAAGCCATAGCCATAATTTTTTCAGCATCTTTCCGCGGTATGTTGCCAACTTCAGCGTGCGCCCATGCCAAGGCTGCTTCCACATCAAGCAGTCTCTGAACGCGAGCTCCCTCTTCGAATATTTTCCGCATTTCGGCAGTGCCATAGCGACCTGTATCAATTGGGCCTGTGTTTATGGGCAGAATGGGCAAATCTTTCTCCTCGCGAGAAGGTAGGACAATTAAAGATTAATGTTTTACGATAGCAATGCGTAATGTGGTGTAATTGAAAGGCGCGGTTATATGGGAGCAATAATAGCAGTTGTAAGTAAGAAAGGCGAAAATGCAATAGATACCGCAATCTTCATGCTCAGCATGCTAGCACATGGGAACGTTAATTCTTTGGGAATAGCCTCAGCTACAACTGTGAGCACAGAAAAGAAAATTACAACGCTACAAAATCAAGATGCACGTTCGCCAGTAATTGTTGGCCATGTTTTCTCACAAATTTTTCCGCATGACAAGCCTCAGCCAATAAAACTTGGAAATGCCGCGCTAGTTTTTGAGGGAAGAGCCTATTCGAATAAGACAGGAATTTCTGATGCAGAAGTTGTTGCAAAAAAACTTGCCCGAAAAGAACCCATTGAAAAGCTTATAAAAAAGCTTGAAGGCAGCTACACTTTTGCAGTAGCTGAACCAGAAAAAATTGTTGCAGGTAGAGATGTTGTTGGCATTTATCCGTTCTATTATGGTGAAAACAGAAGCTTCGCGGCTCTGGCTTCAGAGCGTAAAGCGTTATGGCGGATTGGAATAAAAACTGTAAATCCGTTTCCGTTAGGACACTTGGTGCTTGTTGACAGAAATGGTTTCAAATTTAAACCTGCAAAGACTCTGATTTATTCGAAGTCGAAACAGACAACAATAGAGGCTGCAGCACAAAAACTCCAAAAACTTTTACAACATTCAGTCAAGGAGAAAGTTTATGGGTTGAAGGAAGTTGCAGTGGCTTTTTCGGGAGGATTAGACAGTAGCCTAATTGCGTTTCTAGCTAAGAAGTTAGGAGTAAATGTGCGCCTAATCCATGTAAGCTTAGAAAATCAGTGTGAAACACAATACGCGCAAGAGGCAGCGGAGGAGCTGAACCTGCCAATATGCACCTATCTTTTTAGGGAAAAAGATGTGGAAACGGTTATTCCAAAGGTTCTTTGGCTGATTGAGGAACCAGACTCTGTTAAAGTAGGCGTTGGCATTCCTTTCTATTGGACAGCAGAAAAAGCAGTTGAAATGAATCTTAAAGTGCTGTTGGCGGGGCAGGGCGCTGATGAACTTTTTGGGGGTTACAAGCGCTATATAAGCGAATACCTACGTTATGGTGGTGAGAAAGCACGTCGAACAATCTGTAATGATATTTTAAAGATGCATGAAACTAATTTTGAACGAGATTTCAAAATATGCAATTTTCATAACGTTGAATTACGTCTACCTTTTGCAACGTTTCAAATAGCAAAATTTGCCATGGAACTACCAATAGAGTTAAAGATGGAAAGAAAAGAAAATGGACTGCGAAAACTAGTTCTAAGACAAGTCGCGCGAAACCTTAGCCTACCGCAGTTTATTGTTGAAAAGCCCAAAAAAGCGATACAATATGCAACAGGTGTTAACAAAGTGCTTAAGAAACTAGCAACACAAAAAGGATTATCCGTGAAAGAGTATTTGCAAAAGACATTTCAAACATTTTTCAAGGAAGCAGAGTCAGATGAGTAAGACGGCAGTTGTTTTTTCGCCAAAATATTACCAACATAATTCTGGCAAAAGTCATCCGGAATCCGCAAGGCGTCTAGGCGCGATCGTCAATGAATTAAAAAGGGGCAAGCTTTCAAAGAGTAAGTGCTGGCAGTTTGTTGCACCGAAAAAAGCTCGCATTCAAGATGTTGAGCTGGTTCACGATATAGAGTACATCAGGTTTATTGAGACCTTTTGCAAATCTGGGGGAGGTCTCCTAGATTTGGAAGACACAGTGGTTTCTCCCGAAAGCTTTGAAGTGGCTCTTTATGCAGTTGGTGGAGCGCTTAAAGCTGTTGACCTCGTTATGGAAAAGAAGTTTGAAAATGCTTTTGCTTTGGTGCGACCACCTGGTCATCACGCAGAAAAGCTTCGTTCACTAGGTTTTTGCATTTTCAACAACATTGCCATAGCTGCACAACACTTGCTTACAAAATATAAACTAAAACGAATCCTAATATTGGACATAGACGCACATCACGGGAATGGCACACAAGAAACCTTCTATAAAACTGATAAAGTCTTATGCATAAGCTTGCACCAAGACCCCCGTATTTTTCCGGGGACCGGATTCGTAGACGAGATAGGCAAAGGAAAAGGATTAGGTTACAACGTTAACATCCCCTTTCCACCCTTAACAAGCGACCGCGTTTATCTAAAGGCGATGAAGAAAATTGTAACGCCAATAATACTGCAGTATAAGCCCCAATTCATGTTAGTGTCTGCCGGTTTTGATGGGCATTACACTGATCTAGTAGCGAACCTTTCTCTAACATTATTTGCTTACCAAAACATTTATGAAACGATAGTTAACTTGGCATCAGAAACTTGCATGGGAAGGCTTGTTTCAGTTCTCGAGGGCGGTTATAGTCTCAAATTTGTGGGAAAAATAGCGTCTACGGCTATTGCTAAAATGTGTGGAGCAGTTTATTCTGTGAATGATAAGGCTCCCAAAACCGACAAGCGTATTGCTGGAAGAGGCGAAAAGATTATAGAGAAGGTAAAGGAAATTCACAGTGCTTTTTGGAACATATAGAGATAGATTATTCGATTACTTGAATTGCGTTTTCTGGGCATTGAACTTCGCAGGCTCTGCATACTAAGCATTCTTCGGGCTTTACAGCGACGGATTTTCCATCTTTGATTTCGTAAACAGCTACAGGGCAAGTATCTACACATGTGCCGCATCCAGTGCACTTATCATTATCAATTACAATCTTCACCATACTTGATTCCTCTATTTTCAGAGTTTCATTGAAATTCAAGCGCTAAAATAAAAGCATTTAGGTCCATTAACGGCTTTCTTCACGAAGTCTCAGAAGAATTCCGTCAATGGTTATGTTAGCCTTCTCTCTCCTACGTTGGTAGTCCACCAAAAGTTTTCGATAGGCTTCCAATGAGAGGTCTCCACGGCTATGACGTGCCTCAATATTCTTGATGCTGGTTTCAACTTCGTGAATTTCTGTTTCTGCGCTTTCTAGGCTCCGCATTAATTCTGCATATTGACTGCCAGCAACGCGCATCTTTTCTTTAGACTCGTTTATAGTCCTAGACAGGCTGTTAAGACGAGTCTCCAAAGTTTTTCTCTGCACCTTATATCGGCGCCTTGGAATCCTTCCTTTCTGCAACTTACTCTCAAGAGATTCTAAGTTCAAGATTAATTTTCTTTTCTCTTCATACGCACTTACGAAAGATCTGACATCTTCTGGACGAAGTTTTGCGGTAACCATCACAGGCATTGTAGGGATCTTTGTTGGAGCCCTTGGTCTTTTCCCTATCATGAAAACTGCTGAACTTATAATCGTTATAGCCCACATCCAAAGAGTGGGTCGGAAGGCTAACCACAAAGGATTATATTGATATGTAACCTGCAAAGCGTTCATTGAGACAAAAAGGTCTTCAAGTGGGCTTATGCCTACAAAATTTAAGGTTAGTGATTCTTGAAAAGCACCTCTTGTTATGCCAAAGTTTTCGTAAGTTAAGATTTTGGCGCCTTCTGGCAAAACAAAAGTTAACGATGCTTGATCTATGTAGTAGCTTACATTTAGGAACTGCAGCGATGTGAAATTGCAAAGGTTGGTTCCGTCTTGTGTAATGATATAGACTTGGTTTGGTAAAGAATATTGTACAGCGAATCTTGTGGATTCATTAGTTCTCAGCGGCAACGTAAAGAGAATCTTGTAGCGACCCGATTTTTGTTCTACAAACGACGACCCAGCCAATGTTCTGCCAAACTGGTCCTCAGCTCTCGGATTAGAAGCGTTAGGCGGTAAAACAACCTCAATAGAGTTAGGTTCATTCAGCCCCTTATTTATTATATAATACGAGTCTTTGCCGGCGATTTCGCCTACTTCATTTAGAATTATCTCTCGTTTTAGCTCTTTTACATCAGATAATTGGAGCCCTTCGCCAGAAGACAGAAAAGTCACATTTGCAGGCGCAAAAGTGAAAGCAGGCAAGTTTTGTTGCTGGTATGTGAAATTAGCTACTGTACCGTTAATATCAACTATCGTACTGCTAATATAGCTTGCTCCTCGTAAAACAACTGACCCATTACAAATGCCGGTTGGTTTAGTGAAACTTGGGTATGCCGGAAAATCAAGAAGATAACGGCTTTTGTTTTGAGCACTTTGCGAAATAAGATTGTTTGATAATATAAATCCTACAGTGAACTCGTGTGGAACTCCTTGTGGAAGGTCTATTTTGATGCCGTAAAAGCCAATACGGTCTTCCAGACGCACATTCAGAGTCACAGGAAAAACATCAGACTCATTATAGGCTAAAGCTTTGAGAATGTATGGCCCGTATTTGTAAGGAAAACCCATAAGAAAGCCGTCAGACACTTGCCCAGTTATTCTTATTGTGTCGTTTATTAGAATGTAGCCATTATACAGAATATTTACTGTGTGATTTACACGCTCTATACTGTAATCACCGTTTGCAGCTTCCACGGTTCTTATGCTTAATGGAATTGAGATAAGAATCATTACGACTGTCGCAACTACCAATGTCAAAGCGGTTTTTTTCAAAGTTTTTTCCCTCGCTTCTTTTCCAAGTTTTAGGCTTTTATTTATTGATGAGCACATTTATTTACTTTTAGAATTAGACAATTTAGGTTACGTATATACTTATACGTCGAATAGCCAAAGTTCTTTTGCAACATTATTTATTAGAGAAACAACATTCTAAATAGACTCAATAAAGCTAATTATTTTTGACCGTGTTTTAAGTAGAAATTTTCTTCTTTTTTTGAACCAAAGCTTCTTACTCCTTTATCTCTGAGTTGCCTTCTGAGTCTTTTAGCGTATTGCTTTCTTATTTCACCTCTTTTCTCCATGAACGCAATTATTTCCTCTGCCTGTTCTTCTGTGTCGCACCGGCGAATAAAGTCTATCACGTCCGGTATGTAATGAACAAATCTTTTCGAGGCTGCACTTTCTCCTTTTTGAGCATCTGTACGAACAGAATTCGTTGAAACTTTGTGCTCTCCAGATTCTAGCTCCTCTGCTAGGTTGGGAAACATTTTCTTGAATCTTGCTTTGTCAAATTCCATGTTTGCACCCTCAGAGGCTATTGGATCATCGAATTACATTATAAGAAGTCACGTATTTAAACGTCTATAAAATCTAGAGTTGATCGTAG
The DNA here is from genome assembly GCA_013388905.1 of Candidatus Bathyarchaeota archaeon. GTDB lineage: Archaea > Thermoproteota > Bathyarchaeia > Bathyarchaeales > Bathycorpusculaceae > JACAEI01. Next base: position 5,510 of record JACAEI010000031.1, on the reverse strand, counting down.
ACAGTTAGATGGAAAGAAAACGTTGCGTTGGATTTTCTTTTAGCACTCTTTCCAATACTTGCCTAGAAAGACCAGTGATTTCATCTCCGTAAATTTCACATGTTGCTTTCCTATAGGTTTCTGAGCTTGGAACTATTTTGATTTCAACTTTTTCTTTTGTGGTTAATTCAGCATAAATATGAAAAGCGCCCATTCGTTTTCCTTTCTTTGTCACTGTTGTCCATTCAGTATGCGTTATTTTAAGGCCTTTTTGCTTTAAGATGCCTAAAATGTCTTCGTGTTTATCGTGATAGACAATAATGTCTATATCGCTGTCGTAATGTATTGTGCCACGCCAGACGCTTCCAATAAGGAGAGTCTTGTATGCTCTAAGAATCTGCATCAGTTTTAAGGCTTCTTTGCGCATCTGGATTAAGCGCTTTTGTCTGGCTGATCCTTCATTTTCTTCGGCTAGTCTGTCAAGTTCTATTGCAACTTCAAGGTTTGTTGGAAGAAACTTTGATTGGAATGCATGTGCAGCTTTCAGCTTAGCTTGCTTATACTCTTTCTCAGCGCCTGTATATAGGAGGCTGGCGGCTTCTCGCGCAATTTTTTCTCTTAGTTGTTGTATACCAATGTTCAAAAGCTCACCATAAACTTGGTTAAAGATTTGTTTAACGTTTTGTTATTTGGGAGTATATTTCTATCGTTTTTTCAGCTATCTTATCCCACGAAAACTCTTCTAAAACTCTACGCCTTCCATTCTTACCAAGCCATTTTCGCCTCTCAGGGTTTTCGAGAGCGCTACTTATTCCCCACGCAATGTCAGCAGGATTATTTGGGTCTATGTGGTAACCGCATTGTTCTTCACCGCAGCAGACCACTATTTCCCGCATTCCACTTACGCCTGCTGCGCCTACTACTACTGGGCGCTCCATGCTCATAGCTTCAAGGGCCACGATTCCAAATGGTTCGTATAGGCTTGGAAAAACTGCTACGTCGCATGCTGCGTAGTGGAGAATACGTGATTCTTCGGAAACGAATTCAAAGTTTAGTTTTATTGAATCTTGCAATCTAGTCATTTTAACTAGGTTAGACAGATATTCTTGTAAGTCGCCAACGCCCACGATGACAAGTTTTGCTTTAGGTATTTTCTGTAAAACATGCGGCATGGCCATTACCAATTTGTCAACGCCTTTAACGCCTACAAGCCTTCCAACAAAAAGAATCATAGGTTCGTCGTCCTTTATGCCATAAAACACTCTGAGTTTCCTAATCTGCTCAGCATCTACGCTTTCTGGATCGTATTTTTGTGGGTCAACGCCGTTGTAGCTGACTTGGATTTTTTCTTTTGGAAAACTAAGTTTCACAAGTTCGTCTTTCATAGCGTACGAAACCGTTACAATAAGGTCTGCTGCTTTAGCGCCATGAAGTTCTATGTTGCTTACAACTTCTGAGCCGTTTCCAAGAGTTCTTCCTTTCTCGGTGGAGTGAACGTGAAAAGCAAAGGGTAAGTTGACTTCTTTTTTGACAGTTATTCCGCTTATTGCCGAAAGCCAGTCATGGGCAACTACAATATCATACTTGAAGGCCTCTTTTCTAATAAGCTCGTTAACGAGTTTTGAGGCGCTTAGATAATTGTAGACAAGAATCTTGGAGAAGAGATGTAACCCTCTGCCCCACTTTTTAATGTCTTCAGCGAGCACATCTGGGAGAGAATCAGAAACATCAATGTGTAAAGGACGATGGATTTCTATGCCGCGCCAAATCTCACGTGTTGGGAGGCTTCCAGCGTCATCGTTCATTGTAAAAACTGTAACATCATGATCCATTAGAACAAATTTTCGCGTGATTTCGGCTGCGTAGGTTCCTAAACCACCAACAATCTTCGGCGGATACTCGTAAACGAGCACTGCTATTTTCATCTGCTTTTTCACTATCTTTTAATTTGGTGCTCTATTGCTTATGGAAGTATTGCTTATTTATGTTTCTAAAACAGTTATCATAGCGCGTGCTTCGACTGTTAATAAGGAATTAACAAGTTTACGCTGTTGCTACAACCGCCCAGCGGCTTTGAAAATAACCATCCGCAGACGTTCGTTCGTGTAATTCAATATTTATGGTTTGGAAATCCTTTAACAGTTTCATTATTTCTTGCTTATCGGTGAAGTGATGGGGAACGCCTTTTTCTGGACCGTCTTGCCGAATGAAAGTGTCTTCTTCAATTTTTATTCCTTTTCCATACATTTGGCTGTTTTTTGATTGGAAATTGACGAGTAGAACGCCTTTTTTCTTTAACACTCTACGGATTTCAGAAATTGTTACTTTAATATCTTCGAGTTTCTGATGATAGATTGCGAAGAGGCATATAACAACGTTAAAGCATGCATTCATATATGGCAACCAATGCATATCGCCTTTTACAACATGCGCCTTCAAATTTCGTTTTTCAAGTCTTTTCCTTGTAAGGTCTAAACCAGTTTGAGACATATCCATTCCATGAGCCTCAAATCCTTGGCTTGCCATATAAACCAGATTTCTTCCTGCACCACATCCTAAATCGAAAATGCGCAATGTTTTGTTCTCCTTCTTAAGTGAGGCGAAAAAGTTGACAACTAGCTCGTCGGGTTTTTCTTGGCGATACCACTTCTCGCGGAGTATTTTATCCCACTTAGCCACTAATTCTCCCCTCTTGTATCTTCCAATTTCCATTTAATCCTATTGCGTGATTTTTCTTAAAGCATTATTCCGTGAGTTACAGTTGCTTTTCGAATAGCTTAGAACATGGTAGGCTTGAAAAACATATTAATAACATATTTAATAAATTGTAAGAGTGAAACAAAATGAGTGTATCTCCAGTTAAAAGACTGGTTCTAGAAACCATGTGGCTGCTTGATAAACCCGCTAAGGCTACGGAAATATCAAAAGACACTAGACTCAGTTTTCCCACCGTCATGATGCACTTAATTGGACTTGCACGCATGGGATACGTGAAACAGCATGAAAAAGGCTATTATGTAATAACGGAAAAAGGCAGAAAAGTGTTAGGTTTTCCAGAAATTACAAATGAAAAAGCTAGCGAGATTTTAGCTTATCTGCCTTTGGAGAAGTCTTTTCACTTCTATGTGGACATTGGAAAGCCATTAAACATTCATGCAGCAAGTCTCCAAGACTTCTGCGACAAAATTTTGAAAATTGATATAGCCTCAATGGAATTCCACATCAACCGCGGAGATTTTGAAGTGTGGTTTATGGATTTAGGGGACATTGAACTATCTAGAAAAATGCTACTGCTCAAAGAGCAAAAGATTTTTGGAGAGAACCTGCGCCAAAAACTTTACGAAATTGTCAAAAGTAGATATGAAGAGCTAGCTAAGATAAGAAAAAACGAAAGCGCCTCTATGTGATTCAAGCAGATTTAGGCGGGTTTAAAGCGTTCTCTAAGTTTTTCCAGAATCTGCCCTATAGTTGTGTATTCCATCTCGTCAGGACCTAAACGCGCTGGCTCAAACTCACCCATACGCCTAAGCATGGCAGCGTTTTCTAAGGCTTCGCGTCTAGCTAATTCAAAAGCTGGATCGTCAAAGAGATCAGCCATCATCGGTTTGCCCTCATCATCCTTTGCAATTTCACCGTTTGTAACTTGAAGGCCTAAAGCAACCATTCTTGGAGGGCCGTCAAAAAGTGTGCATTTGGAATCTTTTAATCCCACAGGCATTATGGGTCCCCAGTGACTTCCACGCATCCATCCCTCAACAAGATAGCTATGCATGAAGGGGGCAAGAATTTCTCCTACGGCTGGTAGTCCATGTTGTGCCCTCACTATCATGACTGGATCGTCTTTTCCAACGTATTTTCCAGCAATCTGCGAAAGTCTGGTTACACTGCCAGAAGCGCATATCAAGTTGTCTCTTGCTCGCCAAACACGAGAAATCATGTAACGCTGCACTGTGCCAATCAAAGCAATTAGCTCGTACATCTCTTCGGGGCATTTAAGTACAACTTTCTTGTTTTTCACTGTATCCATTACTTCAAATTTGAAGCCTCCAGCCATGTTAGGGTCAATCACAAGCCCAGCGGTGTTCATTGGGTCTGCAAAAATTCGGAAGAGTGGAAAGTTAAAGGCACCAGCGGAAGTTTTGTCTGCACCAAAAACTACAATCGGATCAGAGCCCCTTTCTTCTATCTCCATTTCAGCAACTCCTGGTCCAATTCCGCGAATGTTACCGCTGAAAGCTGTTTTCAAGAGGTCTTGTCCAGCGCCATACAGCTTCAGTTCTAGGGCTTTGTTTGCTGCTTCTTTAAACGTATCCCAAGCTAGCTTGTGTATTTCTGGGTTTGTTTCTCCTTTTGTATGCACCATTAGCAGCTCAAGGTCGTCTCCAACATTGAAAACATAGTAGCTATTTATCAAACCATCTTCGCTTGCCTTTTGAAGGTTTCTTTCGGCAATTTTGAAAAGGGGTTGGGGAACGATGTGGTGTCCCGCTAATGAGCCTACGTCACACTTGATTAGTGAGATTGTGGTTCTTATTGACATGACACATCACTTAATGTGGTTTCAATCGAGAATTACATTGTAGTTTTTGTGACTTTTAAAATATTCCTAAAACGAGATGGAAAGAAACTATGAAATAATAAAAGCTTCATATCAGAGTTTGAGAGGATGGCGCTCATGGAGAAGGTAAGGGTAATATCAGTGAAAATACCAGAAAACATGTACAAAGAAATGCTTTTGCGTATTCCAGAAGGTGAGAGAAGCAATTTTATCCGAGATGCTGTGAAGGAAAAACTTGAGAAGACACCTAAACCCGACAAGATTCTGGAGTTAGAGCGGAGAGTTGTCAATGTGGAAAGGGAATTGGCAGAGGTAAAGAAGTATCTTGTAGATTTAGAATTGCTTACGTTTGAACGAGGTAAAATAAATCCGCACTCTTTTTGTATAGACGAGATAGACCATAAAATAATAGATTATGTAGTTCACTATAAAGGGGCAACTACACCGGAGTTGGCAGAATATACGAAGACAAATAGGTGGCTAATTTTAAATCGATTAAGAAGGATGAAGAAAGCTTCGAGAAAGCAGTTGGGCAAATCAATAATAGAATATTATGCGGGCGAGAGGTCTGGCAAGAAGAAGGCATGGTGGATAAACGAAGAATTAATTGAGATGTAGTGGAGAAGACTCTCTTCGAAGGCTCTAGCACTTCCCTCATATATATAGATAACACAGAAATTTTCTGTCTTATATTTAGATTAAATCAAAGTCTTCAACTGGCCAGAGGTTTAGAGAGGTAATATATGACAATAGTTAATTTGGGTTGCGCATTATTCTATGCAGAGGGGCCCGTAGCCCAGTATGGATTAAGGCGCCGAATCCCAATGTGAAGAAGGATGCGTAAGCCTCCGGACAATTGCTCAGGCATGGAAGAAAGCCGGAGACCCGGGGTTCAAATCCCCGCGGGCCCGTCATGCGCGTGATCCAACGTTAAGCGTCTGCTCACAAACCTCCTCCGCGATTAGCCCTATTG
>JACAEI010000005.1 GCA_013388905.1 Candidatus Bathyarchaeota archaeon | reverse complement strand
TTAAATGGTAAAGTTTATTAGATAGATATGTAGTTCTGCTTTTAGCTCTTTAAAATATTGGAGACCATTTTTAAGGTTGGATGACCCAACAACCAGAGGAGAATTAAAAGTTTGAAAGACACCACACCTCAGAATTCCCGTTCATTTTATTTAAATGAAAAATCACAAGAGATGGTTAAAAATGGCTGAAATTTCAAAAGAAGATACAAGTCTTTTGTTAAAAGCTTTTTTTAAAGATAAAGGTCTGGTTCGCCAACATTTGGATTCTTACAACGAATTCATCGACCATGGTTTACAGGAAGTAATAGACGAAATAGGCGAGATTCCAATAGAGGTTCCTGAAAACCCATATAAAGTTAAACTAGGACAAATCTGGGTGATAGATCCTCAGACCAGAATCACAAGCCCATACACAACTGAAGTAGACGGCACAAAACACGAGATTTATCCCATGGAGGCTAGACTAAGAAATCTAACCTATGCCGCCCCAATAGCTCTTGAAATGACCCCGGTAATAGACGGTAGAGAACAAGACACAGAACTTGTTTATATCGGAAACATCCCCGTCATGCTAAAATCAAAACTATGCTTTTTATCGCAGCTTTCACGCGAGGAACTAATAGCCTGCGGAGAAGACCCAGACGACCCTGGCGGCTACTTCATAGTAAACGGTTCAGAACGTGTAATAGTAGCCATGGAAGATTTGGCGCCCAACCGCATAATAGTTGACATAGATGAAAAAGGCGCAACACCTGCTTATCAAGCAAAAATGTTCTCGACAACTGTTGGTTTTAGAGCCAGAATAGAATTGAAAATGAAGGCTGACGGCGCAATATATGTTTCAATGCCAGGTGTACCATCTGAAATTCCATTAGTTGTGGTTATGCGAGCCTTAGGCTTGGAATCAGATAAAGAAATAGCCGAAGCTGTTTCTGTAGAAAAGGAAATACAAACCGAGCTGGATCCATCTTTTGAAAAAGCCTTAGGCGTAGACACCATGAAGGATGCTATCATATTTATTGGGAACCGTGTTGCCCATGGACAGGTTGAGGAATATCGCATCCAAAAAGCCGAAACAATACTGGATAAGAATTTTCTACCACACATTGGCAGAACAAACCAGCATAGAAAAGATAAAGGGCTGTTCCTCGGCGAAATGACATCTAGAGTTATCGAATTAAAACTTGGAAGAAGACAACCCGACGATAAAGACCATTTCAAAAACAAACGATTGCGACTTGCAGGTCCGCTACTTGCTGACTTGTTCAGAGTGGCCTTCAGAAACCTTATCAGAGACATAAAATACCAGCTTGAACGCATCGGCGTAAAAGGTCCAATAATAACTGTCTCTGCTGCTGTTCGCCCCGGAATCGTAACAGAACGCTTGCAACATGCACTTGCCACCGGAAACTGGGGCAGAGGCAGAGTCGGCGTAACCCAACTCTTAGATAGAACAAATCACATATCCGCACTAAGCCACTTACGCAGGTTACAATCGCCATTAAGCAGAAGCCAACCAAACTTTGAAGCACGAGACTTGCATCCAACTCATTGGGGACGTTTATGTCCAAACGAAACGCCAGAAGGCTCCAACTGCGGACTAGTCAAAAATCTGGCGTTATCTGCCTGTATTTCTGTAGGCGTAAACCCAGAAAAAATAAAACAAGTGCTTTTCGACATGGGTGTTGTATCAGTTTATGAAGCCAACGATTCTTTGAAGCGGTCTGGAGCTAAAATCTTCGTCGACGGAAACATTGTCGGATACTGCAACAACCCAAAAGAATTAACGCTGGAATTTAAGGAAAAACGAAGAAGAGGAGAAATTTCAAACGAGGTCAACCTTGCCCATTTCTTAAAAATACATGGGGAAAGAGATGAAGTTTATATTAACTGCGATGAAGGCAGAGTTAGAAGACCGCTCATAATCATTCAAAATGGCGTATCAAAACTTCAACCCGAACACATCGACAAGATATCGTCTGGAGAATGGTCATGGGAAGACCTCGCCAAAAACGCAATAATCGAGTATTTAGATGCGGAGGAAGAAGAAAACGCTCGCATCGCTATAAATCTCGAAGAAATCACTTCAGAACATACACATATAGAAATCGCAACCTATACAATTCTTGGAATATGCGCGTCAACGATACCTTATGCAGAACATAACCAGTCGCCACGCAATTCGTATCAGGCGGCTATGGCAAAGCAGGCTTTGGGCATATACGCTACAGATTTCCACCAACGCGTCGATTCAAGGTCGCACATCTTGCATTATCCACAAGTCCCATTGGTTGAAACAGCGTTAATGGAAACAATAGGCTACAAGCTTCGACCTTCTGGACAAAACTGTGTCGTGGCTGTACTATCTTTTGAAGGCTACAACATGGAAGACGCCCTCGTGTTTAACAAAGCCTCAATAGAAAGAGGCTTAGGACGCTCAAACTTCTACAGAATATACGAAGCAGAGTGCCGCCAATACTTAGGAGGACTGAAAGACAAGTTTGTTCAACCAGAACCAGGAACACGAGGCTACAGAGGAGAACAATATTACAGATTGCTTGAGCCCGACGGCATAATAAGTCTCGAATCATCAGTTGCAGGCGGCGACGTTCTTATCGGCAGAATAAGCCCTCCAAGATTCTTAGAAGAATACAAAGAATTTGAAGTTAAAGGACCATCAATGCGAGACACATCTGTGGATATGCGCCCTTCAGAAACGGGGATCGTTGATGCAATTTTTATAACGGAATCCGTTGAGGGAAGCAAACTTGTCAAAGTTAGAGTCCGCGACCAACGCGTCCCAGAATTAGGCGACAAGTTCGCCTCTCGCCACGGACAAAAAGGAGTAATCGGCTTAATTGTTCCGCCTGAAAACATGCCCTTTACAGAAGATGGCATAATTCCAGACGTTATAGTTAATCCGCACGCCATTCCCTCCAGAATGACTATCGGACATTTTGTCGAGTCATTAGCAGGAAAAGTTGCAGCCCTAAGAGGCAAATCGGTTAATGGGACACCCTTTGCAAACGAAAAATCCGATGACCTCAGAAAAGCCCTCATTAAACTTGGCTTCAGCCACACCGGCAGCGAAGTCTTTTACAATGGTGTAACAGGCGAAAAATTCGTGGCAGACGTATTCGTAGGCGTCGTATATTACCAGAAACTGCATCACATGGTCGCTGACAAAATACACGCCAGAGCCAGAGGACAAGTACAAATGCTAACAAGACAACCCACAGAAGGAAGAGCCAGAGGCGGAGGCCTAAGATTCGGCGAAATGGAACGTGACTGTTTAATTGGACATGGTGCAGCGATGCTTCTACGTGACAGGCTACTGGAAGAATCAGACAAGTATACACTTTATGTTTGCGAAAACTGCGGTCACATAGCCTATTATGACATGAAACAAAGAAAATATGTCTGCAGAATCTGTGAAGACAAAGCCAAAATCTCACCAGTAATAATTTCCTATGCGTTTAAGCTCCTTCTTCAAGAGCTGATGAGCCTTTGCATATCGCCTAAATTGAAGCTTAAGGAGAAAGCGTAACATGAGCATAGAAGAGCTAATACATAAAGTTGTTGATGAAATCAATTTCAGTTTATTCTCACCACAAGAAATACGCAAACTCTCGGTTGTAGAGATTCAAACACCAGACACATATGATGAAGATGGCGCCCCTATTACTGCTGGATTGATGGATGGCAGACTTGGAACACTCGAGCCTAGGCAGAGATGCAAAACATGCGGTAACACAGCCATCCGCTGCCCAGGACACTTCGGCCACATTGAACTTGCAGTTCCAATAATCCACATCGAATTTGCAAAGCTAATCTACGACCTTTTAAGGGCAACCTGCAGAAACTGTGGGCGTATAATGCTTCCAGACGAAACCGCAAAGAGAACACGAGCTAAAATCGAGAAAACACGCCAACTTTTGGGTTTAGTTCCAGACGAAGTTTACAAGGTTATTACACAAGAAACAAAAATAAAACAGTGTCCACATTGTGGAGCAATTCAGTACAAAATAGTTTTTGAAAAACCAACAAAATTCAGTGAACAAATTCCAGAAAGCGGCTCAGAACCGTTAACACCAAGCATGATCCGCGAAAGACTTGAACGAATCCCCGACGAGGACCTTGAGCTTCTCGGATTTAACCCAAAAGCTGCGAGACCCGAATGGATGGTTCTGCAAGTCTTGCCAGTGCCGCCTGTTTATGTTCGCCCATCAATTACTTTGGAATCGGGCATTCGCTCGGAAGATGACTTGACCCATAAACTGGTAGACATAATCCGCATTAATCAAAGATTGAAGGAGAACATGGATGCTGGCGCGCCAACTCTCATCATTCAAGATTTATCCGAGCTTTTGCAGTATCACGTGACAACATATTTTAACAATGAAGCGTCTGGGATACCGCCTGCGAGACATCGTTCTGGAAGAGCCCTAAAAACACTTTCCCAAAGACTAAAAGGAAAGGAAGGAAGATTCAGAAGTAATCTTTCCGGAAAAAGAGTTGACTTCTCAGCACGCACGGTTATTTCTCCCGACCCGAACCTTGACATCAACGAAGTTGGTGTTCCGCTGGAAGTCGCCATGCGCCTATCCGTGCCAGAAAAGGTCACAGAATGGAACATTGAAGAAATGCGAAAACTCGTAGTAAATGGCCCAGAGAAATATCCTGGTGCACTTTACATTATTAGACCTGACGGCAAACGAATTAGGCTGGAGTTTGTTACAGACCGAGAGAAAATCGCTGAGGCAATAGAAGCCGGATTCTTAGTGGAAAGACATCTCAAAAATGGCGACATAGCCATTTTTAACCGACAGCCATCGCTTCATCGCATGTCGATAATGGCACATTACGTGCGAGTCTTGCCCTACAAGACATTCCGCTTGCATTTATGCGTATGCCCACCCTACAACGCCGACTTCGACGGAGACGAAATGAACCTTCACATACCACAAAGTGAAGAAGCCCGAACAGAAGCATTACTGCTCATGCAAGTTCAAGACCAAATACTCTCGCCAAGGTTTGGAGGCCCAATAATAGGCGCTATTCGAGACTTCATAACAGCTGCATACTTGTTTACCAGAAAAGGCAGTTATTTGACTGCAGAAGAAGTTAATAGATTATTAATGGCAGCAGGATACTACGGGCCAATGCCAGAGCCAAAGATAAAACAGCCGCAACCTCTCTGGACAGGTAAACAGATTTTCAGCTTATTTTTGCCTAGGACTATGAATTACGTGTTGAAATCCAACATCTGCCAAGGATGTGTAAAATGTGAAGAAGAGAACTGTACGCACGACGCTTATGTTGTTGTAAAGAACGGTGAACTGGTAAGCGGCGTTATAGATAGACGCTCAATTGGAGCTGAACAGTCAGAGAGTCTTCTTCATAGAATAATAAAAGATTATGGAAGCCGTGCGGGAAGAGAATTCTTAAACAAGGTAACAAGATTGTTGAAGCTTTTCATCACTATGCGAGGTTTCACGTATTCTTTTGACGAGCTTGTTTTGTCTCCGACCGCCGAAAGTAGAATAAATAAAACTATGGAAAGAGTTCAGAAAAAAGTAGAAGAAATCGTAGAAAGTTACCGTAAGGGAACATTATCCAGACTTCCAGGCCAAACTCTTGAAGATTCCTTCGAGATTTATGTGATGAACGAGCTAGCAAAAGCCAGAGATGATGCAGGCAAAATCGCCGATGAAAACTTTACCCTTGACAATTCAGGCATAATCATGACGCGAACAGGAGCCAGAGGCTCAAGTTTAAACATTGGACAGATGAGCGCCTGCATAGGACAACAATCGGTGCGTGGAAAAAGAATACTACGAGGATACCAAGGGCGGGCACTGCCATATTTCAAAGTTGGCGATCCAAGCCCGAAGGCTAGAGGATTTGTATATTCATCATACCAGAAAGGACTTGACGCCATCGAATTCTTCTTCCATGCCATGGGTGGAAGAGAAGGACTCGTAGACACAGCAGTTAGAACCCAACAAAGCGGTTACATGCAAAGAAGACTCATCAACGCGCTGGAACATATACGCTTGGAATATGACAGCACCGTTAGGAATTCTGCAGGAGACATAATCCAATTCAAATATGGTGAAGACGGCGTAGATCCGGCCAAAAGCGACCATGGAAAAGCAGTAAACGTAAGCAGATTAATCGACCAACTTGAAATTGTACGAGAGAAAGGAAAATCAGCCACAGGCGATTACATCAAAGAGCAACTAAAGAAGGTTGAAAACCAGCTTACACCCATACTAATAGAGGAGCTTAAGCAGAATCTTGCTAAGGCAAAACTAACCACAGAAGGAGTAGATAATGCGATTAAGTTAACAGTTGAGCAATACAAACGTGCGCTAATGGAGCCTGGAGAAGCAGTCGGTATAGTTGCAGCTCAATCCATAGGCGAGCCCGGCACACAAATGACACTTAGAACATTTCACTATGCTGGTGTCAGAGAGCAGAACGTAACATTGGGTTTGCCACGACTAATAGAAATTGTGGATGCCAGAAGAATCCCGTCAACGCCAATAATGACCATTTATTTAACTGAAGAACATAAGAAAAGCAGAGAGTCTGCAGTAAAAATCGCCCGAGATATAGTCTACACAACGCTAGAGGACTTAGCAGAAAGAATTTATGAAGACCCAGTTAATGAGGAAATAATTGTAGAACTTAACAAGACAATGATGGAAGACAGAGCAGTAACCACACAAGAATTGAAGGAGAAGCTGGAGACGCAAAACTGCACAATAAAAACTAGGGGCAACACGATTCACATAAAGCCCAAAAAAGTTGAACAACTTAGGAAACTGCTTGACAAAGTTACGTCCCTTCACATTAGAGGAGTCTCTGGCATAAAACGTGTACTGGTTACTGAAGAACGTGGAGAATGGGTCATAAGAACAGACGGTTCAAATCTGCCTAAAGTTTTAGAAGTCTATGGAGTGGACACTTCAAGAACAACAACAAATAATGTTCATGAAATAGCAAAAACCTTGGGTATAGAAGCTGCCAGAACCGCATTGATGCTCGAGTCAAAAGGTGTCCTAGAGGACCAAGGCTTGGATGTGGACATTCGCCATGTTATGCTTGTTTCTGACATGATGACTTCTACAGGTGAAGTGCAACAGATAGGAAGACATGGTATCAGCGGCAAGAAGTCAAGTGTTTTAGCCAGAGCAGCATTTGAAATAACTGTTCCAAATATAGTGGATGCAGCTGTCAAAGGTGAAAGCGACCCATTAGACGGTGTGACCGAAAACGTAATAGTTGGGCAATCCATACCAATTGGCACAGGGCTCGTGGAACTTTATATGTCGACGTTTGAAATGGGAGGAAAGAACAAGTGATAGACATAGACAAAGCCATCTCAACCGCCGCGAAGACTGGCAAAGTTACTTTTGGAGCAAACTCGGCTTTGCAAAATGCTAAGATGGGAAAAGCTAAAATGATAATTCTTGCCGCAAACTGCCCTGAGGCAATACGAGAAGACATAGAATACTACGCTAATCTTTCGAATGTTCCCTTAATAATCCACAAGGGTTCGTCATTAGATCTGGCTGCCCTATGCGGTAAACCTTTCAGTGTTTCGGCGCTAAGTATAAGAGAGCCGGGCGATTCAGAAATTCTTAGATTAACAGAAGAAACGGCGCCAGAGGAATCCAGCGGAGGAAATGAATGACCAGCGGCATAAAATTCACAAGCAACGAAATGCGTTACATAGCCCTATTCGAAAGTATTACTAATGCAAGCGTCAAAGATTGTATAATCGATGAAGAACAAGGACGTGTGATTTTCGTCGTCAATACTGGACAAGTGGGCGTGGCAATCGGGAGAGGTGGAAGAAATATCCGCACATTAGAAAGAATGACAGGAAAGAAGCATGAAATAATCGAGTATTCAGATAGCCCAGCACAATTCATTAAAAATGCCTTAAAACCAGCAACTGTTAGAGAAGTGCGGATTACAGAGAGACCAGATGGAAAATCCATAGCTGTTGTAACAGTAAACCCCCGAGACAAAGGCGTAGCAATCGGAAAAAATGGGCGAAACGCTGAGCGATTGCGCTTTTTAGCCAAAAGATACTTCCAAATACAAAACGTCAGCATAACATAACTTCAGGCGCACAAAACATGATCGACCAATTTTTGGGCAGTCCACTGCTGATTCTTGCCACAGTAATCATCCTAGACATTATAGCCTTCATTTACCGCAAAATAAGAAAATGAACGTAGTCAATTTTCCTAAAGAAGAAGGAATTCAAGCGCTAAGCCAAAAGAAAAGGTTAGCGCTTGAAGATCATGTATTTTTGATCACTTGATACTATTACTTCTTTTGGAGTTTTCAAAACCACTTTGCGCTTGTTTGAAACAAAGACTTTATCCGCAGCTTTGTAAACAAGCTTAGAGCCTTTAGTAATGAGGATGTCTAATTTGCCACCGCTGTTCGGAAAGGCAAAAATGAAACCGCCAGTCTTTCCGCAACAACCATATTCATGTATCAGTCCCCTTCCAAGGAAACGGTCAAATAGTTCTTCAGTCTTAGCAAAGAATTTCTGTTCGCTTTCATAGCCCATTATTTTTAAGTCTTCTTCACTAGCCGTGATAAAGCGCTGTTGGATTTCTTCCGCATTTCCCAGCACCAAAAACGGTTCCTCTAATTCTTTTTCAACAGGTTCGCCAATTGCGCCTTTTTCAGTCTCCACAATAGTGTCTAGAAGCAGTTTACCATTCCCATGAAATACGTAGCCTTTTCGTTCATCGCCTGATTTTATTGGAATTGCTATCGTGTTTTTGTCGATTTTAACTATGCCATTCTCTGTTTTCCATAACGTCAAAGCCTCACTTGCCTTCATAACTGTGCTTTCCAATTCGTATTTGTGCCATATCATTCTTGACTCCCCCTTTCAAGAAATTTGGTGACGCGTATTGCCATTTTGTAAGCAGTTCTGCCTGGTATAGTGATGAGGTAGCGTCCTCTAACTTTTTCTTGAACTACAAGCCCTGCTTCTTCGAGAACATTGAGGTGACTTGACAGCGTGCTTGCAGTGATTTCAGAAAGTTTCTCTTGGAGCTCGTTGATGTATTTGCCTCCACTTGTAAGTTCCTTTAATATCTTTAGCCTGTGTTCTTGTCCCAGAGCGCTCATGACTTCAGCTATTTTGGGAAAGTCAATATCTTGCTCACACTCTTCTGGATGGCGTCTTTCTCGTTTGCAGATTCTGACTCCTCTTGGACCAATAAAAATGGATTTGTCAAGCTCGCCATGTATGCCCTCGGCAACGCTCTCCACGATGTCTTCCATGTAGTCATGCACATGGTTGCCAACATCAATGTAGATTCCATGACGTCTTCTAGTTTCTTTTTCAGTAACAGCCTCAAGCTGTTTCTTTAGTTTTGAAATTTCTTCTCTGAGCTTTTTCATTTCTTCTTTAAACTCGTCAGACAATTCTACATTCACCACCTTCACATTCATATTTTTCTATTTCAATTTGATATTTACCTAATACAAAACGATAAATATAAAGCCTTCTGCAAAGTTATGCTAAAGAATTGGTAGATAAAAAATACGCTTCGACTTTATTTTGTCAGAAGCAAATCTATTAGTGCTTTCTGGTCGACTTCGGCGCGGGTTCTCCAATCTAAATACAACTGTTCATTCTCGTCTTGCGTCAAGTATCCATAGCGGATATAGCGGTCGATGTTAAGTCCTACTTTCCATCCAGGAAGCTTTTCGCGCAAAAGGTCTTCAACCTCTTTTCGTTGGGCTTTGCCCTTTTTAGAAATTATGTATGCGATTGTTATGGCTAAGCCTGCCAAGTCATCTATTCGCCACCCAATCATTTTAGTCTCTTTAGGCGTCAATTCACCACGCAAAGTCACGTAGAATCTCGCCTTATCTAACTCTTCCAAAGTTGGTTTTTCAACTGGTTTTTCCTCTTCAAAAACAGTCTTCACCTGCAAATCAAGCGTCTTCAAATAATCGTCTAAAATTTTGAGCACCTTCGGATAGTCTGAGCCTAAAGCTTTTCTGAGTTCCCATCCTTTCACGCCGGGTTTCTTGTGCCTTCGGTAGAAGAGCATGTGGATGGCTCTTTTAATTTTGCTGGCATAGTACGCTTTTCTCTTACTCATTCAGTTCTCCTCTCTTCCACTTCAGCCAGTCTTTAACTGAAACCGATATGGGTATGGAAATCAGCTGTTTTTTGCCAGCTTTAGCCATCTGCTTTTCATATGGTTTGACGAAAATTTCTTCCTCTAATGGAATTATTTCCAATGTTGCGTAACCGTATGTAACAAGGAAGCTAGTCATAAACGCCCTTTGTACAGTATCCTCGTAAGTTTCTGCACCCACAAAATCCCAGTAGCGAATCTTTCCTTCTTTGCCCTTTGTTTCAACTTGTTGCTTCAGTTCTTGCCAAAAGTTTTCCAATTCTTCGGAAAAAGCTTTGTCTCGCAAAATCTGTTGCTTAATAAGCTCTTCTCTTGTTGCAAGACTTGTTTCAACTTCTTCTGGTGCGAATTCCTTCCATCTTTCCTTAAGTGGCAAAAGGCTTTCCCAATAGCGAAGGGATTCTGCAAAACTGTGAAGCGAAATCTGCTCGAACTCGATTATAGGATGCCAAATCTTTGTAAAGATTTCCACCATATCTTCTTTTGCTATGCGCGCAAGCTTTTCTTCTAATAAGAATGGGTCTGTGTAGAGCGAAGTCGAGCGATGTTTAACCCATTCGCTTTGGAGTTTTATAACGGAAGCTAAGCGATGTATAGTTTCAGCATCTAAGTTCAAGTCGTCTGGGATTTTCCATTCTGGAAAATACTCTTTAACAGTGCTAATGACTCCGTCAACGTCAATAAGAAAAGGGTCAAGCGAGCGGTCTTCAACTGATTTACACATTTCGATTATGCGTTGAAGCTTTTCTCTGCCCAGCTTTGAGCGTTCTCTTTTCGTCTGCATTAGGCAACCTCTCTGATTACAGATTTGCCCTCAACATTTTGCACTGTAATTATGTTTGTTTCTTCCTTTGCAAACGTTATCTGGCTGGGCGTAATCACAATGTATTGCGCATTTGCGTCTTTAACTGTTGAAATGAGCATTTTCGAAATTATTTCACGGTTCTTCGGGTCCATGTGAATATCATATTCATCAACGGCGCGGAACGGTGAACGAACATGTTGCTGCAAAGCCAACAGAAAGCTCATAGTGGCTGTTGTCCTTTCTCCACCACTCTGCGTATAAGCATCAAGAGGCACAGGTTTACCGCCTTTGAAGCCCACAACAATCTCTAATCCAGCTAGTTCTATATCATGTCCATTAGCCAGTCTTACTTCACCAACCGCTTGCGCTTGAGCCAAAGTCTTCTGATACTCCAGATTCACACGGTCCAGCAGACTTTGGATTACTGTTCTCCAATTTTGCATTCGTGTTTTGACTTCTTCCAGCGTTTTTTCTCTATTTTCCGTTACTTGTTGCGCTTTTTCTTTTAGTTCTAAGTAAAGTTTTGAGTAGGATTCGTACATGCGTTCTATGTCTTCTGAAACATCAGCAAGAGCAGTTAAATGTCCATCGGTGATTCGCATTTCGTCCAGTATTTCGCCAACAGTTTTTATAACGGCTATTCTGGGGCCTGTTTGCTCTGCTTTCGTCAAAGACTCGTTCAAAATTGTCTTTGCACTTTTAAGCTGATTCTCTAGTCTTTCTAAATTCTCTTTAACATTGCCACGACGATACTGCAATAAAGCCAGCTTAACTCGGCTTTCTAGAACGTGGTTGCCAATTTTTTCGGTTTCTTCTTCCAAGCTCTGCGTTCTTCTCTGATTTTCATCTATTTTGGCGTTTAATTTTGACAGTTGCTGGCTATTATTCTGTATCAGCGCGTTCAAGTTTGCGCTTTTGAGAAGCTTAAACTGCGCTGACAAATCTTCTCTTGCTAGTGGACTTATCATGGATGACGGGTTTTCATGTTTCTCATTAACTGTTTCAAGTATAGCGGTTTCTTTTAGAAGCTGGTCGCAAAGTGAGATTGTTGTTTCGATTTTGGATTTTTCGCGTTCAAGACTTAAGCGTTCGTCAAAAAGTGTCTTCCATTCTTTTCTCAGTTTGTCATGAGCACCTTGTTCGGTCTGCAATTGCCCTATCGCAGTTTTAGTCTCTTCCTCTATCTGATTCAGAATAGCTAGCTCTTTTTTCATTTCTTCCTCTAAGTCTTTAGCTACGTCTTCTCTTCGGGCAACTTCCGCCCACGCAAGTTCTCTTTCTAAAAATCGCCTTTTGGTTTGCAACTGTTTCTTTTCTTGGTATCTGCCATATTGTTCTCGCCAATAATTAAGCGTCTGCTCAGCTGATTCCAGAAGCTTGCTTACTGAATCTTCTTGGCTTAGTATGCGTGTCAGCTTTTTTTGAGCTTCTAAAACGTTTGCACGGTAAGGCTCAAGTCCTACAGCTGCCTCAACCATGCGCAGCTTTTCTTGTTGCGAAAGCACAGTGAACTGTTCAACCATGTTCTGATGCATAATAATAAGCATGTTTTCTGGATCAACGCCCAGTTTAGATAATAATCGTGCAACGTCTGTTTTTGTGGCAGCCCGGTTGTCAAGCTCAAACCAGTATTGACCATCTCGACGCAGAACACGGGTTAGAAAAATCTGGTCTTTATTAAACTTTGGAATTGGTCTTCTATTGCCTCTTTTAGCGTTGTCCAAAACCAATGTTACACGGGCCTGATCTTTCCCCCAACGTATCAGATTACTCAGCTTTTTGGAACGTTCCGTGTAGGATTGACCTAACGCCACGGAAACAGCCAATAAAAGCGAGGATTTTCCAGACCCGTTAGGTCCGCAGATGACGTTTATCCCAGATTTAAAGGGTACCCTAGAATACTCGTAGGACATGAAGTTTTCGAGGATGACCTCTTGAATCAACATTGCGTTTAGCTGCCTCTTAGGGGTGATAATAAGGGTAAAAATCCAGTATTAAAACAATTAGGCAAAGTTTCCATCAAAGCCATAAGACGCCACAGAAAGGTTTTACATGGAAATATGCACACTTTTTATCTACCAGACTAAAATTTCTTAAGCAAAAGGCATCACATTAAAAGGGCGTGGTTTAACATGGTTGTTGCTGGTAAAGTCTTTAAACTTTCAGAACCGCTTTCAATAGCCGAAATCGCATCAAGGCTTGAGGATTATCACACCGAAGAAGCCTACGAGGAAGGCGACTACAAATTTACGCTTATTACAGAAGTTGTAGGACTTCTACCGAAAGAAAACATGCTTAGAGGCATTTATTCGCACGATTATGTAACGCATGTTTTCCATAGAGGTAAAGTTGCACCATTACCGCGTACAGTAGAAGCCGTTTTCAGTTTTTCGCAACGTGAAGACTCCACATTTCTGACAGTTGTTGAGAAGAAGCGTCTAGCCAATTTTATCGCAAATAAGCTCAGCGAAATTCTTTTCGAAAAAATGGGCAGCATAGTAGAAGCTAGAATACCTCCTGAAACGCTGAAAGATTTTCACTTAAAAAATCCAGAGGATACTAAGATAACGTTTTTTGATAATGTTGACATCCCAAATGTGAATAAACTTTCGCTCTATGGTCCTGATTTGATTACAACTTCACTTTTCGAAGACTATTGCAAGCATGGCGACCTATGGTATGTGGTGGCAAGGTCTAAAGAATACGGCTATGTGGTGGGCTTAACAAGAGATGCTTCCGTAACAATATTCAACCTGACAGATAAAGAGAAGTATCTGGAATACGTAACAAAAGAGATTTACCAGCTAATAATAAAATGAACCGAGCATGTTCCACTCCAAGAAAAAGATATTCAAACTCCACAAATTTTAAGCTACCCTTTTAAGATAACACTGTTGGATAGCTATGGCACGTTATCAAAACCTCGGAGTCGACATCAAAGTTTTGTTAGAGAAACTGAAGGCCGCCATGGAAAAACAAGGCTACAAAATTGAGCGCATATTAACGGGCGAAACTAGTTTCATGATAGATTATAAAAAGCCTGGAATGTTTGGAGCAAGAGAATCACTGAGCGTGAAAGGTGTTCCAGACGATTTCATTGTTACTGGAATAAACGACAACAATCAAGAAGGCTGGTTTGTTGTTGAAGACGTTATTCTAGCATCTGCCAAAAACCCACAAGCTTTCAAAAGTCACACAGAAACGGCAGTGGGTCAGCCTGTTCCAACAGGAGCAGCGACACCCACAATTCCAGCGCCTACAGCTCCACAATCGCCTACGCCAGTTCAAAAGTCGGCGGAACCCCCTCCTACAAACTGTAGCAGATGCGGCGCACCGTTTAACGTGACACAAGAAGATTTGGTTGTTACATGCAGATACTGTGGCTTCACTTTGACCGTGGCTACGAGAGAAGAGATAAAGAAGCATAGCATGCTCGAGAATCGTCTTTTTGCTCAGCAAGCTGTGGAAGCAGCGAAAAAATACATGGATAAGGGCATTTTTAGGATGGGTGTTTCAAAAGA
The DNA here is from genome assembly GCA_013388905.1 of Candidatus Bathyarchaeota archaeon. Classification (GTDB taxonomy): domain Archaea; phylum Thermoproteota; class Bathyarchaeia; order Bathyarchaeales; family Bathycorpusculaceae; genus JACAEI01. The sequence continues at coordinate 34,277 of JACAEI010000005.1, read as the reverse complement.
TTCCTCAATAACAAACGTGAAATTACGCTATGTTCCTTTTTGGGTTTTCTCAGCCAACGCAAACACATCGTTTAGGGGTAAGGCAGGCATGGGAGTTATGGGAGAGATTCATCAAGCTCAAGAGGCTGTCACAGACAAACGCTCAAGTGGGTTCGCAAAGTTTGGAAAACTGGTTCTTGCTGGTGCCAAAGCCTATGCAGAAATACAGCAAAAAGATAAAAAACCCTATACTATTGCGTATTCCTTCTCAAACAATTATGTTTGGCCAACATTAGCGAGAAGAACAATGATAAGTGAAATAAACTATTATGATGTGCCTGCTGCAAAGAAGATTCCCTTTGACCCTGGCAGGATTCCTCCAGAAGCTGAGTTTCTCAATACAGAACTTGGCGAAGAAGAAGCCAAAATGAAAGTTAAAGCGGAGGTTGAGGCAAAAGAAAAACTAATTGCAAGTGGCAAAGTAGATTCACTTGAAACGTGCAATACAAGCGTAGTTCTTGGAGAGGCTGAGCTTGTGCATGCGCCAGTCTGGTTTGTTCACTATACGTTAAAAGGAGAAAACTACGTGATTGTCATCGATGGTTGTGAAGGAAAAGTTTTAGGAGGAGGAAGACCCCTATTTAAAATCACTTAGAAGGTATAGAAAATGTCGGAAAGAGAGAAAGAAACCATAGAAAAAGTGAAAGACAAACAAGGAATACTTGACAAAATCCAAAACGTATTTACACTCGGATATTCCACAAAAGAAGACTTGCGAGAACTGGACAAGAAGCTTCGAGACTTCTATTATGCTGATTTCAAAAGCATGCGCCACAGATGGGAAGAACTATATCTAGCGGCGTTGAATGCTGGAAAAGCAAACGACGACTTCAAAAAAGTCATACAAATCATTGACAGAGTCGGAGAGAAAGTTAACCGCGCCGATTACGGATATGCAGGCTTAATGGACCGGAAAGGGCATATAAGAGAAACTGAGTTGGCTCGGGTTTTCAATTATGATAAGGACTTAAGTGCAGACATCCAAGCAATAGCGAATGCGGTGGAAGATTTATACAATGATAGTCAAGCTGAAAAATGGTCTGATGCAGCAGCTAAAGCAAGGAACATTAAATCCTTAATACTTGGTTTTGAGTCTAAATGGGATAGTCGAGAAAAACAGTTCAGACCCATGGAGGTTTAGTTGAATGCCAATTATTGAAAGAGTCGCATGGGATTACGCTGGAGCAGAAGACATAGCGTATAGATTTCCAAAACTTACACTCAAATTTGGAAGTCAAGTAATTGTTAAAGAAAATCAGTGGGGAGTCTTCTTCAGAGACGGCAAAGCTTACGACGTTTTTGGACCTGGAAGGCACACCATAACAAGCAAGAATGTTCCACTTTTGACAGGCACATTGAAGGCTTTAGGTATTATGGGGGACATCTTTGACTGTGAAGTAGTATTCGTTAGCAACAGCCAATTCCGTGCCAACTTCGGAGGCACAGCATATTCGGCACCAAGCGGCGACATAAAATATCAAGCTGAGTTGGGCTTTTTTGGTTATATGCTCTACAAAGTTGAAGACCCAAAATTGTTTGTTATGGAGTTTTTCGGTAACAGAGGCGCCAGCACCTCGAGAGATGTAGAAAATTACATTAGAGGATTCATAAACGAACGCATCATAAACGAATTCGGCAACCATGATATTTTCACAGTTGTAAAAAATGTAGACGCCACTACAGATAAGGTGACATTGAAAATCGGAGACGAAGCGACAAGAGTAGGCTTGAAAGTCATAGACTGCGTCTTCGAGGGCGTCAAGATTCCGGAAGAAGCAAGAAGATTCGCTTCTGGAATGGGCGCTCAAGCAATGGTGATGCAGTACATGAAGGAAACAGCCACAGAACTGAAGGGTTCAGAAGGCGGTGGTGCTGCGGCAGCGGGCTTAGGTGCTGGAATGGGTTTAACTATGCCTTACATGATGGCGCAGCAAATGCAGCAAACTCAGGCTCAACAAGCGCAACAAGTTGTGATTTGCCAGAACTGCGGCGCTAAAAACCCTGTTGGAACGAAGTTTTGTGGGAACTGTGGCACAAGTCTGATGCCAGCAGCCAAAATTGTCTGCTCCAAATGCAATGCTGAGAATCCTGCCAGTGCGAAATTTTGCGGTAATTGCGGTTCGCCTCTAACACGGCAAGCAGAAGCTGGTGCAGAAATTACTTGTTCAAAATGTGGCACAAAGAATCCTGTGGGAACAAAGTTCTGCGGCAACTGTGGAGAAAAATTAGGCTAAAGCGTCTAGCTTCTCTTTTTTCTAATTCTCTCTTTCTTCTTTAGCGGAAAGCCACATCTTCTACAAAATCTTATGTTGGATGGCATTGCATTTCCACATTGTGGGCATCGAATAGGCGATGGCGGATACAAGGCGTGACCGCAGATTCCGCAAAACTTGTTTTCACTTGGATTTCGGTTGCCACATTTGAGGCATATAATAACTTGTTTAACAGGCTTCTCCAAAGGCTTCATTAGTTGAATCATATACTGTCCCATCGACAGTCCCATGGCTAAGCTGAGACCAGCAACGAAAGCATCGCTTACATCTAACCTGCTCATGTTTAACTGTCACAACAATAAGGAATCACGTATAAGAAAAACCTTGCTAAAACTTGAATCAACAAACAATCAACACCCATTATAATCGGAAAAATTAAAAGAAAGAAAAAGCATGTTTGCAGTTAGGTGCAGGGGTAGCAGAGCCAGGTCAAACCACTGGCACAAACGCATGGGGCTTTATGCGCGGGACTCAAGATCCCGTCCCGAAGGGGTACGCCGGTTCAAATCCGGCCCCCTGCACTAAGGCGCCTATAATTTTGTTGTAGTTTGGTTGAACGAGATGTGGGAAATGTTTATTAAGACTTGCGACTTAATAGGCTGAAAAATTTGAACTCTATAAGGTGGATGAGAGGATGAATAAGAGGCGAGATGTGCATTCGAATAAGAAGATTGAAGATGTTAAGCTTGAGGCGTTAGTTGATAATCCTGTTGTATATGACACTTTGGTTCGTAAGAGAACCAATTAAAAGCTATGATTGTCAGTTGCTGAGCAGTAGCAGTCTTATCTTCATTTTTTTTGTTTGTCGTTTTCGAAAAGGTTTGCGATTTGGTAAAGGATATATTTTAGCGTATGTTAGAGCATTGCCATAATGTGGTTAACAGGCGAATGAAGTGTCGTTAACGGATAAAATTGCCAAGTTGAAGAAAGAGAAGAGAGCAGTGATTTTGGCGCATAATTACCAGCGTCCAGAAATTCAGGATATTGCGGACTATGTGGGCGACAGCATTGAGTTAAGCAGAAAAGCCATGAATGAGCAGGAGGCGGAGATAATCGTGTTTTCCGCTGTCGATTTTATGGCTGAGTCAGCGGCTATACTGAATCCGAGTAAGAAGGTTTTGTTGCCTAGTTTAGGCGCACGTTGTCCTATGGCGCAAATGCTTACTGTTGATGAGATAAAGCGTTGGAAGGTGCTTTATCCGCTTTTACCCGTAGTGTTATACGTGAATACTTTGGCTTCTGCTAAAGCGTATTGTGATATATGTTGCACATCAGCTAATGCTGTGGAAGTTATAGAGTCTCTAAATGCTGAGACTGTGCTTTTTGGGCCTGACCGAAACTTAGCTGAATATGTTGAGAAGAAAACTGGTAAGAAAATTATCCCGATTCCTGAATGGGGGTTCTGTCCGACGCATTTGCTGTTTCAGCCGGAAGATGTGCAAGTGCTGAAGATGCAGTATCCAGATGCAGTTGTGATGGTTCACCCTGAATGTAGTCTTGGAATGCGAGATGCGGCTGATTTTGTTGGAAGTACTTCGCAGATGTGCCGCTATGCGAGGGAAAGCCCTGCTAAGAGGTTTATTGTGGGCACCGAAGAGGGGTTACTGCACCGGCTGAAGAAAGACAACCCGAAGAAGGAGTTTATACCGGCCTATGAGGCAGCTGTCTGCCCCAACATGAAATTGAACACACTTGAGAAGTTGTATGTGGCTCTGAAGGAAGAGAAATATGCTGTTACTGTTCCAGATGCTATTGCGCGGCAGGCGCGTAAAGCTTTGGAGAAAATGTTTGAGATAACTGGTTAGAACGATTATATCATACAATTGCTGATAGCTCACTAATTTGGAGTCAAATTGAGATAAGCATGGTTTTGAGGATTTTTACTCCTTTTTTTGCTGTTAGTTCGTCACTTAGGCGGCGTAGTTCTGTTGCGTTGCCTTTTACGGCTATCGCTTCGAGGCAGTCGCTTTCGCTTAGGTGAATATGCATAGTAGAGCAGATAATATGCGCATAATGATGTTGGATGTGAGTTAACGTGCTTTCTAAGCCTTTCACTTCGTGGTCATAAAGCAACATTAAGACACCTGCTTGTGTGCCTTTCTCTTCTTGAAGCCACTTCCGCTCAGAAACAAACAGTCTCACAGCGTCTTGAACAGCCTTAGAACGATTCTCATAACCCATCTTACCAATTACTGCGTCAAAATCTTTAAGCAAATCAGGTGGAAACGTAACGCCCACACGAACTATTTTTGCCATAAACTTCCCAAAGATAGTTAAAAATATTGCTCATAAAACTTTTCGCCGTCTGCCCAGCAGAGACCTATCCCCTCTCTTACATATAGATAGAACCAGCGTTTGAATCGCTGAAAGTCTCGAGACAGTAAAGTTTTTATGCTCTATTAGTAACACTAAAATATCAAAAGGTGTTACCGTTTGACCTATTTCACAAGTAAACACATTGCTGCCATAACAATAAGCGCGGCATTCTATGGCGTTCTAAGTGCCTATATCGCACCAATCTTCTGGAATGCAACACACCTGCCATTCTTTTGCGACACTTTAGGCGTTTTCGCATTCATCTTAGTCTTATGGTGGGTCAGAAAATTCGGAGCAGTAACCATGACGAGCATAATTGCCACAATCATAACTTTGACGCTCAATCCATCTGCTACGCAATTCTTTGGTTTCACAGCCGCAGGTATAGTCTTCGACATCTTAACGAAACTTGTCGGATACAAAAACAGCCTAGACAAACGCGTGTTAAGCACTATTACTTTGCTTTTCGTATCCTTCGTTTCTACGACCACAACGGGCGTAATAATAGGCAGTCTTTTCATGAATTCAACTTTCCTAACAGCATTATTCGGCGGCATAGCCTTCTTCGCAATGTTACATGCTACAGGTGGAGTTGCTGGAGCCATAGTAGGAATTGTTCTGACGAAAACACTTTCAGCAAGGATTGATCTGCAGAAGATGTAAAAGCAATGGAGACAAAAATTGAATTCGACTTGAAACGGCTAATTGAGAAAGCAGCAGACTTTCACGGACATTTAGGTCCATTTCTCGTTATTGGAGTCAGAATGGGACAACTCGCAAAAACAAATTTAAAACACAAAACTGAAGGAAATAAAGTGTTAAAAGTCACTGCCCGAATTCCACTTTTAACGCCTTTCTCATGCGTCTTAGATGGAATTCAAATCATAACTAATTGCACCGTGGGCAATCAGAAACTTGAAATGAAAAACTCGCAAAAAGAAATAGTGGCAATTTTTAAACTGCAAAACATGAATAGCACGTTAACAGTATCAGTTAAAACAAAAGTAGTCGAGGAACTTTTGAAAAAAATTTCACAAGGCATTTCAAATGAGGCGCTTGCTTGGGAAATTGCTTCTATGCCGGAAAATCAGCTATTTAAGATAAAATAAGAAACGTCTAAATTACAGCACTTTATCATCCTCATGAAGATTAGCATGCAAGACTTAGAGATAGCCAAACAACGCCTAAAAGAAAACGATTTAACAATATCAATCGTAAAAAACGGAAAAATACTCTTCGAGAATGCTTCTCATGGAATTTCTGGCTTTTTAGAAGCTATTGAAAAGTTTGGAGATACGCTGGAAGATGCTTCTGTCGCTGACAGAATCACTGGCAAAGCAATCGCGTTGCTCTGTGCTCATTCAAGAATAAAGGCAGTTTATGCAATAACCCTAAGCAAAAAAGCAAAGACGCTCCTTGAAAAATATACAATTTACCACGAATGGAATGAACTAGTTGAAAACATACTGAACATAAGCCGAACAGACACATGCCCGTTCGAAAAACTGGCTGAGGAAATTTCGAATCCAAAAGACGCTTACGGAAAGTTTAAGGCTTTACAAACCTCTTTAAAACATTGCATATGAAAGCGAATGAGCAATGAACACGAACAGTTTATATCCGAGGAAGACGAAGAACTGAAACATATCAAAGCCAAAAAACTAAAGGAGCTTATAGGCTTAAAGGAAAGAAGTAGAAAAAATGGAGCCAGCCCACATAACAGATATAAACTTCAACGAAATAATCCAAAAAAATGCTCTAGCCCTAATTGACTGCTGGGCACCTTGGTGTGGACCATGCCAAGCCATAGGCCCAACAATTGAGCAACTAGCTACTGAATATGCCGGAAGAGTGCTCATAGGAAAACTCAATGTAGACGAAAACCCACAGATTGCTGAACAATTCCAAATCTATAGTATACCAACGATGCTAATAATTAAAAATGGAAGAGAAGTTGCCAGAATAGTGGGACTGTGCCCAAAAAACCACATTGAATCCATCTTGAAAAAACATTTAGGATAAGAAAAGCCGTATGGATATCCCAGAACGTAGAATAATAGGCGCCTTACTACTTCTTTTAGGAGTTTCCTTTCTAGCTGTAAGCATATACACAAGACAGATAAACACTGTCATCGAGATGCTTAAAAACGCCTTCAGCACTGTCATACCATAAAGCTCTAGTCTAACTTTGACTCTTCAGCTTCTCGTGCATTTTCTCTAAAGTCCAACGAATACTTGACTTAAGCTCCCGCAAACGCGTCTGATCAACATTTCTAATTATTATTTCGCGGATTATGTCACCTTCCCTTGTGATAGTGTAAGAGAAAATCTTCTCTGGTGGAATCTGTCCAGTTCTAGCTAACTCGTTGTCTTTTTCCTTCATTTTTGCCAGAACACGCTCTACAAGAAATGAAGTGAAAGGCGGCGTGTTAACGTCGAAGTTTTTGTCTTCAGCTGGCAAAACTTGCAATGAGTCTTCACCAACATAGAGAATAGCTAAAAGTTCACCTGATACAGTCGTCAATGGAACAACGTTCTCATTCTCTGTGGGAACTTGCATAGCAAAAGGTTCAGCAGCTGACTCTTCCCTCGGCGGCCAAGTCTCCGTCTCAGCAGAGGCTTTTCCTATTTCTGCACGTTTAAACCCTTTCTCCAAAAGTATAGCGTTCACTGCTTCAAGTGTTGCCTGTAACTCCTTAAGCTCAGATCTTAACTCTTCAGCACGTTTTTCCAATTTCTGCTTAAATGCTATAATCTTCTTTGTTTTTTCCGCGTTGTGTGACATTACCTTCACTGAAATTATCTTTTAGCGCATTTCCTTTATGAAACCTTTGAAAAAATCTCTTGAAGACTAGGCTACTTCCTCAACAGCATGATTTTCCACTATTTCTGTTTTAAAAAATGGAAAACGCTTAAGCTTGACTTTTAATTCGTTTCTTAGAAATCGCTCGAACTCTTGGAACACATGGCTATCGGTATTGTTCAGTCTAATGCAAAGGTTTTTTCCCTCTAGCAAGGGGCTAATGTCATAAAGTGCTATTCTCTCTGCAAAATCTGGATTCTCAAAAACTGTTCTAACAAGCGATTCCGAAGGTGTCTCAGAAAACAGCCACGCCGTATAGGATGCATCAACAACTCGATATGATAAACCTTCTCTGACAATACATTTTCTATTTGAAACTATTTTTTTAAAAGAAGATGGATGAATATTTCTAGTACATAGAAAATTATGATACTGCTCATTTGCCTCAATCCAATCCTCGTTTTCAGAGGTTCGCCAACCATGGAATCCACATTTGTCCTTAAATTTCTTCAGAATTTCCCAAACCCTAGACATCCTCATCTTTCCACCACAACTACTAGTAGAATCTTCTAGAACAATACTCTATTTTCTCAGACATAAATTTAAACTTATTTATCAGATTATTCGCAAAATTATAGAGTAAAAATTCTTGAAATTGAAATTTTGTAGCCAAAAACCCTAATTATCGACAAATTTACGGAAAACAATAACAAAATTCTGACTAAGAAACAACTGAAATTCTACACTTTTCCGACAAAAAACAATAAATCCAAACAAGATGCTACTAATAGATTTGCAGTGGGAAAACTTTTGAAACTCAAAAACAACACTATCGCTTTAGATGCTACAGACTACAAAATTTTGGAAGCATTACGAGAAGACGCAAGGCAGACTTACACAGACATAGGTGAGCAGCTGGGCATAGCCCACTCAACCGTCTACGACCGGATAAAGCGCATGGAACAGTACGGAATCATCAAGCAATACACCACAATAGTGGATGCAGAAAAGGCTGGAGCAAAAAAAATCACAGCTATAATGACAATTTACACAGAACCCAAAGAGAGCGAAAAAGTTGCCGAAAAACTGTGCAAAGCACCAGAAATCCTTGAAGTTTACACGTCTCTTTCAGAAGAACTTCAAATAATAGCAAAAATCACCGCAGAAAATCAAGAGAGCTTACATACGTTCATCGCTAACTCGATTGCACCTTTACCAGGCGTTCTACGGATTCGAACTTCTATACTAACAAAAAAGTTTAAGGAAAACGCCTTTTCAATTGTCAGTGATCCTAAGAAGATTACATTTATAAAGGAAACGCGTAATATAGAACGGAGAGAAACAGTATGACCTCAGAAACAACTCCAAAAAGTCTGAGGACAATTCCACGCGAAAAAGCATTCTACTTCTTTACATCAATAGGAAACTATACAGGTTTAAGCGCATCATCTCTGAAGGATTTTTTGGAAAAAATAAATCAAGTAAACATAAAATCCTTAGAGTTCCACCTAAACCGTGGCGACTTCGAAAAATGGTTGAATGAAGTTTTAGAGGATAAGAAATTGGCGGAGCAATTGGGAAGGCTTCAAAGAAGTAATTTGTCTGGGGACATTCTACGAAGTCAGCTTTATGAAATCGTTTCAAGGCATTATAAGGAATTAACTACTAGAGCAGCCTTTTCAATGTGAAAACGTTCTGCTTCCTTAACAGTATTTGTTGCCAAAAAAAATAGGAATGCTTCTACTTCAATAGACATTGCCATGGTGGAAAAGGTTTTTGCTTCTGAGATCAATTCAGATATTGTTAGATTAGCTGCAGAAGAAGGATAAAGCCTCAGCCAACTATCAAAGTTAATAGTTGACGTAATATTATAGGGAGACAATACACCACTATATTGAATCCTTCTTGTCATCTTTACAGCATTCCACAATGTACTGTTTTCGCTTACAAACATTTTCAGCAGTTGGCTTGTTTCACTGTCTGTATCTTTTGGCAACACTAGATCTGCCCAGCCCACATAAGCCATGGCGTCTTTATCCAAAAAAGCTCTAGCCATCGTTTCTTCCAGCCCAGGTTTTAGGCTGGAGCAACCCATTGCCACTATTATGCTCTTTGGGAATCGACCTTCAAGATTTCTGATGAAATCTGGAGAGATAGCGAAATAGTATTTTTTAGGACCGTAAAAAAGTGTTCCATTAGTCAGAAGCCCTGCGTCTACTTCTTGGGGATACTTGCTATACACAAATTCCTCATTTGTGAAGAAGTCTATTGACGAGTTGTCGTATCTTAAGGCTGAATGAACCCGCAAAATTATTATGCCATAATTGTTTTTTGCCAGGTTCCTGAAAAAGCTAACATCTAACGTACCATTATAGTATGTAACGTTGAAACCGCGATTCTCCAAAATCCCTGTGACATTCTGAATAAATGCAAAATTTGGAAATTCTCCTGCTAGCTGGTCAATTATGGTAGCTTTCATAGAAAATGGAACCTCAGACTGAGGAAAAAGGATGGCGATACGCCAACCTAACATAATTAGAATGGCGATTATTATGGAAATTATTGCAAGTCTTTTCCTTGACATAATTTGAATTTGTTTATTTACCAATTCTTCTGTCTTCCTCGCCATTCTTTAGATAATCTCCACTTAGGTTTCTGCTTGACAATAGAAAAATTGGTGCCGCTGCTATTTTCTTTTGCGTTTTATCAAGATTAAGACTATTCCAAAGATTGCAATCAGTGCTGTGTAAGCCACTGTGTGTGTTGATGAGGCTTTCTTGGCTAGGGAGATGGAGTAGCCTCCTACAGGCATTGCTGGAAGCTGCTGGTAATGGGCTGTAGCAGTGTGAGGAGCATTCATCGAAACTATGATGGGATTCACACCACCACCCTTTGAGGCTCCATCCACATCCCAGTTGGTGAATGAATATCCACCAATTGTCTGAGCTGTTAAAGTCACATCTACTGAGGAGTCATACCACCAGCCGTTTGTGGGACCGCTTTCACCAGTTGGATTTCGTGATGGTTGAGGACTCAAGCCAGACGGATCGGTAAGTACTGTCAAGAGGTATTGGGTCTTCCAATTCCACGTAACGCTGGAAGGTGCAGTCAAAATGAAGGAGGTTGAGGTTCCTGTTCCCGAAGGTGGAGCGCTTCCAGTTCCAGTCCAGCCTGTGCAAACGTAGCGAGTGCCGGTTGGACCTGCGACTGGTGAACTGATTGACACGATCAGGGTTGGGCCTGAATCATACCATCCGCTTGCGGGTGTTGGTGTGCCGTAGGGAGAGGATATTGTCAAATAATACTGTGTCTTGTAATTGCCTGTTACTGTAATCGAACCTGTTACTGTTATTGGTGATGCGGGACCGCTTACCCCTGTTAAAATGAATCTCTTATTAAAGGTTATGCTGGAAACATTGCTATATGAATATGTGATTACGGTGCCTTCATCTACCCAGAGACTATAGGGTAAGTTGCCATATGTTTTAGGAATACCGTTAACGATTACGACCGTGCCAGTTGCTGAGGAATCAAGACCTGTTTGAGTGAAGATAACTTCATATTGGGTAATGCTGGTGTAGTTGGCTGTTATGTCCTTCGGCGCATTCATGGTCACAGATACTGGTCTATTTGTGCCGGAAGCATCACCTGTCCATTGTGAGAAAATATAACTTGTTGGGTTTCCACTGATTGGACTATCTATGTTCAGTTGAATCATAGCGCCTTGATCAAACCAGCCAGTAAATGGCGTGGCGTCAGTAGCTGTTCCCAAAACTGTTGTGCCATTGTAAACGTTAGTAATTTTTGTGCCAAGTCCGTTGGTGCGAACCGTGAGCAGATATTGCGTCTTCCAGTTTGCGTTTGCAGTTTTCGGTCCATTCATTGTTATCGGATCGCTTTGTGCATAATTTGTTCCAGAAGCATCTCCGTTCCAGTTAACGAATATTCTGCGTGTACCGTTTCCATGGTCAACTGTACCCGTGCTTACCTCAGCATAAGCTGTTGCGCCTGCATCGTACCAGCCAGCGCCCGAAGGCACTCCATATGGCGAGTTTACGGTCAAGTAATATTGTGTTTTGTAGTTTCCTGATATCGTTAAAGGATCATTCACTGTTTGTGGCGAAGCTGGAGTAACACTTGTCAAGACATATCTTACCCCAGGTGAACCTGAAACAATATCCTGATAGGTATATGAGATTTGAGAACCGGCTTTAACCCACACACTGAATGGAACACTTTCAGTAGGGTCAACGTCTGCCATATAAGTTACCGTTGGAGCTACAGCTGATCCAATCTGAGTGAAAGATACTAAATACTGTATCTTGTAGTTTCCTGTTACTGTGATGGCGTTTGTTACCGTAATTGGCGACGTAGGTCCATTTACATCTATTAGGCTGAACCTTTTGCCGGAAGTGCTACTTGGCACTATAGCAGCATAAGAATATGTGACAACTGTGCCGCTGTCCACCCAAAAACTATAGGGAAGATCGCCATAAGTTTTAGGTGAACTGTCGACTGTTACAATTGTGCCAAGAGCAGAGGAGTCCAAGCCGGTGTGGTCAAACTTGACCATGTACTGGACAACATAGTTGGCTGTCACAGTTTTTGTCTTATCCATTAAAACTGTTGTGTTAGTTGCCGAGGGATCGGCGATTTCTGACATGTCTCCAGTTGTCCAACCATCAAATCGATAGCGAGAAACGTCAGGTGTGATGCTTATGAATTCTGGAGCAAAAATTGGCGCATTTGTTCCAGCGTCATACCAATCAATGCCTGCTGGTGTCGTAATCCCAGACGGACTAGTTGTCAAGTTAAGGAAGTATTGGATTACATAGTGCGCTGTAGCCGTGTGATTAGCGTTCATTAAAATGGAGATGTCTCTCACGCCTACTGGATTTGGTGTTCCATCAAGATCCCAATAGTCAAACCTATATCGAGTGCCTGATACCCCTGGAAAGAATTCAGTTGCCGTTAAATTGACAACTGTGCTTGAATTATACCATCCTTGTCCAGGAATTGTCCCTATTCCTGTCGGATCAGTTCGAACCGTTAAGTAATATTGCAAAGGTGTAGGTGCTGTTGTAACTTGGAAATTGCAATCAACATAATGGATTTCATTGGTACCGGACGAGCTATCTGCTTGTCTTACATGAACCTTCCATGAGCCAATAGGAGCGTTTGATGGCAACACGTAGCTCCCTGTCATCTGGGTTACGCCTGTAGTCCAGCTTCCTATGAAAAATCTAGTTCCATTAGGCCACTGAAGCTTAAAACGATAATACTTGGCAGTGTTCAACCCTATTGTTTTAAAGTATACAGTTTCGCCTTGGACGAATGATGTTTTTAGGTTTGTGTAGGTTGAATCTGTTGTCCACACCATTCTGTCGATGCAGACTTGCTTTGTTCTTTTGAGGGCATTATTCTCGTAAAGTTTAACTGTCCAATATCCAAGAATATTTGGAAAAGTGGGAAGAATAGTTAATTGGTCTGTGAAGGAAAGTACTCCTGTATAAGTTGGGCTTTGTCGCCGTTCAATGCCTGCTGGGTCAAAATATTTTATGTAATATTGTTTGGATTTTGACAAACCACCTGCTTCTGAGTAGATGTATAGGCAGTCTGAGTTCGACCAAGAGGCACGGAGATAAAGGCAGTTATCAAAAGTTGTTGTGGCAACATTCACGCCGTCTGTTGCAGTTACGTGAAAAGTACCATGAATACCGTCCAAAAGATATTGACAAGTGAAATAACCAAACTGATCCGTTGAAGTTTGAACAATATCTTCAACTAAGTCAGGTCTAATGATAGTCACCGTAACTGGCGATGACGGGTTAAAGCCGTATCCAAAAAGATAAGCCATTTCCGACGGGTCATATTGTTTCTTGTTTGACCAAACTATGGGGACTGTGTATCCCGCATTGCTTGGTGTCAACAAGAATGGCAAAATCATCAGTGTAAGAACTAAACCTACTAATATAGTGAATAGCCGCATTAATCCTCCTTCTCCCTCGGCATTACTAAATATGATTTGAAACTTTTTAAGCCTTTTGGAATTAACTTCTATGCGTAATTTTCTACCAATCGAAATTGAAAATAATAAGAAAATATAAATATTGTTAGTGAGCGATGCAATTGAAGAAGTTTAAGCCAAAAACGATTCAAGCTATTATTTTAGCATTAGTTCTATGTGCTTTGATTAAAACAGTTCTTAACATTCACGTAAGTTATGTAGAGGGAACAATCTATATTAGAGCTGATGGGACAATTGAACCTTCAACAGCGCCTATCTCAAATATCAACAACACAACTTATGTTTTAACAGGCAACATCAATTATTCTATAATAATTGAAAGAGACAACATTACACTTGACGGTAAAGGATACACTATTCGAGGCACAGGAAATGGAAATGGAATAAACTTGACTCTCAGAATAAATGTGACCATACAAAACACGAAAGTTGAAAACTTTTCTTACGGATTCTACCTTTTCACTTCGAGCAACATCACAATTTTTAACAACACGATAACAAACAATGTTTGGGATGGGATATATGCCGTATATACAGACAGAAGCACCATTTATGGCAATACTATTTCATCAAACAAGAGATACGGAATCGCACTGTCTGAATCTGGAAACAATAGAATCTTCCACAACGGCTTCATTGACAATGCAAACCAGACACATATATTTGATTCCTTCAATAATGCTTGGGATGATGACTTTCCTTCTGGCGGAAACTACTGGAGCGATTACAAAGAAAAATACCCAAACGCTGAAGAGATAGATGCCTCAGGAATATGGGACACACCATACATTATCGACACAAACAATATTGATAGATATCCCCTGGTGATTCCCGAATCTTCTCCGGGCGTAATTACATCACTCTTGGCTATTTTATCCATCTTTGCTGTCTCATTGACACAAAAAGGAACGAAAAAGTAACGCAAATCTGAAAAATGCTCCACACTTCTGCATATTACTCTAAACAAAGCCTTAATTATATTAACAATGCAATAATCCTTTGCTAATTGGGTGGAAAATTATTGGATTTGAAATTGGCAGAGAAGATTAGAAACATTCCCAAAAAAATCAAAAGGAATAGGATAAACCTTCTTATCGTCGCTATTTGGAGCACCATGATTGCAGCACTTGTCATTAATGAATACTTGGCGTTTTGCTATTCAGATCCCCTATTCTTACGCTTCATAGAGCAAGGAGGCATACCTCCTCCATTCTACAACTGGCAAGGAGCAACATTAAAACTCCTTGATATTCTAATTATAAGCGTCGCAAGTTTCATAAGTGGAATTCTCATCGTTGAAGTGGACAAGGTATTTTACGGCAGCATCAGCGCCCTAATAATTTCTTCAGTTATCTCGAGCGTTTATATTGGAAACTTCATTTGGAATGTTGGTGGCTGGGGGCAAGTGTTTCATGACATTGTAACTGGCTGGTCATGGACTCTTTACTGGGGTCTTCTAAATACCTTTAGAGCATTATTTCCGATTGTTTTCTTCTTCACTATCGTCTGCGCCTTCTTAGGAGCGTTTTCAAAGGAACTAATCTACTCAGCATAAGAAAACGAAACAAAATCAAATTAGTGCCTCCTTCTTGGAATATTTATGCTGAAATATCAAGGTGCAATTCTTAAAATTTCATGGAGATGGCTTCGTCAAATTTATCATTGCCTGGTCGATATATACATAGAATTCAGGTTCCAATCTAATTAAAACTTCTTCAGATTTTACATTCCGCAACGTGACATAACCGGCGCCAAACAGATTTGCTAGAGCGTCCACCTTAGAAATTGGTCCTTCACCAGCGGAAAGCTCGATAATAACCTCATTTTTCTTTTTGAGAATTTTCCCTTCAATTATCACGTGAGAACCGTCTTCGTGCTTTCCTATTGCGACAATAAGAAACTGCTCGCCAAACCGGATTTGTTTTCTTTTAGAGACTGTAAAACCTTTCATTTTAAGAAAATGCTCCACAGACTCGACTAGTGAGTCTAAGCGAACGTTTTTATCCGTCCAGATTCTTCGAATCTTCATAATTACACACTGAAAAAGAATGAAATAATAGATTTAAATATTGCCCAGTTTAATACTAAAAACTTAAATCTACACTCTGCGCTCCATTATGTCAAATAAAAAGGAGAGTTTGGAGAAGGAAAAACTGAAGAGGACTAGACATGTCAGCGGTTCTTCAAGTTGAAAATCTAACAACGTTTTATACCACATTAAGAGGCCCGGTAAGGGCTGCAGAAAACGTCACTTTTAATGTGGGGAAAGGAGAAGCGTTAGGATTAGTGGGAGAATCAGGCTGTGGCAAGACCACAGTCGCACTATCCATACTCAAGCTTCTTCCATCAAATGGCAAAATTGTTCGTGGAAAAATCCTTTTTGAAGGCAAGGACATTGTCAAAATAAAAGACAAAGAGTTCAGGCAAGAAATTCGTTGGAAAGGGATTTCAATAGTCTTTCAAGGAGCTATGAATGCTCTTAATCCTGTCTTTAAAGTTGGCGATCAAGTCTCGGAAGCTATAAAAATTCATGAACCTCGCATGAAGAAAGAAGAAATCAATGAAAGAGTAGCCAAACTGTTTGAGTTGGTAGGGTTGGATCCTGGAAGAGCAGACAATTACCCCCATGAGTTCAGTGGAGGAATGAGGCAGAGAGCACTGATAGCCATGTCTTTAGCGTGTAATCCTGCGCTTCTAATATCAGATGAACCATGTACTGCCCTCGATGTCATTGTTGCATCGCAGGTGTTAAAGCTATTGAGAGAAATAAAAGAGAAATTAAACCTTGGCATGATTCTCATTAGCCACGACTTGTCCATTGTCGCAGAGACTTGTGAGAAAATGGGTATAATGTATGCTGGAATGCTTGCAGAATACGGAAATGTCATGGACACTTTCAAAAAGCCCTTGCACCCATACACTCAAGGGTTGATAAGCGCCTTCCCCAGCATAAAAGGAGAACGAACACGCATGGTGTCAATTCCTGGGATTCCTCCAGATTTATTGAACCCGCCTACTGGATGCAGGTTTCATCCAAGGTGTAAATACGCTATGGATATTTGCATAAAGAAAGAACCATCATGGTGGAACGTTGAAAAAGGGCGATATGTTAGATGCTGGCTTTATGAAAAAGGATGAGTGAGGAATTCTTATGGCTGATGCATTAGTAGAAGTCGAAAATTTGAAGAAATTATTTCCAGTGAGAATGGGATTCTTTAGGACTTTGGTATCAAGAAAACAGTTGTTCGTCCATGCCGTAGACGGAATCTCGTTTAAAGTCAAGAAAAGCGAAATATTCGCGTTAGCTGGTGAGAGCGGAAGTGGAAAGACCACAACCGGCCGACTCCTACTTAGGCTTATTCAGCCTACTGAGGGGAAAATCATTTTTGAAGGTCGAGATATCTCTTTCATTCCAGAAAGAGAAATGAAATCATTGCGCCGCAAGTTACAAGTTGTTTTTCAAGACCCATACGAATCATTAAACCCAAGAATGATCGTAGAAACCATAGTTGCAGAGCCGTTAAGAGTACAAGGAGTACATAACCCAAAAGAAGTTTCAGAGAAAGTTGTCAGAGCTCTAGAGAATGTAGAACTGATCCCCGCCGACGAATTTCTTTTCAGATACCCCCACGAGCTTAGCGGAGGACAGAGACAAAGAGTTGCAGTTGCAAGAGCATTAGTCTTAGATCCTGAGTTTATCGTAGCTGATGAGCCAGTGTCCATGCTTGATGTTTCTATTCGAGCAGAAATATTAAACTTGATGGTCAACTTACAAGAGAAATTCAGCACAACATTTCTTTACATAACCCACGACTTAGCACTTGCACGCCACATATGCAATAGCATCGCAGTAATGTATCTGGGTAAAATAATGGAAATGGGCACAGTCGACGAAGTAATTCTAGAACCTTTACACCCATACACAAGAGCACTAGTAGTAGCGGTTCCAGTTCCGGATCCAACTATGGCTCGATCAGAAGTGGTTATCAAAGGAGAAATACCAAGCCCAGTCAATCCTCCTTCAGGTTGTAGGTTCCACACACGCTGCCCATCATACATCGGAGATATTTGCCGCACCAAAGAACCTTCACTGATCCATGTCGGTGGAACTCGCTTCGTGGCGTGCCACCTTTACGGCAAAGAGAAATAAACACAACAGCCGAAATCTTGTTTCTCACTGTTTCTCCTTCGTTTTATCTATGCTTTCACTAGAGTTCGTTTATGTCTGTCTCAAATAAGACGCAGAAAATCTGAATCAAAATAGAAGTTAAGAGTTAAATATCTCATTGATAGAAATTTCGATGAGGGAGTAAAGCTGGAAGTAGAAAACCTCAAAGATTCTATCTTGGATATTATATGGATTGTTAAAACTTCTTTGACAACTATTTGGTTTTGGGTGCCTATTTTCTTTGGATTGTATACTATGATACAGATATGGATGTTTGTCTTTCTTCATCCTTTAACTTTATTTATTCTTCCAACAGTAGTCTGCATCTATGCAATTATCGATGAAGAAAAACGTGCAAGGTCACAGTACAATCTCTCCAAGACAAAAACTCTAAGAGTATCTGATTCCATTGGACACGGAGTACGGCACATATCATCATGGAATGTTGAACAAAGAGTAGAAGAATATTTAGATATGCTAGAAGACAAAAAGAAGAAACAAAACTTACCTAATTAGTGAAAGTTTTCGCTAGTTGGGAATTAACCAATCTTTCCAGTTTTCTTCAGTATAATCATCGAAGTTACGAATAATGCTAATACGACGTATACTACAATCAAGTACCAATATTCTTGCCACCAAGAAAGTGGTATTGGCAGCTCCACCCTTGTATCTCCTCCCGTAAACTGGGCAGAAGGGGCTCTAGCGAAATAGCTATCTTTTGATACTTCAATCAGCAAACTTTCTTCTATGGTTCTTTTATCGCCTATTGTGACTGCCTCTAACAGTTTGTTGGATTTAAAAATACCATTAACGTCAGTGGTGCCAGATTCAACAATTGTTCCATTAACGTCTATGATTTTAACAGTTGCTTCAGCTATAGGCGCATTTTGAGGAGTTACAATAAGAAAGGTGAAGTATAAATGCGCATAAATCTTGGCATTTAAGCCTTCTACATCATACGTTTCCATCGTTGAATTCAGCATCCTTATTATTGTGTTTTCCAAGGCGCCCACATAGTATAGTTTCGCATTTGTTATGTTAATGTTAGATGTTCCTGAGAATTCGAGACTGAAATATCGAGGTATCTGCGAGCTTCTCAACGTCAAGTTTGGCATCATACTACTTAATGGATTAATCTCAAGAGAATTGTTTTGCATTATATTCCAATACGTTATGAATGCGCTGTTAAATCCTTTGAAGATGCCTTTAATGGAGCGGGCTTGGAGGCGGAGTTCGTTTATTAGCGAATTATTGATTTCCACATTTGAAGATTCTGCAATCAACAAAAAAGCTATTGAAGAATTGCTGATGGAGAAAATTGATGTGTCCCAAGTACTTGTAATAGTCAAGTTGGAGTTTGAAATTAATGTGGAGGAATATCCAGATATGGCAAACCGCTGATAAATTCTAGTCTGGGTTATGAGTGAAAAAACATTGTCAAATATGCTTAAAGCTTCCCGCACAACAGCTTTTGACAAAGAGAAATTGGCATTTTCCCAAGCTAAAATTTTTCGCGTCGTAGTATTAGAGATAGAGACTGTCGAGTTATCGCTCAGGTAGAAATAGTCTGCTTGCTCGCTATTGTTAACAATGACTCTGCTTTTTCCATAAGTAGCTATGAAAGATGCGCTTCCAACTGACCTCACTTTTTCCAGTGTTGCCTCTGAAGTGTTATATGACGCAAAAGTGAGCAGTTCCGACCTTGAAATAGAAATTTTTGTCTGATTATAAATTTTGACAGTGCTTATTGCAGCGCCAGCTTGAGCCCCGCAATCTTCAATCACAAGACTTGCGTTGCCAAAGGCTTGTAAACCGGCTATTGTTGTTTTTGTGATATAGGCAGTTGCATTTGTGATCACTACTCCAGTTAAAGTGGAATTTTCTACTCGGGCGCTTGCATTTGTGGCCAATACGAATGATTCCCTTACGGTGCTTTTTGAAAAGTTAGCTTTCGCATTGACTTGAGCAAAGAAGGATGATACTTGAGCGTTAACTAGTGTAGCGGAGGAGCTTGTAATCCTCAAGTTTTGTAAAGCTATGTTGATTTTGTTTAGATAAACTTGGGAAGAGTTTTCTGCGAATATCCTAAAAAGGGCTGATTTTATTCCAGTGACGTTTATAAACGAGTTGGCAAGGGTAAATGTTGAAGGTGATGTCATGTTTGTGATGGTAGCAGAAGCGCCATTCATGTAGATTTGAATGCTTGATGTGATGTTAGAGTTGAATGCGAGGAGTCTAGGTTGACCGCTCACAGGATTTTTGAGAGTCAAATTGTATCCAACGCCTGTTTGATTGAAAATCAATATTGTCCTGTTTAAGAATAAGGTGCCATTTTCCTGAACCGTTATGCTCCTGTTCACAGCGATTCTTGTTCGGTCGAATCGCAATATGCCATTTTCTTGGATCGCTATATTGCCATTCAGAAAGATGTTTCTGTTTACAAATTCTGTCACCTCATCGTTTTTGACGACAAGGTCGCCATTAATTATTTCAGCAAAGACTGCGGTTAAAGTGTAATTAGCGTTCATAGTAAGGTTGTATGGATTAGCTGAACCAGCCTCAGACCCATTACGACGCCAGTGACTCAGCACCCAACCAGGATCTGGAAGGGCAGTAACCGAAACAATTGAATCTTTATCATAAAGGTGGGTGCCTGGAGCTGGAATGGTTGTGCCGCCTCCAGAAACTTCAACAACTAGAGTGTACTGAACAGCTGCGTTTGCGGGTTTAAAGAAGCTGAAACTGAAGCTTAAAACAATAGTGCATAACGTTATGATTGTAGCTATTTGTGAGAGTTTTTTCAAAGTTCTTTTCCTCCATAATCAAGTTTGAGTTTATCTTCTCTGTCTTAGTCTTGGATTTAGTATTTCATCAAGTGCGTGTCCTATGAAGATAAAAGATAAGGCTACAATTGATATTAGCAGGCCTGGAGGCACAACCCACCACCATTTATCAATGTTTAGTCCTTGTTGGACATCGTATAATATTCTTCCCCAAGACATTACGGCGGGATCGAATAGGCCTAGCCAGCTTAGTGCTGCCTCTGCGACGATTGCACTTGGGACTGTCATTGCGAGTGTTACGTATACTAATGCCATTATATTTGGCAGTATGTGAATTAGCATTATATGCACATTTCCTGCTCCTACAGCTTTGGCTGCTTCTATGAAGGGCCTTTCTTTGAGGGAGAGAATTACAGAGCGTATTACGCGTGCAAAACCCATCCAGCCGAGTACTCCTATTACGAGGATTAGGTTCCAAAGATTCGGTCCTAACACTGCGACTAAAACCAAGAGGAGTGGAAGGTTTGGAATAACTAGCAGTGCGTCTGTGATCCTCATTATTAGTTCATCTATTGCGCCGCCAGAGTATCCTGCGATCATTCCAACGATTAGTCCAATTACTACGGAAATGCCGGCTGAAGATAGACCAACCAGGAGGGATATTTGAGTTCCGTAGATAAGTTGGGAATATATATCGCGTCCTTCTCTGTCGGTTCCGAATAATCCATAGGCAGTGCCTAAGCCTTTAAGGTTGAGGTCGTCCACGTAAACTGTTGTCTGTACATTTGATTTTCTTGGTGCTGTGTCCAGAAAGACTAGTTCAACAGAGTAGATGTAATTAGCTGGTTGGTTTAAAGTGTCATTTGTTATGTCTATAGTGACGTCTGTACCGAAGATAGGACCTCTAAGATTGTTTGAGTCCAGTCTGGAAACTGGGTTTGGTATCCATGTTGTTGTTGGTTCTGTCACTGTTCTGCGTGCGTCTAAGGAAGTGCCGATTAATGGAAGCTCGTATGGATGGATCAATTCATTATATCGAAAAATGTCGGTTGTTATTTTTGTTGTTTCGTTTACAACTCGATAGATTACAAGCGAAATGTTAACCGGAACATCAAGGAGAACTTTATTTTCCTTCATATAGGTTGATCCCTCAACATAGAATTGCGCGTAAAAGCTTATTTGTGCAAGGGGTCTTTGATGTGGGTAGTAAAACTCTTTAGTTATGTTTACTGACTGTGTTCCGGCAGGGGTGGAGCTGGGATTTTTGTATTCAACTGCTAGGCTTCCTGGTGCGTCCTTTCCTAAGGTTGGGTTATGATATACGCTTACAAGACTGCTTGTTTTTGTTATGTTAAAATCGCTTAGCGACTCGGGATTGTTAAATCCTGGATTTGTCATGGGGATAAAATTGTGGCTTTGGGGGTCTGCTGGAAAGAGCTTATCATACCACTCTGGCTTAGCTTGGTACCCTCCTACAAATCGATCTTTAACTGGGTCGTGAGGTGCCAGTACTGGTGCAAGAAGTGCAATTAAAGTGAATATTACGAGGATTGCTACTCCTGCTAAGCCTCGTTTAGTTCTTGCAAAAGTTGCTAGAAAACCACGCAATCTCTGAATTGTAAAATTTATTTTTTCTTTTCGAGTGGCCATGTTTTTCACCCGTATTTAATTCGTGGATCGATTACGCCATAAAGTATATCAGCCAAAAAGTTGGCCAGTATAACACATAATGCTATAATGAAAAACATTGCTGAGAGAACAGGAAAATCTTTGTATTGTACAGATTCCCATATCCATGAGCCAAAGCCTCTGTAGGAGAAAACGCCTTCTGTTATTATGGCGCCTGAAAGCATGAAGCCGAAGGATAGTGCTGCACTGGTTATTAGTGGGAGTGAGGCGTTTTTTAATACGTGTTTTAATAGGACAGTGCGTTCTTTCAACCCTTTTGCTCTGGCAGTTGTTACATAGTCCTCTGTGATTGTTTCTAAGACGCTAGCACGGGCAAGAAGTAGCCAACCGCCATACTGGAAAAGGGTTAGTACTGCAACTGGCAATATTGAGTGATATACCCTTCCTTGGATTTCGGTAAGGCTTGGTATTGCTATTGATATTCCTCCAATAGGAATAGTTGCTGCCGGTGGTGGAAATCCTCCAACATCTCTGTATATGCTTTGCCAGTCTGTAGGATAAGGGTGCGCTGAAGGGAACCAGTGGAGTTGGATCGAGAAGACTAGTATGAAGAGCATTCCCATCCAGAATGTGGGAAAGGAGTAAGTGGCTAAACTCATAAGCACAAGGGTGTTGTCCAATTTTCCCCCTCTTTTGTGGGCAGAGATTACCCCCAGCAATATGCCTAACACCATTGAGATCACAGTAGATGTTCCTATAAGTATCATAGTATTCAGCAGTCTCATTCCAATTTCAATGGAGATTGGCTGCTGTGAACGATAAGAATATGTGTTCACGAAGTTGCCGGAAAGTAGGTTGTAGACCATTTTTAAGAATCTGGTCCATGCTGGTTGGTCTAGCTCCCACAATCGTATAAGCGCGTCTACTTGTTCCCTTCTCATACCTGGTCTTATAAACATCTCTTCGACTCTTCCGGGCATTAGCTCAAAAATCATGAAGTTTAATACTATCACAAACAAGATGAGGATGAATGAGAATACTGCTCTTTTTATAATGTATTCTCGGAGTCCCATGGCAGTTCCCTATTTCTGCTTTACTCATTTGAAGAAATAGATATAGTATTTAAGTTTTGGTGAATTTCTCAAAAGAAAAAATGACGGGATTTAGCCCGATCTTGGAGGATCGGGTTATGGTTTTTACCAGCTTGCGCCTAGGTTTGTTGCTACGATTATTAGGTCGAGTACGTTTACGCTGCCGTCTTTGTTGATGTCTGCTGGGATGTCGCCTGGTGGGCCTGTCCAGCCGATTTGTCCTGCTACAACGATTAGGTCTAGGACGTTGACTGTCCAGTCGCCTGATTTGACGTTGCCTTTGAATATGCCCCAGTCAATTTTTATGTATGTTGGGTCTGTGTCGGTATTTGGCACTATAGGCATGAAGTAGTTGCGGTTAGCCAACAACAGCATGCTTACTCCAACGTTGTAACCTGAGAAGTAGTGTGCACCAGAGCCAATCATGGTTTCTTTTATTCCCAAGTTGCCTGGAGTGTAGCCGTGTGGGTCAGCGATTGTTTGGAAGAGGAACTTGGGTATAATTGGTAAGCCTCCAACCCAGTGCAAAGCCCAAACGCTTAGGACACTTTCGTAGAATGTAATCGTGTTGCCGACGATTTCGATTTTTAGACTGCCGTCTGGGTTAACGTATATGTCAGCTACTGATGGATAGTTCCAGCCGACGTGGTCGTAGACGTATTGGAAGCTGAATCTGACGTCTTCTGGTGTGACGTCGCCTAGTATGGCGCCGTTTGTGGAGTTAACCCATTTAATGCCTGTCTTCAATGTGTATGATATTTTGGACGACATTTGTCCTGTGTCAGGATTAGTCCATGTGCCAACGCTCCATCCGCTTGCCATCCACGGCATGTCAACCGCGATGTTAAGCGGGTTCATGGCCAGCAGACTGTCGTATATCTTGTCAAGAACTTGCCAGTCCCAAACCCACTGGGAGTATATAACGTTCAATGCTTCAGGGTCGTGCATGAAGCCCCATCTAAGTTGCCCTCCTGTGACGCCTACTGATGGCTTGTTAACAGCAAATATGTTCCACCAGTTGCGAACACCGTAAGAGTCTACGTTAAGGACATGCAGGGCTTTGTTGTGCGCCATATAGCCTAGGGTTGTCCAGATTGGGATGAAGAATGCTTGATCTACGAATCTTTGCTGGGCAAGTTTGGCGTTTATTTCAGCTTCTTCGAGGGTTGCTGGTCTCTTCAAAGCGGCAGTGTATTGATCCCATAGCGCATCGTTTATGTTGACGTAGTTCCATGCAAACTCGGTTATCTCCCAGTTCATCTGGTCGCTGTGCCACAAGTCATACAAGTAGTCTGGGTCTCTGCTGAGACTCCAACCACCCATGTACAAGTGGAAGTCTTTCTGGAACATAACCTTGGGGCTGCTCACTTGTCTTGGCACATCTTGAAGGTCAATTGGTATGCCAATAGCCTCAAGTCCCTTGTGCGTTGCATCTCCATTCGTCAAGAGTATACCAGCCTGTCGTCTTAGACTGTGATCAGACCTAATATAGAAGATTAAGCCCGGATCAGATGGACCGCTTGGTCCGTTGGTCATTACGTCTTTCAGTTTTTGTCCGGCTAGTGGGTGTCCTGGCGGGAATTTGACGTCTGTGACTATGTCGGGGTCTGGTGAGTCTCTCCAGCCATTGTCAAAGAGTATTTGGCATGCTGCGGCTGGGTTGTACGTGTACGGCGTTATGCTAGTATCATACCATCTAAGCCAAGGCATAATAGGCGTTTCCATTTGCGCGCCGTAGCCACCTACAATTGAGCTGATAATGTATGGTTTGTCAACCATGTAGGCGATTGCGCGTCTAAAAACTACATAGCTGGTTGGACTTGGCCAGTTTGGATACGAAAGCATCGTCAAGTTGTTGTTTATGTCAACCTGCCACATCCCGATTTCTCTGTAGGGGTCAAGTGCTATGTAAGTGTTGTACGGAGGTGCTGACCATTTCGAAATTTCAGTTGGTGTTAATGGCCAGTCAACCAAATCTATTTCTTGTGCCTCAAGGGCTGCAAACTCGGCTGTGTCGCTTCCATAGATTTTGATAAGAACTTCATCCATTCTTGGACCGTAGGTTACAGCAGCTTGTGCAGGAAGTGGTATTGCAGAGATCGCAAGCAAAGCTAAGAGTGCAATAGAGAGAATTACAAATTTGTTTTTCATGGTCTCCTTTCTCCATTTTTTCTATTTTTTTCTTTCAGCGGGATGATTATGTGTGAGAATTCGAATTTAAATATTGCGGAACATTGTTCTACTTGACTAACTTCCACATAAAATTTACAAAGGTTCTTTTCAACGGCAAGGCAACTGTTTTTGCTCAAAGTTTCCACGGTAAAAAAACATAGTTTCAACCAAGATTTTAGACGAGGAAACCCCTATAAATACACAAATTATGAGGTAAAATCATTGGTTTTTGTTTGCAGTTGAAATAGAGGATAATTCCGGAATCTTTAAATCTGAATTCCGATACATTATTTCACGCTGATAAAAAGAAAGGAGAAAGGAGGAAGCAAGTTTGAAACTACATAGACTTTTGGCTGCATCAATTATCGCAGTGCTTCTCATAAGCTCAATGGCAATATTCACACCAAAGGCCAAGGCTTATCCAGGAACCCACGTTTCCATTGACCCAGGATTAGTTGAGAAGTATACGGATACAACATCAGTTGGCGACACTTTCCAAGTTAAATTGATATTCGGAAACATGACAGATCTCGCTGGTATTGAATACAAGATCACTTGGAAGAGCGACGTATTGAACCTTGTCGCTATCCAAGACAACCTACCATGGAGTTCATATTACGTCGCTACTAACGTGACTACCAACAACTATAACGCTACCAACGGCAGAAGTTGGGTGTCGATAGTCTCCACTTCTGGTCCATTCACAGGAAGCTCGCTAAACCTCAGAATAATGACCTTCAAAATAATGAGCGCACCATCAGGCCCTGGCTTCTTGTCCAGCTACATCGACATATATGATGATATCTTCGGTGACTCAGGTGCCAACCCAATTCCACACACCACAAATGACGGTTTATTCAAATTTTACTTTGTTATGCCACCATTGCCAGATATCAAAGCAGACAGCTTTACAGCCACATTCGTAGGCCAAACATTTGACTTACCAGTTAGAATTCTAAACGTCGATGCACTATGGCAAGTTGCAGATGTATACTTCGAATTAACCTACGACACAACACTTCTTGACGCTACAGGCCTAACTGAAGGACCATTCTTCAGTGGCTTCGGCACCACAACCTTCAGCTATACAGTTGATGACTTGACTGGTGTCGTAAGCGGACATGTAGTGTTGACAGCTGGACCACCACCATTCCCAAGCGGCTCAGGAGTCATCGCAACAATTCAATTCACTGCAACATACGGTGAAGTAGGAAACATCCTGACATGCCCACTGCACCTGCAAAACGTTGTCGTTAAAGACTTCTCCGCAGTTAACATAGGCTATCATGCATTGATTGACGGTTTATACACCATCGCAATTCCGTCTCCAGCAAAGAAAGCCATAGGTGTATATCCGCCAGCTACGACAGTTGTCGACGAAGGTGTCCTATTCACCATCCAAGTGAGAGTATACAACATCAGCTCTGCAGACAAATTCTTCGGAGTACAATTCAGCCTAGACTACGACTCAACCCTCATGGAACTCATCTCAGTCGCAGAAGGACCATTCCTAGCGTCATTCCCATGGAGAACACCACCAGAAGAAATCACATACTTCCAAGTCTACACAGGCACAGGAACAATAACATTGGTCAACCTCCTCTTAAACGGAGGCCCTGAACCACCAGGATACATCTACCCAACCACAAACCCAGAGAACACTATCGATCAAGGTGGAATAATCGCCTATATAACATTCAGATCAACAGTCGGTACACCAGGAGAAACAGTTGTTAGCACATTTGATTTGCACGACCCAATCTTCGGTGACTACTCCGGTTTACCGATACCAGTTGAATTAATCCACGACGGCACATACCAAATCACCTTAGACAAGAGATACATCGACGTCTACACGCAATATCCAGAACCATTCGGCGGACAAAAGAGATTCCACGATGCTGACGCTTACTCGCCACAGGACCTCGTCTGCCTATACGTGAAACTCACATACAACAGGTGGCCAATACCCAACAAGCCAGTAGAACTTGAAATCCACGGACCAGAAAACCCAGTCTATAACATAACATTCTATGTTACCGTCTTCACAGACCCAGTAACAGGCATAGCCGTCTACTGCTTCAGAATACCATGGCCAGATGTCGATGCCGAAACACAAGTATTCGGCACATGGACAGTCTACGCATCCGCAGACGTTGACGGCATAAAAATCACAGACATACTTCACTTTGAGGTTGGCTGGCTTATCCAAATAGACAGCATAACACTCAACGAACCAGCATATAAACACCTATGGGTACCATACATCAGAGTTGACTACCACAGCATATCACTACAAGGTAGACCCGTGACAATCACAGTTTCAATATTCGACGAAGTTGGCTACCCACTAGGCAGCATGACTGTATCCCTTACCGCAGTCGGCTACGGCCCACACTATGTGACGCTGACAGGATTCAGAGTCCCATACTGGGCACGCGCAGGAACAGGAGTAGTAAGGGCAAACGCCTACACAGCTCTACCTTCCATGTCAGGTGTAGCCTACTGTCCAGAAGTCAGCGTACCCTTCGTCATACTAGCAGCCTAAACTCGAATAAAAAAACCACCCTCTCCCTTTTTTTTAGTTAAAATTTCCTAAGAAGATTATTCCAGAAGACTAAAATAACCGTCTATAGCTAAGTAAAAAATGAAGGGAGGAAGCGAGAACGCAAAACCATAAAAAAATCCTAATAACTTTTATGAGCGCAATTCTTTTCCTTACACTTTTAACAACCACAACAAAAGCTCAAAAGTTGGAAATAGTTCTATACACTGACAAGCCTTCATACTGGCTTGGTGACCCTGTCCAAGTTTTTGGATATCTATACTACAACGACTTGAGAGTTTCAGACGGCGTAATAAGCATAGAAATGGATGATTCAACTGGTTGGCCACTTCTTCTCAGAACCCTCAACACAGGAACCCTCCCAACCACAGAAACAATTCAAATACTCTCATTATACCCCAGTGACCAATCAGGGAACCCGAAAAGCTCCTTCAAAAAAGGAACTCTTGCCTATTTCACCATAACAGTAAAAAATAAAAACAACACAAGAGTAACCTTTGAACTTGCCCTGACAGTATTTGATTCCCAACAAGGAATAATGGACACAGCACGACTAACAATTAGCGACATGATGCCTCAAACAAATGGGACATTCACATTACCAATGTATATCCTAGACAAAGCGCCCACCGGAACCGCCATAGTATACGCAAATACATTCACAGACCTGCCAAGACTGAACGGAACCGCATTGTCCATAGAAAAATTCGCCACATTTAACATCACAGCTAACACAGCAACCACACAATTTAAAACAAGCAAAGCAGTAATCCAAGCGGAAGCACACTTTTTCACAAACTTCACTGTGCCACTTTACCAACACTACGGCTACTACAACATAACCACAACATGCAAATACCTTAACGAAACTGCCGTTGAAAAGAAAAGAATCGAAATACGAGTTCCAGACCTAAACGGCGACAACACAGTCAACGTCCTAGACCTAATCGTCGTAGCAGGTTCCTTAGGATGGACAGGCCCACCAGGAAGCATTCCAGCAGATGTCAACAGAGACGGCAACGTAAATGTCCTAGACCTTATCGTAACAGCGAAATATCTGGGATGGATTGGCCCACCATAAAAACAAACAACTATAGTCGCTTAAACCATTAAGAAATATAATTCATACCGAACTTCGCATAATTTATAAATTCTTCTAGAAAATATCTCCATTATGTATAATAGACAGTTCTTTTAATTTTAAAATAGAGAGGAGAAAGGAAAGCGAAGGCTACGAGAAAGCAAAAAGATAGAATAATCTCCACTAAAACAAAATATCGCGGAAGGACGCGGTTGTCGCATTGTAGGTTAGAAATACAACAGCATGGTAATATTCATGCTTTCGGAATACTCGTTAAAAAATACAGCGGCAACTAAACTATTGATACAAATGAGGCTACAGCTTGAAAAAGCAGCGATAATTCTTACAATAGCACTTATTCTGCTTTGTTTAGCAAGTGGGAACGTAAATATCGCCTTTTCAAGTAGCACAGGCGGAAAACTCGACTTGTTCACTCAAAAAGACCCCTACAGCGGAACAGGGCCTGATATGTCTAGCGATGCCTTTGGTCCAGGTGAAAGCGCTATCATCTACGCATTAATAACTTATAACAATTATCCAGTGCCCAACATTCCTGTTGCTTTCGAAATCCGTGGTCCACCAAACACAATTGAAAACATCACCGTTTACAGAACTATCTTTACAAATAGCATAGGCATTGCAACAACAAGTTTTACAATACCGCACGAAGAAGAAACAGCATTCGGCATTTGGACAGTTATATCCAATGCTAATATGGGCGGCACAATCATTCAAGATACGCTTACATTTAAAGTAGGATGGATCGTGGAGGTAGTTACAATAAAAACTTTGAGCGAAAACAAAATAGAACAGGAGAAATTTGCGCTAACACAACAAGTAATAATTGAGCTAGCATTGAAAAACATCGCATTGACCGAGAAAACAGCTACACTTACCGTTACAACTTATGACTCATTAAATCGTTCACTTTACGCGACTCAACAAGACAATGTGGCTATACCACCAAACGAGACTGTGACTTATGCTTATTTCCATTTCTACATTCCAAAAAACACATCCTTAGCACTTGCCACCGTTTATGCAAACGCGTATACTGCTCCTATAAGTCAAGGAGGAACTCCTTATTGCCCTGAAGTTTCAAAAAAATTTTTAATAGTCAAAAATGATGTAGCAATAGCAAATGTTGAAGCATTCCCAAAAATCGTATATAAAGGCGACATAATCCACATCGATGTCACAGTGATGAATAAAGGCTCTGAATATGAATCTTTCACTATTACGGTTTACGGCAACGAGACATACATAACCCAAGCTACAATCATCGACTTGCAACCATTTTCGCAGAGAACATTAAAATTAACATGGAATACAAGCGACGCATCAGAAGGCATCTATCAAATAAGCGCCTACGCAATACCGGTTCCAAATGAAATTGATGTTTCAGACAACGATTTTATTGGTGATTACGTTAAAATTGAACTTGAACTTCAGCGTTTCCACGACATCGCCATCTTAAATGTAATTCCTGTATACACTTCAGTACACATTGGAGACATACTCAGCGTCACAGTAGTTGTCAAAAATCTAGGAAATTACACTGAAAACTTCAACGTCACACTCTATCAAGATTCAAACATCATAGGAATACTTATAGTTAAAAACCTTGAATCCGAAACTGAAAGAGTACTTGTCTTTCAATGGAACACAGCAAACATGCCGGAAGGAAACTATCTCCTCAAAGCCCTAGCAAGCTCTGTCCCGGGCGAAATAAACCTAGAAAACAATTCTTTCGTTGATGGCACTGTCGAATTAGTCAAAGCCCCAGCACGTTGGTTTGTTCCAGACTGGTTCTATTGGCTCTGGATTCTACTTC
The DNA here is from genome assembly GCA_013388905.1 of Candidatus Bathyarchaeota archaeon. Lineage (GTDB taxonomy): Archaea > Thermoproteota > Bathyarchaeia > Bathyarchaeales > Bathycorpusculaceae > JACAEI01. The sequence goes on along the minus strand of JACAEI010000005.1, from coordinate 3,494 downwards.
CAATGTTGGCACTTCTCTTGCTACTCATTCTGATTTATCGCAGAAGAAAAAAGAAAGACGAAAACTCTTTTAATTCAGGCTGGACCGCTTGGTACTATTGTCACAATCTAAGAAACAAACAACGATAAAAATCACAAATAAAAAATTTTAAGACAGCTACGCTTAAAAGGATAATGTTTCACTTTTTTGTTTTCATGCCATAAGGCGCCTAGAACTCTTTTCCAAAACGCTAAAATAGACTCAAAGCTTACTAAATATGAAGGAGAAGGAGGAAAAATGAAATTATCTAAGCGTATAATCTGCACCAGTATTCTTATAATTCTCTTGACTTCCTCTTTAGGCATAGGGTTCGTCAGAAACTCTACTGCACAAGAACCGACGCCAAAATTGTACATAGACCCCCCAAGCATCATTGATACTTCCTTGGTGCCACCCAAAAACTTCACAGTAACTGCCAAAGTGGCTAATGTCACAGACCTTTACGGAATAGAATTCAGACTTTATTGGGATACAACTATTCTAGACTTAATACGTGTTCAGCTCACCTTACCTTGGAGCAACTATTTCCTAGCTGCAAACCAGACTAACGAAGCTGGAGGATGGTATTGGCTCTCAGTCACAGCTGTGCCTCCTGCAACAAGCTTCGCTGGAAGCACCACTTTAGTGACATTTACTTTCAAAGTTACTGGCATGGGCAAAACGTTGCTTGACCTAACCAATACAATTCTAGGCGACCCATTCGCAAACTTAATACCGCATAACGTAGGAGACGGTTTCTTCTCCAACATTCCAATAATCCCAGCGCATTTATACATCCAACCATCAAGCATCATTAACCCAGAATTGACGCCACCAAAGAACTTTACAGTAAACATAAACATTGAAGAAGCAAATGACCTTTACAGTTTCGACCTTAAGCTAAGCTATAACACGACAATTCTAGATGTAGCAGAAATTGAAGAAGGCCCATTCCTCAAAAGCTTCGGAACCACAACAATAAACAGAATGGAAGATAACCCAACCACAGGCACAGTATGGATAGCTATTTCGCTAGTATCGCCAGCACCTCCTGCCAGCGGCAACGGAACACTAGCAATGATAACTTTTCAAGTGGCAGGATTAGGAGAGAGCAACTTGCACTTATATGATACTACACTCGCCGACAAGTTTGGCGGAAGTCTTCTACATGAAACCAGCGATGGATATTTCAACAACGTATTGCTGGCAAGACTTTACGTCGATCCACCAGTAATAATAGACCCAAGTCTAACACCTGCGCAAACCTTCACAGTAGATGTCAAAATTGCGAACATAACAAACCTTTACAGCTATGAATTCAAGCTTTCGTATGACACAAGCTTCCTCAACGGCATCGGAATACTGATATATCCACATCCTTCAAATGAAACCCACTTTACTCACAATATAGGAATTGATGACGTAAACGGAATTGCGTTTGTTAACGTCTCATATTATTCGCCTGCAATGCCCATTTCTACAATCCCATCAATAAAACTAGCTACAATCACCTTCCAAGTGCAAACATACGGATTCTGCTTCTTGCATCTATACGAAACGACACTTATTGATAACCAAGGATTGCCCATCACTCATGTAACTAGTGACGGTTTCGTAAGTGTGGCTCCGCCAGATGTAGCTATCCTTCAAGTTACAGCTGAGCCTACTTTAGTCTATCCAGGAACAACAGTTAACGTAACAGTTGTTGCCGCAAACTTGGGAATATTTAGGAACGAGAGCTTTAACGTTACAGCTTATTATGGATCTACTGCAATAGCAATTGTGCCAGTAATTGACTTGCCGCCGTTAACTAACATTACGCTTCTGTTTTCATGGAATACTGCCATAGTTCCGCCAGATGATTATGTTATAAGCGCTCTAGCCAGCATAGTCCCACTGGAACAAAACACGACGAACAACTTCTTAGCAGACGGAGTGGTGCATGTAGCTGCACCTGACGTTGCGGTGCTTGATGTAATACCAGACTTTTCATCGGTTTACCAAGGATGGAAAATTAACATAACGGTTATTGTGCAGAATCAAGGATTGCTTCCGATAACGTTCAGCGTAACCGCCTACTATAACGAAACCGCTATAGGAACAAAAAATGTTACAGATCTTGCAAGTAATGCAAATGCTACGTTGAAGTTCTTGTGGGATACAACGGGCATTCCATACTGTCATAACCAGACGATAAGCGCTCAAGCCTCGATAATTCTTGGAGAAGTAGACATAGCTGACAACGTGTACACTTCACCAGTCAAGGTTAAAATTAGAATAGTAGGCGATGTCAACGCTGATGGAACAGTAAACGTATTGGACTTAATTCTAGTAGACATGGCTTTTGGAAGCAAACCTGGCGACCCGAATTATAATATGTACGCAGATGTCAACAGAGACGGCTGTATAAACGTGTTAGACATGATACTTGTATCTACACACCTCGGAGAATCATGTTAGCCTCCACCTTTTTTTATTTGTAAAAGCCAAAGATAACTAATAGCTAACAACTCAAAACTTATATATTCAAAACTCCTCGATTCATAGCCACGGTGCGCACAATGAATCATATTAAGGCGCTAGCAGTGTGCTTACTTATTGGGATAACTTTTCTGACTAGTTCGAATTTTATAGTTCCCTTAGCAGATGCGCAAAGCACAAAGATACTTGTTGATCCAAGTGCTTCTACAGCAAATGTTGGTGAGACAATAACAATTAGTGTGATGATTACCAATGTTCAAGAAATGTTTGGATATGAGTTTAGGCTTTTTTGGAATACTTCTTTACTAGAATCAACCTTATGGAACTACACAACAAAAGAGTGGATTAACTATTCAGTGACGCCTAGCACGCCTCCTGCTTCGTGGGGGGACCGCTATTACGTAGGCAGAGAGGACATTACAGTACTAGATGATGGTAGGTCACGATACTTTCTTTCAATAGCTGCTATTCCTCCGTCTCCTCCAGTTTCTGGTAGTTTTAGTTTGGCCACATTTACTTTCAAGGTGATAGATGAAGGGTCAACTCTTTTGGATTTAGCCAATACTGTAGTTGGTGATCAGTATGCCAACTCCATTCCACATACTGCTGTTGATGGTTTTTTTACGACTATTAGGCGTGATGTTGCAATAACGAAGGTTCAACCGAAGTCTCCTTCTGTTACTCAGAACAGCACTCTTAGGATAGATGTCGAGGCTACAAATTTTGGTGAGATTGCAGAAAATTTCACAGTTACGACCTATGTTAATAACACAATTACGGGTGAGATTAAAGTTGTTGGTGCGCAAGTGGTTGTTAACTTGGCTCCGTCGACTTTTCGAGAATATGCATTCTATTTGAACACAGTGAATATGACTTTTGGCATTTATTGGGTTTTTGCGAATGCCACCGTGGTGGAAAGAGACGTTAACGCAACTAACAACCAAATGGTTGACGGTACAATAGAAGTCACGAGTCATGTTACTCGTGATGTTACT
>JACAEI010000041.1 GCA_013388905.1 Candidatus Bathyarchaeota archaeon | reverse complement strand
GTTCTTTCGTGAGCCATCCGCTCCAATGACCTTCTAGGGCTATAGTGGCGAAGCCAAAAGCTTTCTTTTCGCTTCTCATCATGTCGATTAATAGCTGCCTTCCAAAGTTGTGTCCTTTCGCTTTTCTGAGAACCCAGATACAGTTCATCACTATTACATTGTCGCCTGTTATTGGATAGCCCGAAGCTTCTGCAGGTGCATATTCTATTTGTCCCACAACCTTCCCATTTAAAATCAAAAGTTTTTTGTGTAATCCGCGCGGAACTGCATATTCCAAGTATGCTTGTCTTCTGCTATATCGCCTAAAAGGCATAGGAGCCAAACATCTGTAAAGATACCGCTCGTACTCGTCTTTGTTTGTTATGTCAATAATCAGGGCTTTAAGCAATTATCTTTCACTTTAACAAATAATATGGTGCAAATTCTTTTTAGTTTTTGAGTTTAGGTTTATAGAAAAGCACAATTACTCCAGTCAATGCAAGTGCTACGCCTATAATCTGTAATTGTTCAAAATCCTCTCCTAGAATCGCTGTGGAAAGAATTACTGCAGATAAGGGCTCTATAACTGATAGTATGCTTCCTTTTGAGGATTCCACATGCTTTATGGCGTATGAATAAATGGAATAAGCGAGTAGAGATGGAAACCAAGCGATGGCTAATATGAGAAGCCAAAGTTGTCCAGGAAAGCTAGCAATTTCGGGAAAAGTGGAAAAAATTATCGGTGTTAAAAATGCTGCGCCTATTCCATCGCCATAAAACATTAAAGTCCAATTTGTATAGTGACTTCTCAATTTTTTTGCAGTTAAGAAGTAAAGAGCAAAGAAGGCACTTGACAACATTCCAGAAACAATTCCGAAAAAGGTAGCATTCAGCCAAGTAGTTTCGTAGATTTTGACGACTAGCGCAACTCCAACGAAAGTTAGGATTATGGCAGCAATTGTTGAAAAAGTAACTTTTTCCTTAAGCACTGACGCAGCGTAAATTGTAACAAAGATTGGATAAGTGTAAAACAGTATAGCCGCAATGGTGGCGGTTGTTAAGTCAACAGCATAAAAATAGGTTATCCTTTGAAAAGCAACTGCAAAAATGCCGAAGACTAAGAATAGGGACACATCTCTTTTTCGGATTTGGAATGATTTCCTTCTAAGCGCAATTATAGGCACGAGAATTGTTAGAGAAGATATAAGCAGTCTAAGGGCAATCAGTGTTACAGGGTGAATGCCATATTCAAAGGCTAGTTTTCCAAGAATTCCCATGGTTCCCCAAATCATCGAAGCCGCAACAATTAAAAGATAGCTGTATGCTTCCTTCATACCGCCTTAGAAAGCTGTTTCTTCCTTTTAAAAAATGTGGATTATTCTGCGATTTGTTTATGTTTCACCTCTAGAGTAAGGTATTCCATTAGAAACGAGCGTGAAGTGATTGAAGTCAGAGAATGGACGCATCACCATGCTGCATGGCGCTGGTGGAACAGTCATGCATGAACTAGTCAAAAACTATGTTGTGAAATATTTTGGCGACAGCGCAACTAAAGCTGAGGTTCCACTCGAAGCCTTAGATGATGCAGCCGTAGTAGGCGGTATAGTGCTTAAAAGTGATTCACACGCTGTTAAACCCATATTTTTCCCAGGTGGAGACATTGGACGCTTAGCAGTTTCTGGCACAGTTAACGACATCGCAGTTTTAGGCGCAGAACCATACGCTCTCACATGTGGTTTCGTTTTAGAAGAAGGCTTAACCTTAAAGGATTTTGAAAGAATCTTAGCTAGTATGCAACAAACATGCAGAGAAGCTGGTGTCAACATTGTTACTGGTGACACAAAAGTTGTTGAGAAAGGAAACCTAGGAGGCTGTATTATAAACACTTCAGGAATCGGCAGAAGAACCATAGCTCTAGAAAAAAACCTCGCAATCGTTAGACAGCATAGACACAATTTTGACTCGTGTTGGATTTTGGACTCTAACCTGAAAGAAGGCGACAAAATAATACTGTCAGGAACAATTGGAGATCATGGCCTGGCTGTTTTATCTGCTCAAGAAGGGCTAAGCTTTGGAAGCGACATAAAATCTGACGTTAAACCCCTAAACCGTTTAATTCAGCGTTTGCTTAACGAGGTCGGCGGAATAGTTACCATGAAAGATCCAACCCGTGGCGGTTTAGCAGATGCGTTAAATGAGTTTAGTGAAAAGTCGCGTTTGGGCATACTGATTCATGAAAACAAGATTTCTGTAAGAGAAGATGTTCGGGCAGCATGCGAGATGCTGGGTTTAGACCCGCTTGAAGTTGGGAATGAAGGAAAAATAATCATAGGCGTAGTAAAAGAAGAAGCGGAGAAACTCTTGGAGCTGTTGAAGACAACGCAAGAAGGAAAAGATGCAGAAATTATTGGTGAGACAACAGCAGACTTTAAGGGAGTAGCCATGCAGACCATTGTTGGCGGAAAAAGAATAATCGCCAGACCAGTAGGCGACCCAGTGCCACGAATATGCTAATCAACGTCTTTGCTTGCATTTCTCTATAAAATCTTCTCGCACTGGATAGAATACGTCAAGCATTATGAAAGGCTCATCGCCTATGGCTGTATCGCTATGCGGAACATTTGCGGGGATGCAGTAGAAATCTCCTTTCTTAACAACGCGTTCTTCATCTCCAATTCTTAATTTAGCCTCACCACCGTAAACCATGCCAATTTGTTCATGGGGATGCGAATGCAAAGGCACATTGTGCCCAGGTGAAGTTACATTCAAAACCATCATCATTTTTTCGCCATGCAACCCAGTCAAAATAGTCGTCTCCAAACCCTTCATCTGCACAATTTTCGGAGCTTTCGTTGGATTGATAAAATACAGACTCTTCCCTATCTTTTCATTCATGTTTTATTCGCCTCCATCATTTTGATTTTCTCCATAAATCTGCAACTCGACCAGCCTTTACGATTTTCCATTTGCCCAAAAAATCCTTTTTATAAAAATGGAATAAACCGCATTGGGTACACTGTAGGATGCGTCTGTTTTTTTCAAAATCAACCTCGTACAGCTCTAAAAGTGAGCCGCAATCGACGCATTCGCCACCGTAATTCTTATCGATTCCAGTATTCATTGAAACACGCTTCCATCGCTAATAGTGGATTCTAATTTTAAAACTTTGTTAAATTAGGAATAAAAGGAGAAAAATTTGGGATTCAGCGTGGCTACTGCTGAGGCGGTGGTGTAGGTGTTGCTGGCTCAGCTGCTCTTGGTCTGATAGAGAAGAATGCTACAGCAAGGAGAATAAAAGCAATCCAGATAAGCAATAAGCCTATAGCGATTATGGTCAGAACAGCTCCTATCAATATTAAGAGACCAGTGGTGCCAAACAAGCCGACGCCAGATTTTGCAGATAGAAGATTCAGCGACTTTCTTAGGAAAATAGCTGCAATGATGAAAAGTACAAACAGTATAACAATCCCAGCAAGAATGGCTATAGCGAAGTCCCAGAAAATGGTGAAGTCTGTGATTGTTGCCCAGTCAATCCTTTGGAACATTGCCCAATCCATCCAATTAGCCATGTCAATACCCAATCTAGTGAATAAGCCAACTGTTCCCACTATGAGTATGGCTGCGAAAACTACGCATCCTATTATGGCTGCGATTATTCCGTAGAGGGCGTTGTTGAATATGCCTTGCTCCTTGTAGTTGTCTGCTAATCCTTTCAACCCTATGAGAACTAGTATCAAGCCTATTAGTCCCAAGATGGCTGTGTATGCGCCTAGGAAAGGCATGATGAACATTAGTATTGCGCCTATGCCGCCTAAAGTTCTACTTGTTTCTAAATCCATTTTTTCAAATCCTCGCAGAACGCTTTGCGCTATTTAAATAAAAGCTTTTCTAGGAAATATAATCAACTTATGTTGCTTTTGCCCATATGCGGCATGTTCCTTCGATGCCTACCATGCAAGCACCTACAGGCTTCTGTGGAGTGCAAGCTTTCATGAATAATGGGCATGCAGTTGGTTTAATCTTGCCAATGATGACTTGGTGGCAACGGCATCCATGTTGTATGTCAACCCCGTGTTCCACTTTTACTTCATGCTTCAAATGTGCATCGTAGGCTGCATATTCTTTTTTAAGTGTGAATTTTGAGGAAAGAATCGTGCCTAATCCACGCCAACCGCCATCCACAACATTGAAGACTTTTTGCATCAGTTCCTGTGCCTTGGTGTTGCCTTCCCAGCGCACAACCCGTGCATATTCGTTTTCTAGGCGTGGTTTATCTTTCTTTAACTGTTTCAAAATCATGTAAACTCCAAACAAAACATCAATTGGTTCAAAGCCGGCTACCACGGTTGGCATGCCATAGGCTTTCGGAAAAATCTCGTAGGGCTGAAGCCCAATAATTGTGCTAACATGCCCTGGCGCTATGAAACCATTAAGATTTAGGTCTTTCATTTCGGCTAATAGCTTCATGGCTGGCGGGATTACACGATGAGAAACTAGAAAGCTGAAATTTTCTGGGGGCTTGTTCAGGATTTCTACTGCGGTGGAAGGGGCGGTTGTTTCAAAACCGATAGCGAGAAACACAAATTCCTTTTTTAACTCTTTTTCTGCCATTTTGACTGCGTCGCCGACACCATAAACAATGCGAACGTCTGCGCCTTTTGCTTTAGCATCTAAAAGCGACATTTCTGAGCCTGGAACTCGCAGAACATCTCCAAAGCAAGTGATAACTACGCCTTTTAGAGCCAATTGGACAGCTTCATCGATTTCTGAAGCTGGTGTCACGCAGACTGGACACCCTGGTCCAGCGATAACCTCAACGTTTGCAGGTAAAAGGTTGCGTAGCCCGAAATGAGTAATGGTCCATTCATGAGTGCCACAGACATGGCAGATTTTGACAGTGTCTTTTGGTGCAATGCCATGAATCTTTTCTGCTAAACGTTTTGCTAATTTTGGGTCTCTGAACCTTAATTTCTCAACCATTTCGCATTCAACTTTGTCTTTCTTAGATGTTGACTTCAGGTTCTGCTTGAAGAATTTCATTCCACAACTGGATGGTTTCTAATGCTTCTTTCTTTTCCACAACTTGAATAGCGTAACCTGCATGCACCAAAACATAGTCACCCACTTTGGCATTTACAAGCGTAACATTAACTTCTCTTAAAACTCCTTCGCCGAAATCCACCTGGGCTTTGTCTTCTTTTAGGCTTATGACTTTTGCAGGAATTGCCAAACACATTACTATCAACATTAACCAGAAAAAACGGTGATAAATCAGTTATGGTTTAAAATTGGGAAAATCCGCATGCAACTGCTTGACCAAAAGATAAGCCACCATCGCCAGGGGGGATAGCTTCATGAGTTAGAAAACGCAATCCCATAGATTCAACAATCTTTCGCATAGTCAAAACCGTTATCTCGTTAAATGCTACGCCTCCCGTAAAGCCAATTGTCTTAATTTTGTTTTCTGATGCTGCTTCGATGGCTAGTGTAGCTAAGCCTCTTGCAAGATAAACATGGGCGGAGTAGGCCAAGTTTTCCTTAGAAAACTTTTGTGTATTTTCGAAAATCTCCAAAAGCATTTCCGAAGTATTCAGTATGTTGCCCTTCACTATAGGCTTTAGTTTAAGCACATCTTTGCCTTTCATGGCTGTTGATTCAAGCTTCATGGCAGGCTCACCTTCATAAGTGCGCTCATAGCATACTCCCAGAATCGCTGCGACTGCGTCTAAGATTCTTCCACAGCTTGTTGTTTCAATCATGTTGCTGTGGTTTTCAAACTGTTTAAGAATTATTTGGGCTTCTTTTTCGCCATAGGGAAGGTGTTGTTTGTTTTTGAGAAGCCAATTAGCCACATCCGCTTTTCTGTAGAGTATCCCCGTAGCCATTCTCAATGGATAACGAGTGGCTAAATCTCCACCTACCAAAGGTTGTTTTTCCAGATGGGCTATCCGTTTGAAATCAGAATAACTCTGTGCGCCAAGTATAATTTCGCCGCCCCATGCTTCGCCGTCAACTCCATAGCCGTATCCGTCACAGCAAACACCAACAATTTCTTTTACGTTGTGTTCAGCCATCAAAGCTGCAACATGCGCATAATGGTGCTGAAACTGGAAAAGTTGCCACCCATTTTCTTCAGCTAATTCTTGCGCAAGTTTTGTCGTGGTAAATTTCGGATGCAAGTCGCATGCCACAGCATCTACTTTGCTGTTCGTTAATTGAACTAGATGTTTGGCTGCATTTTCCAAGAAAACCTTTGTTTCAAGGTTTTCAACGTCTCCTATATGTTGCGAGACGAAAGCTTTATTGCCTATTAGAACGCATGCAGTATTGTTTTGTTCACCGCCTAAGGCAACTACACAATTTTTGGCTTTTGCCTTCAGCATTATGGGTGCGGGAGCATAGCCCCGTGAACGCCTAATAAAAACTTGATGACTATTATGCATGTGAATTACAGAGTCGTCGCATCTGTGAGCTATCTGGCGATTGTGAAAAAGAAAATAGTCAACCGTATCGCTGAGTCTCTCCAGGGCTTCGTCATTATCCTTTATTATAGGCTGGTTAGGCGGATTCGCACTCGTCATAACAAAAGCAGCATCATCTGCGTTGTCAAACAGCATGTAATGCAAACCTGTATAGGGCAACATAACACCAACATTATGCAAGCCAGGCGCAACCAAATCCGACAAATAATATTCACTGTTTTTGTTCAGCAAAACAATTGGGCGAGCATATGAAGTTAGAAGTGTTTCTTCGCTTTCACTTACTTCTGCGAAGGTTTTTATTGCTTCTATGTTTCGTGCCATTATTGCGAAAGGTTTCTGGCTTCTATGTTTAACTTCTCGAAGCCTAAGTAAAGGTTTATCCCTCACTATTGAAGTGACAACATGGAAGCCACCATAACCTTTTATGGCAACTATAAAACCTTCCGAAACAAGTTTGCCAGCTTCTCGTATAGGATCTTTGTGTTTGATTAGTTTGCCTCTCGACGTTGTTAGATATACTTTTGGTCCGCATTTTGGGCAAGCCACCGTCTGTGCGTGAAAACGCCTGTTTAAGGGGTCTGTGTATTCTTTTTGGCAGAAACCGCACATTGGAAAATCTCGCATAGTAGTGTTTTCGCGGTCGTAAGGCAGTTTCTCAATAATTGTGAAGCGCGGACCACAATTCGTGCATGTGATGAAGAAATATTCATATCTTGGATCATTTGGGTCGCATAACTCCCTTAAACAGTCGCTGCATATGGCTATATCAGGCGGAATTACAGAACCCGAAAGCTCTGCTTCTTCGGAGCTTCTGAAAATTGTAAATTTCTTGTATTGATTTTCCCCTTCCAACTTTTTGGTTATAACATCATGAATCTGGGCCAATGGTGGTTTTTTCTCTCTTAAATCCTCAAAAAATTGTTTTATTTGGCTTTCTTCACCTTCTAAAACTATCTCTACTCCAGCGTCACCCCTATTTCTCACATAGCCTTTCAAACCGTTTTCAACAGCTATGCGGTATATAAAGGGTCGAAAGCCTACGCCTTGAACTATGCCAACGACGTTAATTTTTACACGCACTGCAAGCATCTCTTCAAATTCGAGGCAGATATAAAGAAGGGCATAAACTTTCCAATTAACTTTTTTCTGGCATTCAAAGAGTTATGAAATTAATAATTAACGTAAAGAAAAAGGATAGAAAATGTGTTAGGTTTGCTTTTGCAGATAGTTGCATATGGTTAGTTTTTGGATCTCGCTTGTGCCTTCGTAGATTTCGGTTATTTTTGCGCAGCGGTGGAAGCGTTCCACGTGATAATCCGCTAAATAGCCGTATCCGCCAAAAATTTGTATGGCATCGTCTGTTACTTCCATTGCTACGCGGCTTGCGTAAGCCTTAGCTATTGAAGTCGCCACCGGATTTGGTTTTTCTTTGTCGTAAAGCCATGCAGCTTTATACATCATTAGGCGTGCAGCTTCGATTTTTATTGTCATGTCAGCCAGTTTGAAGGATACTGCTTGGAAATTGATTATGGGTTGTCCGAATTGTTTGCGTGTTTTCGCGTAGTTTAATGCTTTTTCAAAGGCGCCTTGAGCCATGCCTACTGCTTGGGCGGCGACTGTTATGCGCGTTCCGTCGAAAAGCTCAAGGGTATAATAGAAGCCTTTGTTTAGTTCGCCTACGAGATTCGCGTCTGGCACTTTCAAGTCGCTCATGCAAAGTGAACCGGTTACACATGGTTTTATGCCCATTTTGCCATGTAGCTTTGTTGCTTCTAAGCCTGGCATGCCCTTTTCTACTAGGAATATGCTTTGCCCCCTATGTGATGGTTGCGCGTTAGGGTCTGATTGGCATAGGATTATGAAAGTGTCTGCTATTGGGGCGTTTGTTATAAATTCTTTGGCGCCGTTTATAGTCCATTCATCGCCAGTTTTTTTGGCTGTTGAGTCCATGCGGGTTATATCGCTGCCGTGTTCTGGTTCAGTGAAAGCCGCAGCAGCAATTTTTTCGCCTTTGGCTAATGGTGGAATATACCTTTGTTTTTGTTCTTCGTTTCCGTGGCGTAGTAGCACATCTGGGACCATCAGATTTCCAAGTGAAACAGCGACACCTAAGCCTGGGTCAACCCGGCACAATTCTTCGACGACTATACAGTCTTCAAGTACGCCGTAGCCTTGTCCGCCGTATTCGCATGGTATGCGCATGCTTGTGAATCCCAATTGGGCAGCTTTCTTGTATAAGCCTAGTGGGAATTCTTCTTTTTGGTCATATTCCAGTGCGAGTTCGGGTGTGAACTCTTTTTCTGCAAATTCGCGGGCTGCACGCTTTATTTCTATTTGCTCGTTGTTTAGTTTGAATTCCATTTTGTTTCTTTCTCCTTATGGGGTGAAACTTTTACTTTTGTATTTTGAGTTCATTAATCTTGTTTTTTAGCGCTGGCACTATTTTGAACAAGTCTTCTACTACGCCGTAGTCTGAGAAGCTGAATATTGGCGCGTTGGGGTCTTTGTTTATGGCTATGATGAGGTCGCTGTTTTTCATGCCGAGAACATGTTGGAAGGCGCCACTGATTCCCAAGGCAATGTAAAGTTTGGGTTTTACTGTTTTGCCTGAACTCCCTACTTGGCGGTCGTTGGAAAGCCAGCCTTTGTCAACTATTGGGCGAGAGCAGGCAAGGACTGCGCCTATGGTTTTTGCGAATTCTTCCATCTGGGGCATGTTGGCTTGGTCTTTTATACCGCGTCCTATGCCAACAAGTTTGTCTGCGGCTGTTATGTCTACTCCTCCAGGTGGTGGAAGTACGTATTCGATGAAGCGTTTTGTGGCGGCTTCTTCTGTTAGCGGTGACGGTTGCTCTATGATTTGTCCGTTGGCTGGCGGTTGTGGTTTTTGGGGTTGAAATGCGGCTTGGCGGATTGTTGCCATGTAGCTTTGTGCTTTGCGTGCTGTGGCTGTTGTGTTTACTTTGCCGCCGTACATTTGGCGTGTAACCGTGAACGTGCCGCCTTCAAAGGCTAAGTCTATGCAGTCTGTTGCGAGTGGTATGTTTAGCTCGGTTGCGAGTCGTGGTGCTAAATCAATGCCATAAGATGTGTGTCCTATTAGGGTTAGGAGTGGTTTGTGTTCTTTGATTAGTGTGGATAGCACTTTTTGGTAAGCGTCAGAAGTAAAGTTTTCTAGTTTTTGGTCTTCAATTATCAGCACTTTTTGTGCATATTCTGTGAGTGGTTTTGCTTTTTCTTTTGCGCTTTTGCCGAGGATTACTGCGGTTAGTTCAGTGTTTGTTTTTTGTGCTATTTCGTGGGCTTTGGTAAGCATTTCGTAGGTTATGTCGCGGATTATGCCTTGTCTGTGTTCTGCTAGTACGAATATGGCGGTCATTTTAGATTAGCCCCCTTGATTTGAGGAGTTCAGCTATTTTTGTGGCGACTTCGTCTGGTGTGCCTTTGAGGAACTCTGCTTGTTTTTCGACTGGTGGCACGTATAGTTTTTCTGTTTTTAACCATGAGCCAGCTTCGCCTACGTATGCTTCTGTCAAGCCTGTGTCTGCCAAGCCTAAGACTTTGATTTCTTTTTGCATAGCCTTGCGGATACCCATTATGCTGACGTAGCGAGGCTCGTTTATGCCTGTAGAAACCGCGAATAGTGCGGGCAGCTTGATTTCGAGAATTTCTTCTAAGCCGCCTTCTAGTTCGCGGTTGACTTTTGCTGTGCCCGTGCATAACTCAAGTTTTTTGACCATAGTAGCGTGTGGAACACCTAAGAGCTGTGCGAGGATTGTGCCAACTGCCGCTGAGCCGTCGTCTCCTGCTTGTAGCCCGCAGAGGATTAGGTCGCAGTGTAGGTTTTTGATTATGCTGTGCAATATTTTTGCTGTGGCATATGCATCTGAGCCTTGGAATTTTGGGTCTGTTAGGCGTATAGCTGCATCTGCTCCGCGTGCTAGGCATTTTCGTAGTGTGCTGTCGAAGTCTTCTGTACCTATGGTTATGGCTGTGACTGTTCCACCTTGTTTTTCCTTTATGCGAACAGCCTCTTCTAATGCGTAGTCATCCCATTCGTTTATGTCGTAGACTAGGCCTGTTTTTTCTATGTTTTTACCTGTGCTGTCGATTTTTAGTTCTGCTTCGGCTGTTTCAGGAACATGCTTAACACAAACAACAATATCCAATATTTTTACTCTCTCCTTCACTGATGCTGTGTTAAAACATGCATTTCATATAATTTTTGCTTGTGAACAAGAATTTTTGACGCATTGTCAGACTTATAATTGATTAGAACGCAATCACTTGATTCAACAGTAAGCCAGTGCGCAAGGAAAGGAAAGGCTCAAAAACTCAAATAGACAAAAACTCGCTGGCTTTACGTAAAACCTTAAGCAGCTCACGCCCTCGCTTCGAAGTTTTGTATAGAATTACGCCTTCTGGATTGGAACCAACACATTCAATTAAACCAGCACGTAATAATTCTTGCAAATAACGATCAAACCGTATAAAGTTCAAATTGCAATTATACATAAGCCTTGTCTTATTTGCACCTCCAAGAGCTTCATTGAGAATATCGCAAATGACTTCAATGTGACTCCTTCTGCATCTGGTTTTTTCCATTCTCCCCACTCTGAACCTTAATCAAACCCCTAAATAAACAATAATATGACGACAAACTGCTAATAAAATTAATTGCAAGCAATTTCTAGAAAAAAGTTCTAAGAGCGGAATGAAATTTATTGAAACTATTTTACAATTATGACGCAGCTACTGCGTCACTAGACTTTTCAAGCCCTTATACGTCTTCAAAAATTCTTTGCCCTTATCTGTAGTCTTGAAGAGGCTAGGATCTGGATTCAAACTTCCATTAACCATGCACAGAAGCTCTTTCCCTATTAGAAAATCCAAATAGCTTTTTAGTTGCTTGAAGCTCATGTTGCAACGGTACATGAGATATGTTTTCCTAGTGCCCTCATAAGAAGCCTCAAGGATATCTGCAATTATATCTAAGCGTCCGCGATGGTTATTGTTACTACCGTTGCGTTTCTTAGCTTGAGCCACCAAGCCTTATCAACTCAACTTTCAAAAGATTGCTGGAACTCCTTCTCCAAAAAATATCTAGTGAAAACGCTAATTTAAAGGTTCTGAAAAACGAACCATACACAGAAAAGCAAATTATAAAGCAGAAAATATAGAAAAATTTAGGATTTTTTCCCTAAGCTAACACAATTTTTTTAGAATTTTCTCGTAGTCAGCTCCTTTCTCGAGAAAAATGCTTATCTTATTCTCTCCAATCATTAAAGAAAGCATTTGGACATCTTTGCCTTCAACAATTATGTTTTTTACGGTACCTAAATCGAAAAGCTCGGAAAGCTTCTCGCTTGAATCAAGGGCTGAGGATGAAAGAATGGCGTAGTCGATTATCTTTGTAGGGTCGTTAAGGTCTATCGCCGCTGATGAAGAGTTTCGGAGAATATATCCTATAACGCCGCCATAGGTTTTGATTTCTTCTAGGGTGGTTCGTAAACTGCTTGTCGATGTAGCTTCTTCAGTGACTATAGGTTCAGGTATTGAAATCTCTGGCTCGGGAATACCACGTTTTTTCTTAACCATAGTCTTAACCTCCACCTTCAATTATCGGTCTCGCCCTAACAAGCTCGCCCTTCTTAATTTCAAGAGCAAGCTGTACCTTTTCAGGCATTTGTATGATGCCTTTTCCCTCATATTTGGAATCTTTGATAGGTTTAACTTTGCATCTTGTGGTTTTGCCATCAAAAGTTCCAATTTCAACTTCTTCTATTTTGCTACCTTCGTAGAGATTTGACCATTGCGTAAGTATTTCGTTATCGATGCGAACGATATCGGATGGAACAAGTAAACCGCCAAGATTCTCGACTATAAGCTGGTTCACTGGAGGCTCCGGAAGCGAAGTTTCTGGCTTAATCGGGGGTTTAATTTCGGGTTTTGGAAGTTCCTCAAACTCTTCTGTTATACTTTTTTCAGTTGGTTCCTCCGGAGGCTCTTTTATTTCTTCATCTACTTGGAATTTCGGCTCTGTTGCTGGCAGCGGTGAATTTTTTCTGATAGGGGAAGAGCAGATTTTTTCTAACAACTTGAGAACTGTTGGAATTATAACGCGAGTTGTAGCGTTCACATATTTCATATCCGCCTTTTCAGATGCAACTGTGACTAAGTAAACCTCGTTCATACATGACATATTCAATCTACTTTTGCTGCCTTCAAAAGTTATACTGTCTACACCGCCTATTGCATCAGCTTTTTCGAGTATAGTGTCAAAAGAATCCACAACACGCACCATAGTCTTTTCGGAGGTAGCATCATCACCAGCTATTATTTCGCCATCTTCCTTAAACATGAAGGCGCTAATTATTTCAGGACAGATGTTTCGAATTTCATTCAAAGCGCTTTTCACTGCGAAAGCGTATACTTCGTCATCCATAATTTTCACTTCCTCAAACGCTTACTTTTATGATATTTTGAAGAGGATACGCTCTGGAACACCGTTACTCTCAACGACAAGGTATTTCAAGCCTTCAGTGTCTCCAAGCTGATCAAGCCATTTCAAGGCTTCACGAGCCTTTTGCAAAACCAAAAGTCTTTCCTGATGACTGCGGACAACTTCTTCTATGGCTGTTAATTCGTGAAATGGGTTAGCATCCAGCACTATGTTTAGGCTGCCGATCGAGATTTCGCCCAGACTTTCAGTGGCGGCTTTCTTGCCTGCTAACTTCATGACTACTTCACGGATTTTCTTGGATTTTTCAGCTAAGGCTCTAATATCATCTAACCGGCGCAAATATTCGCCTAACGTGCTTTTAGTATTAGATATTTCCTTATCTAGGGTTTCAGCTATTTCTTCGGCTGAAGCGTATTCTTTTATTTCTACCACCATTTTTTGGTACCTCCAAAGAGGAAACAACTAGGGAAATAGAGAGATTTTGCTCACCCTACCCCTCAATCTTAACAAAGGAAAGAAAGTGGGTAGCTATGTTGCGGGAGCATTAGCTACATATGGTATCTTTGTTCCCTGCGTAGTGATTAGCTCCATGCTGTACTGTTGACCATTGGACCAGCCAACGTTTTGAATCACAATGTTTGCAGAGCTTCCAGCAGCAATTGTACGGGCGGTTACATCTCCATAAACTGTTTTAACGACACCATTTACTTTCGCGCTAGGATCAATTGTGAAAGACGCCGTACCAGTGTTCTGAATTCTCATAGTGATGTTATTGCTACCTGAACCGCTTGTACCTCCGAATGATACTGAGACTACGTTGTATTGCTCTGTCTTTGTGAACGTGAATGTTAAAGCTCCCATCCACGCTGCAACTGCAATGCTGACGGCAACAGTCACTGCAATGAGTATAATCGAAGCAACCACAGGGCTTAGGGCTTTCCTACTCTTCAACATTTTCATTTTTCTTTCTATCCCTCCTTCGGGGTTATTGTGTATGTTAGTAGAAGCTAAGAATTTAAATCTTACGACTTAATACACCATATTATTCATTTGTAAAGCAAAACTACAAAATGTCAAGATGATGATTTTGGGGTTAACGTCTAAAAAATCATTTAGTGCAGAACTGTAGAACAGCAGCTTGTGGGCTTGTTTGGAGGGTTTATGTGCTGAGTTTGTCGAAGAATTCTAGTAGGAGTTTTGCGATTTTTTCGCCGAGTTCAGTTTTTATGTAATATTTTTTAAGTGGGTCGATGCGTTCGCCTTTTGCTAGGCCTAAGTCTTCGATTTCAATCATTCTTGCGCGGAATGTTCCGTCGCTTAATGTTAAGCCGTTGTTGCGCATAAATTCTTTGGCTTCTTTCCATTTGCCTCGTTTCATGTGTAGTAGGAATATGCAGTCTATCGCGTGGTCTTTTTCCAACATAGCCTTTATAGCTGCTAGTTTAGGGTCTGTTAGGATGCGTTTAATCTTCTCCTCTTCTCCGCCTTTTACCATTATGTATCAACCTATTGTTTTCTGCTGTCTGATTATAGCTTAAACCCTTTAAAAGATTTAACCTATATTACGAATTATGACTTATTACAGTAGAGCATAAGTTGGATAGAATGATGTATTTTGGTGTGCAGCACTGGTAGTCCATGATTTCTCGAAATGCTGAAATGAAGTGGTTGGGAGCCGTCTTGGAACAGTAGACTCCTCCTTTATATATACATTGAACCACGCGCGCTCATGTTCAAATCTGAAAATGCGGATATGGAAAAGTGTTGAAAAAACCTAGATTTCTGCTCTTGTTAATAGCTCTCTTGCGTTTATGAGTGCGATTTTATAGAAGGTCAAGGTCAAACCGACGGTAATGATTGCACTTATTATAACCGCTTGGTAAATATCAAAGAAAGGTGTGGCAAAAAAAGGCACAATGAACGTTAGTACATACGGTAGAAAGGGAAAAAGTATAGCTAAGCCTGCTATGAAACATGCAGCAAAATTGAGTAAGCCCCATAAAGGGCGTATCATCCTAGCCCTTGGCACTTCAGTGAAATCAGCGCCTTCTATGCCGTTTGATAAAGAAATGGAACCTAAAGCGAGAATCAAGAAAAATGACTCTAAGAACGCTACTTGGAGAGCTCTCAAAGTTGGATGGAAGAACACCGATCCAATCGTTCCAGTGATTAGCAGAACCAATGTTGAAAAAGAGACAATGAAGAAGTATTTGCTCTTTACCAAGCTCTTAGCAGTGATGGGAGAAGAATAGATTCGCCACACTGCTTGGCCTTCTTCGCCTATGATAAAATTGCCTAAACTAATAGCCATAGTGGAGGCTGGCAAAAGAAAAACCAAGGCGAACAGATACAAAGATGCTTGAGGCGTGGCTGTTTCCGTTGTGCCAAAAGATTGCATCAGTGGTATTAGGATGATAACGATAGGCATTATAAAAATAGTCATCAATTCTCGCCGACGTGTAAATGCCTTGAAATCCTTTCTTATCAACGCTAGTTCAACAGTGGAAAACCCAAATCTACCCAACAAACCAGCTTTAGGAGCATAAACTCCACGTGAAATTGTTATCGCTGGCGGTTCATAAAGCCCGAATCTTCTATTCAGCAAAGTAGCAAGATAGAATAAACCAGAAATAAACAAAACTGATAGAACCAAAAAAACGAAACTTTGTAGGAATAACCCGTTTATGAACGAGTAGAGAACCATTCCCAACCATACAAAAGGAATGAACCAGCCGATGCTATGAGCTGAAGCAACTGTCTGTATAAATGCTACCGTTCCTGGTCCTGAAACCATGTAGAAATAAATGAGATAAAACACTATGAAGAACAGTAAAGAGCCGATGAACCTCACCCATATCGCAGCCCGACCTGTAGACCTGTAAACTGCACCAATAAATCTTGTCTGTAGGATTCTAAAGATTTCAGTGATGGTACTAGCCATGAAAGCAGCTGCACATATCGCAAGCACAGTCAGCACAGCAAAAACAACTTGCCCGATAAAGAAAGAAAATACGAGGATAGCTGTTGCAATGAATATAATCGAAGCAAGTGGGAAGCCCAATAGATTGGCTAAGACTGATGCCAGCGTATGTTCTTCCCAAGTAATAGGCAACCAGTATGGCGCTTGAAACGAAAACTTGATACCAGTGCGCTGAATTTGCTGAAACATGGTGAAAATAAAACTGTATATTAAAACTAGGGTTGGCATAGAGAGGAAAAGACTCAATATTGTTTGGTCAATTAAACTCGGAAGACTGGGGTCAATTGCTGAAGCTGAAGAATAAAATACTCCAGCTAATATGCTAATTGTCAAACCGAGAATTAAAGCGCAACCATAAGCTAGATAAGTGAAAAATTTACGTTCATGGTACTTTGTTAGTTTTCGTATTCTGAGAAGCCTTCCAGACTTCATGTCAACGCGTATCAAGTGAACAACGTTTTTCCAATTCATTTCAGCAGTTCCTCAACAATGGCTCTTACATCGTTTGTGCCAGTTAGTTTTAAGAAAATATCCTCTAATCCGGAATCTGGCAACATTGCCATTTGCCTTAGCTCTTCCATAGTGCCTAACGCCAAAATTTTTCCATGATACATTATGCCTATGCGGTCACAAAGCGCTTGAGCTATCTCTAAAACATGAGTAGACAATATTGTAGTTACTTCTTGAGCTTTTAATTCATGCAAGAAATCTTTGACTATTCGTGCTGAGCGTGGGTCTAAACCGCTTAATGGTTCGTCTAGAATTAATAATTTTGGTTTGTGCAAAAACGCCGAAATCAATACTATCTTCTGCTTCATTCCCTCAGAATAACTGCTTATCATATCACCCTCTCTACCCTCAAGCTCAAATGCCTTCAAATACTCGCCAATTCTGACCTTCTTCTCCTTAGTTTGCATGCCGTATATGTCACCTATGAAATCCAAGTATTCAATCCCCGTCAAAAACTCGTATAACCGCGAAGACTCTGGAACGTAGCCCACTAACCGTTTTACAGCCACAGGGTCTTCTTGCACGTCAATTCCTAGAACGTTAACTGATCCAGATTCAGGCTTAACCAAACCCAGAAGCATCTTAAGAGTAGTTGACTTGCCCGAGCCATTCGGTCCTAACAGACCGAAAATTTCACCTGCCTTGATGCTTAAATTAACATGATCTACAGCTATGATTTCGTGGTAACGTTTAAGCACATTTTTCAGTTCAACTACAAGTGAGCAGCTCAAAGTCATCAAAACCACACTGAAAATTGATTTTCTATGCTTTATCTTTTGCCTTCTTGAAGGATGGCTAGCCCTCTACATCTAGATTTATTTTTAGTTTCAATCTGCTGGAAGAACAGGTTTTAATCGCACAGTCATCTCTGGCGCCTACCTCTCCCTTATAAATAGATTGAACTTTTGGTTAAAGATTTTGGGGGAAGATGTGTTTTGTAATAGGACAGCACCATTCGCTGTCTGCAACGAGTGAAAGCTTTGCTTGTGTAAAGTTTAAATCAAAACAAAAAAAACCATAATGTTTTATTATTGCATTTCTGAATAAGTCCTTCTAACATGGCAGTTCATGGAGGCATTATTTGAGAGACATTTTAAGCAAAGTCATTGATGTAGCTGAGAGGTTTGGAGCTAAGTATGTTGAAGTTCGCGCTCAAAACCTTTTCAAGACCATGCTTACGCTCAAAGAGGGACGCGTTGAAGCTGCAAAACAAGGAATAGAAAATGGCGCGGCTTTACGTGTGCTGGTAAAGGGTGCTTGGGGCTTCGCTTCTGTTGGAGCTTTAGATTTTGAAACGTTAAATGAAGGGGTTTTAGATGCTTGTAAAATGGCGAAAGTTGCCAGTTCAAGGCTCAAAACTCCAATAAAGCTTGTCCAAGCCGAACCTGTTGAAGATAAAGTTCGAGCGAAGCCGAGAAAAAATCCTTCTCAAATCTCTATAGAGGACAAGATAAAGACAACATCCGCATTAAACAACGTAATTTTAGGCTACAATAGCCATGTTAAAAGTTGCACAATCGATTATCTTGACTTAACTGGAACAAGCTATTTCATAAACAATGAAGGTACATATATTGAGCAAGACAAGCTTTATGTTTGGTCAAGAATAACAGCCACTGCTTCTGAAGCAGATGTTTTCACTTTTAGCCGTGAAGAAATAGGCTCTACATCTGGCTACGAAGTATTCGACGTGGAAACACCCGAAATCGTTGGCGAAAAAGTTGCTAAACGCGCAGTCGAACAATTAAAGGCGAAACCTCCAAAAGGCGGGGCGTTCCCAGTAGTTCTCGGGTCAAACGTTGTTGGCGTATTCGTTCACGAGGCTTTTGGACATTTGGCTGAAGCAGATTTAACCCTTTCTGGTTCTATATTGATGGATAAACTTGGAAATAAAATAGCTTCAGATAAGGTCACCATCTACGATGACGGAACAATTACTGCTGCTTTTGGCTCTTTCAAATATGATGATGAAGGGATTCCAGCGCAGAAAACCCTTCTAATAAAAGACGGCGTCGTTGTCGGATTAATGCATAACCGTGAAACTGCACATAAGTTGCGTGCGAAGCCAACAGGCAACGCTAGAGCAGAAGACTTCAGAGTCGAGCCAATGATTCGCATGCGTAACACTTTCATGGAGCCAAAAGATTACTCGTTCGAAGAACTGCTTGAAGACATAAAGAAAGGGTATTATTTCAAAAGCTTTAGAGGTGGGCAAGCAAACTTGGATGGCACCTTTCAAGTAGGCATTCAAGAAGCCTGCGAAATAGTTAACGGAGAATTAGGTGAACCTATACGTAATGCCTCTATAAGCGGTAATACACTTGAAACTTTGTTTAAGGTGGATGCTGTTGGAAAAGATTTCGAGTTATCGCCTGGAAGATGCGGCAAAGGACAGACTGCATTCGTGTGCGATGGTGGTCCTCACATTCGGGTAAAAGAGGTGCTTGTTGGTGGCGGCGCTTAAACAAGAAGAAACACTAAATTTAGCCGAAGATGCTGTTGCTTTTGCTTTAAAGAAGGGCGCCAATGAAGCAGAGGCCTATGCTTATCAAGGACTCACTTCTAACGTTGTTATTGAGCGGGGGCAAATTGCAAAAAGCACCAGAATTATTGACCGTGGAATTGGAATTAGAGTCATAGTCAACAAGGCAGTGGGGTTCTCCTACACAAATATTGTCAGAAGCAAAACAGCAATTGAAGATACAATCCTTAAAGCGCTAAGTTCCGCCAAAGCAAGCAAACCAGATAAAGACTGGGCTAGTTTGCCATCAAACAAGTCCTATGCTTCTGTGAAAAAAACTTATGACCATACCATTGTTGAATTGCATCCTGAAGATTTAGTCAAAATAGCTTCCACAATGCTAGACGCAGCTGAAAAAACCGACAAACGCGTATTCCCAATAGAAGGAGGAGCAGGCACATCATATCTATCTAAAGCTGTAGCCAACTCTAATGGAATAACAAGTTTCGACCATGGAACATTCATCGAATGCAGCCTCGCAACAATAGCTCAACAAGGAGGCGAAGTAACCCCTGTTTGCTTCGAATTTAACACTGAAAGAAACTATAACCTTGACCCAGAATGGGTTGGAAAAGAAGCAGCACGACTGGCAGCATCAGCGCTAAAAGCCAGAAAAACCGAAACAAAAAGCACAAACGTGATTTTTGCGCAATACGCATTTCAAGAGCTTCTCTACTACACGCTTATCAACGCACTAAAAGCTGATTTTGTCCAGAGAAATCAATCCGCATTCAAAGACAAAATAGGAGAAAAAGTGGCTTCCGACATCGTCACAATCTACGACGACGGTTTATTAGATGGTGGACTACGCACGTGGAAATCAGATGGTGAAGGTGTTCCTCAACAAAAAACACTTATCATAGAAAAGGGTGTTTTGCGCAATTTCATCTACGATAATTACACAGCAAAAAAAGAAGGAAAGAAAAGCACCGGAAACGCTACAAGAGCAGGATATTTATCCACACCTAACATAGAAGCCACAAACTTTCACTTTATGACCGGAAACAAGTCGCCTGAAGAGCTACTCAACGAAGTGAATGAGGGCTTACTCGTTAATTATTTACAAGGCGCGCACAGCAGCAACCCAGCCAGCGGCGAATTCTCAGTAGTTGCAACACCCGCATGGAAAATTAAAGATGGCAAAATTGCCTACGCCACTAAAGGAGCAATGTTAGCTGGCAACATCTTTGACATGCTGAAAAACGTATCTGCCATGGCTAATAATGAAAGGAAAATTGGGCAATTGGTGGCACCTTGGATTATGGTAGAAAATGTTAAAGTCATCGGAAAATAAATAACTTACTTTCATTAATCGCTTGAAAGGGAAGAGAAAAAATGAGAATCGGAATTAAGCAACGCCTACTGAAATTTAATACACCCCGTAGAATAGTGCAGTTTCTATCATTCATTTTTTTCAGCGCTGTCGTCTTCAACCTTGGCGCATTACCGATTCTGCTTCCAGTTCTATGGACGTGGGGTCTTCCACAAAATACTTTTGGCGATGCATTTACTGCAATACAATTTACGCTTAGTGGATGGAACGACTTTCCAGTAGCCTTTCCATGGTTGGCAGTTACCTCATTTCTTTTGGTTGGTATATTGATTGGCAAATCAATGTGCGGCTGGATTTGTCCCTTCGGTTTCATTCAAGACTTGATTGGTTTTATAAAACGCAAAAAACTAGTTGTTTCACCCAGGACTCAGGAAAACATGATATACATAAAATACTTTGTCTTGGGCATAACCTTATTCATCAGCGTAACATTTTCGGCTACGAAGCTTGCAGGTACAAGTGGAAGCTACGAGAGAGCTTTAGGCATTTTCACAAAGGCACCATTTACCACGCTAAGCCCAGCAGAGAGTTTGTTTGCAACTTTGCCTAAGATGGTTTTAGGTTTTCGCAACGCAACAGCAGAAAGACCCGTACTTGAGGTTTTAGCTGGCTTTACTGGCTTGCCTCCTCTTTTCTGGGTACAAATGTTCATCATGCTCAGTATTCTAGTGTTTGCCGCTTTGGTTCCTAGAAGTTTTTGCAAGTGTCTCTGCCCACACGGGGCGATAATGGCAATGATGAACAGGTTCAGCTTCATCGGTTTACGCCGCGACCCAGTAAAATGCGCCAAGGCTGCATGCCGCCAATGCGTTGAAGTCTGTCCAATGGACATCCGCATATTGGATTTGCCTTGGGAGAAATTCAGTGACCCAGAATGCATCTACTGTCTCAAATGTGTTGACGCTTGTGAACACAGTGCTATCAAACTTAAATATCCATAAAAGCCATTTTCATCTGAGTCTATTTTTCAGACACTGTTTTATCTGATTTCCAAACGCGTCTTCCCAACAAAACCAATCCAATGAGAAAAGCTAAACCAACCAGACTCATTCCAGCAGGATTGTCCGTTCTAGTTTTATCTAACTCCTGTAAGGGCGCAAAAACTATAAAGAAAGTTAAGGCTCCGCTTGCTAACGCAAATTTATGCTTTTGATTAGGTTCTTTCCAATCGTACATGCTGACTAGTTTGCCGAAGAACAAGGCAAGAGCTGGACCTAAGAAAATTCCTATTTGCCAAACTGGCATTAAGGCGTGAATTGAATAAAGGCTGAAGAAAAAGATGAAGGTTGCAACGGTTCCAATCGCCCACATTACAAGCACTTTTGGTAAACGTCTTCTTCCATCGGTTTTTAATCTCTTTGGAACCTTGTAAGCTGCAAAACCAAACAGTGTCATAACCAGAATAGCTAACAGATATTGTGGAAAGGGAGGCCAATAACGTAGGAATAAAGCAAATAGGAAGAAGCCAAAGGCAACATCGCTTATTAGAATCACAAAAACGACAATAAGCTTTTTATTGCCAACCCACTTCTCATTGCGCCTTTCAGGATAAGCTAGCTCCACTAAAACAATAGGTATAGTAATACTATAAACTGCATGATAAATTGTGAGATTTACTGCCCAAACCCAGTTAACGTCCAACCACCTACCATAAGTAGCCAACGCCCCCAAATCAATCCAAGCTGGATTGAAGAAACTTGCAACCATTAGACCCTCTTCTAAAATTCCATATGCTGCGCCAAGCAGCAACACAGAACCTAAGCCTTTGTTCCACCGAATTTTCAACTCTCTAATGATTACTGCGCCGCTTCCGTAAAGCGCAACAAGCATAGTTAAACCGAAAGGACTGAAAAACTCCACTGGCGGCGCAGAACCAGAAAGCAACTCGCCAATGGCAGGTGATAAAAAGAATAGGGCAAGAGCGGGAGAAGGCTTCAATAGTTTCATGATTTCTGTTTAATCCCCTGGAATATTATATTTCTTACATTGCAATATTAACTGCCATTTATTATTTTCAATACGCAAGGTTTTTCTTAAATACGTGAAATCTTATCTTCACCTAAACATAAGTAGGATTGAAAAATTGAAAATCAAAACTTTGTTAGGAATCTTGCTTATCGCTTGTCTATCAACAACGCTTGTGATTACCCCAACTTCAGCGGATACGTTGCTTAGAACAGATTTTGCAAAAGAAAGCTTCTACAAAATCGTGGACTACTTCGAATATGCAAGAACATGGGCTGTGCTTCACGGTCTGCCAAACGTGACAGATTACTGGAAAGCCTATACATACGTGACCTACGTGAATAAAATGGGCTTGCAAATGTTGTATGCTGGACTGTGCAACATAAGCGCAGCAGACCAGGTCTTCCTCACTATTCCCTTGCAAACTATCCTTATGCATTACAAGACCGAAGATAGCAAAAGAGATGCGTTAGTAGGCTCATCCTTCCTTATGCTGATGGGTTTCAATGACACTGTAAAATCAATTTATCCCGATTCGCCAGACAGAAATGACACTCTCTGGGCATCCTTCAGCCTCGGCCTCAACCTTCAAAACGTAACCCTTCCAGCACTAAACAGCAAAAGTGAGATTTTTCCTTTGACATCCTCCAACGACGGGTTAACTTGGAAATGGGGCATGCGCTACACGAATTTAACAGCTTTTTGGATAACAACATTCGTCACAGAAGAAAATGAGACTGACACAGCCAGACCATGGGGGTTCGCAACATACGACGAGCTCACCTTCAACTATACTCTCACAATTAACCCCGACACGCATAAAGCAACCATATCTCAAGACCATGCAATAGGCAGAATCCGCGACCTTTGGACTTTTTGGGGCTGGTTCCTGTTCTGGCCAAAATACAATTATTATAACAATACCGGCTGCTATAGATACGGCACAAAAATTTCAAACGAAACAGTTTACGATTTTCTCTACAAACACAATGTCAAAATGAGCATCGTCGAGTTCCAAACATCTATAATAGCAGACACTGGAACTTATAGCACATCTGCAAATGGACAGAACGTAACCGATACTGACGTTTTTGTTGGCAAATCTTCCATTTCCACCTATGCAGATGATGGTGAAAAGATTTTTGACACTGCGTTCGGTGTTAAAGAAACATACAACCTTTTCAACTATACCGAAGACCCATCAGAGAGCACGCCGCACACTTATGACGCAGTTGTCAGAACAACTGAGATTACTGGCTACGCGAAAAACGACAACCTCTTTAACATTCACCGGAATTTTGCACGGTATTTGCCGCTCATTCTGATTCACATGTACCCTGGCCTTTACCAGAAAGCTAAAGAAACTATTACTAACATGACAAGGGCGGATTATCTTTTCCTAATCTCTTATCCAACCTATAGTGGCTACAGAATAGAGCATGACCCATTGTACACTGTTTACTTTGCCCCTGTTACTTCAACTGTACCCAATTTTGGCGGTCTCATATTAATCGTTGCGGTGGCAGGCGCTGCGATTGCTGCGTTAGCATTTGTCTTAAGGAAGAGGGGACGGAAAGCTGTTCAAACGTTTCCGGAGCAGCCTCCGTCGCCTCCCACAGTCTAATACTTTTTTTATTTGCAATCATCACGCGTAAACAGTGATAGGGCTGTGCGATATATTTTGGAGGCTGGAATATCCTACTTATACTGAAATCTGCTTTTGGAATATTTGAAGAGAAAAAGGAATACTGATGAGGCGAAGGGAGACGCAATGGTTAGAACGATGAAGTTCATCTTCCAGTTTCCTCCAATTCACGGGGTTTTCGATGCAGGTTACGGAGTTGTCTACATTTTTGGTAGTTTACACGAAAGTGAGATTGAAAACATTATAGTTCATGAAACTCTACATTATGTTTTGCTTAAAGTAGCTGGAAAAAAGGCAAGTTTGAAACTAGATAGGATTTATGGACGGTTAGAAGACCAAACCTAGGCTTGAAGTTTGCTGTTTTTCTTATTCTATTGGTATGCGTAAAATTATTAAGCCCTCTAAAATAGAATGGCGACTGTCAACATGAAGAAAAAGAATATAAAATTTAAACCGATGTCCCTTTTGCAATAATTTATGAGATGAGGCGCTACTCTTCTGCTTAATGAATTTGCTAAAGATGCAAAAAAATCGAATGAAGCAGCACAAGTTATCACAATCTAGCCAAAAAGGAATTACGAAAAAACTTACAGTTCATAGACAGCTTAAAGCGTCTGGGGTTTTTCTGTAGCGGGCAGGGTAGGATTTGCACTCTACTCCGGCTGGAGATATCTCCCGCAATTCCCATTTTTCCTTTCTGCAACCTTTTACTCGTCAACATGAATTTTGTGTGCTACTTCCTTCTAAGAAGCACCATGTTAATG
>JACAEI010000014.1 GCA_013388905.1 Candidatus Bathyarchaeota archaeon | reverse complement strand
TTGGCATTTATTGGGTTTTTGCGAATGCCACCGTGGTGGAAAGAGACGTTAACGCAACTAACAACCAAATGGTTGACGGTACAATAGAAGTCACGAGTCATGTTACTCGTGATGTTACTGTGGTCGGCATAACGGCAAACTCGACATTGTTTGCGCAAGGTGAAACAGCCTTGATAACAATGACTGTTGAAAACAAAGGCAGCATAGATGAGAAGAACCTTAACTTAACCATATACTTCAATAACACTTTGCTGGAAGAAGTTTTGTTCCCAGATATTTTCTCGGGTGATGATTTAGAATACTCTTTCGATTGGAGCACGGAAGACAGTCTAGGCGATTGTGTTTTCAGAGCCAATGTTACTGTCTTGACGAATGAGACTGACGTTACAAATAATGAAATGACTATGACTATAATTGTGACGAAAGTACCTGTTGCGGACTTTACGTTTTCGCCTGCAGAACCGTTGAGAAACGTGGAGATAACTTTTGACGCTTCAGCTAGTTATGATCCGGATGGAAACATTGTCAATTATACATGGAACTTTGGAGAGAGTTACATTATTAGTGGTAATAATGTGTCGACTTATATTGGACATGGCAAGATAGTTAAGTATGCGTATACTCATGCAGGAACCTTTAAAGTAACGCTTACAGTCACTGATAATAAAGGGTTGACCTATACAGCAAGCAGAGTTTTAACTTATCCGAGCAGAACAGAAAAGAACATTACTATAGTGGAGGAATCTTCCACAACCATTCCACCAGTGGCCCTAAATGCGATAACCGCAGTTATCGTCGTCGTGGTTTTGGTGACAGTCTACATGAAGTTGCTGCGTAAGCCTAAAATCAAGAGTCAGAGCAAGTGACAGTATAGAATATTGTTATTTCTGTTTTTTGAACTGAAGAGAGAAAAAAAGAGTTAGGGAGATTTTCGGCTCTTAATTAGTCCATAGAACAAGAGTATGGCTGAGATTGCTGCGAGTATTGTTGCGACGTAAAGAATTGTTATTATGGTTCCTGTGTCTACGGGTAGTCTATCTTTGACTTCGGCTGTGTCAGTGCTAAGTTGGTCTACGGAAACTTGGATGTCGCCGAGGTCTGTTGAAAGTGTGGCGATTCCGTCTTTAATATCGATTATGGTGGCGTTTATTGCAGATAGGCTAGTTTTGATAGTGCCGACATCAGTCGATAAGGTGACAATGCCATATTGAACACCAACTATTGTAGCGTTTATTGCGGATAGGCTAGTTTTGATAGTGCCAAGATCAGTCAAAATGGTTGCAATTCCGTTTTGAATGTCAATTACTGTAGCGCTTATTGTGGTCATGTTGAGTTTTATTATGCCGACATCTGTTTGGATTGTTGCAATGTCGTTGCTGATACTTGTTAGCTGTGCGTTCCAGCCTGTCAAAGTTGAGCTTATCAAGAAACCTTTTATGTTGGTGCCTGAGAGTTCGCCTAGTTCTGCTTGGACAGAAAGTAGCCAAAAGCCCTCTGAAGCTGTTAGAGGTATCGAATAGGTTATTCTATAGAGCCCTGTGTCAACTTGTTCTATTGATGATGGAGCTTGTTGTTGAGTTCCAAAGTAAATTGTGGCGGTTATGATGTCAACGTCTATTGGTTTGCCCCATATTGCTGTTTGTATGTAGAATTCGGCTATTTCGCCTCTGAAGTATGTGGTTCCTGCGTCAATGTTAACGGTGATGTACCACCGTGTGACTGTTACTGTTTTGGTGATGCTTCTGATGTTGCCATTGTTGTCTGTTACGGTTAATGTAACAAAGTATGTTCCAGATTCTTCATATGCGTGTGTGATAATAACTCCTGTGCCCGTGGTGCCATCACCAAAGTCCCACTCATAGCTAACTATTGTTATGTTTTCGAAGGGTGATGTGGCGTGGCTGGCTGATGCGTTGAAAGTCATTATTTCGCCAGTTACTGGATCTAGCGGTTTATAGTTGAATTCTGGAGTGGGTGGGTCAATGCGAATAAAGTAGCTTGCACCTATAGCCGGATAGTTGGGCACTGCTTGGGCATCGACGCTTCCGAACAGAACGTTAGAGATTGCAAAACTGATAGGATAGGAGGTGTGCATTTCAACGTTGCTTGTTGTTTTGAATTTTATTCGTACGACAATGCCTTCTCCATTTGGGTATGTGTATCCTGGTGGTTCAGGGCCTCCGTCTAGCAAGCCTGCTACCACTGTTACATATGTTGGTTTTGGATAAATGAACACGTATGTGTATGGTGGTGAGGTTGTCCATGGGAAGGATTCGAGGAAAGGCCCGCTTGTTGCGCTGACAACTTGTAGAAGGGTTGTGTCGTATGTTAGGTCGAATTGTAAGCCGAAGAAATGCCAGTCTTCTCCGAGATGTTTAATGGCTACGTTTACTTCGAATTCTTCGCTAAGTACGAGACGTTTTGGTGGTTGAATTTCTAGCCATGCTATGGCTGGCCAGACAGTGATTTGCGTGGTCATTGTGTCGTTTAGTCCGGCGTCATCGATGACAGTGAGTGTCACTGTGTAGTTTCCAGTTGTGTTGTAGATGTGGGTTATTATTGGCGTGGTTACTGTGGTTATGTTTGTGTCGCCGAAGTCCCACATGTACTGCGTGATGCTTCCGTCTGGGTCGTAGCTGGCTGAGGCGTCGAATGTTGTTGGATAATCTACTGAGGGCATTGATGGTGAGTAGGTGAAGTTTGCGACTGGTGGTATGAAAATGCTTACTGTTACGTTGCGGGAGAATATGCTGGAAAGTCCTTCGTTGTCTGTTACATTCAGCGTCACTGTGTAGTTTCCAGTTGTGTTGTAGATGTGGGTTATTATTGGCGTGGTTACTGTGGTTATGTTTGTGTCGCCGAAGTCCCACATGTACTGCGTGATGCTTCCGTCGAGGTCGTAGCTTCCGCTTGCGTCGAATGTAGCTGTGCTGTTTACTTGAATATTTGGTGGGGAGTAGACGAAGTTGGCGAATGGTGGGATTTGGGTCGGCCACACTGTGATGTCTTCAGTGAGTATGTCTGATAAGCCATCATTGTCTGTTACATTTAATGTTACAGTGTAGTTTCCAGTCATGTTGTAGATGTGAGTTATGATGGGCGTCGGCATAGAGGTCATGTTGCCATCGCCGAAGTCCCAATCATAGCTTACTATTGTGCCGTCTGGGTCTGTGCTGGCTGAAGCGTTGAATGTTACTGTTACGTTGACTTTGATGAGTGAAGGTGAGTATGTGAAGGAAGCCACAGGCGGCTCAAGTGTTGGGTTTGCGTAATAGAATTCGCCATCATACGTATCATGTGGAATCGCCTGACCGGAAGGATCGCCGAAGATGTCGTCTTGTATGTCTATTAAAGTGTACAAGAAGTTGCCAGAACCTGGTGGCGGTGCATTCACTATTTCAAATGTGATTTCTCTAACGGTGAAGCTTCCATTGAATGGTGTTGATGGAGGCACTGCTGTAACTGAGAACCAGAATCTTCCATGAGTTGCATTATAGTTGTTAGTTGTTTCGTTCATTGCAACGAAAGTAAAAGGCCACGGCAAAGTATCCTTAACGCCAACAAAATTAATTACAGAGTTATTCCAGTATAACTTGTATTCTAAACCATAAAGGTTGGTCATGTTGCCAAACTTCAAGGTCACGTTGAAGGTGTCGCCTACAGAAGTTTCGTTCGTGTACATTTCAACCAACGGCGGATCAACGTAAAAGTTTGTTCCCGGATAGGCATACGACAGGGGAGAAAAGCGAACAGCGCTAGTTATTACGCTCAATAGAAGTAGTAACAGAATAGAAATCCTAGACATTTTTCTTTTCATTTTTAAACCTCAGACCTAACATTATCACAGCTATTAATATTTGAAATTTACTGTTCACTGGTTCAGAAAAAAAGCCAAAATCGAAATCAAAACTCGAAACTCGATATAAACGGCCATTAGAGAAAGAAAAAATATGGAAAATTTAGAGCTACTTCAGAAACTCTCTGCCACGCTTGAAATAACGCATAGAGACAACGAGAACCGCAGTAGCAGTCAGAAGAACCGCGAAGATGGCTACTCCAGAAAACTCTGGGATGACCCAAATGTAATAGAATTCACCATCATATGTAGCATGCGGAATTTCGTTAGCTAGAGAGTCGCCAAAGATGTCATCTTGGATATCAATCAAAGTATACAAGAAAGAACCTGTAGGCGTTGGACTCGTTATATTAAAGGTAATCTGTCTAACAGTTCCGTTGCCAGTATAAGGTGTTGAACCGGTGTCGACGGCTGAGAACCACATTCTACCGTGAGTAGCATTATAATCATTTGTTTTCTCATCTTTGGCAGTGAAATAAGTTGTCCATGGCATAGTATCCACTACGCTCACATAATTTAGCACAGTCTTATTCCAGTATATTTTGTATTCAATGCCTGCAAGATCAGTCATCTCGTCGAACTTTAGAGAAACTGTGAAAGTGTCACCCACAAAAGTTTCATTATCGAATTTTTCAACCAATGGAGGATCAATGTAAACACGCGTCTCAGGATTAGCAGTTGACGTAGGAACGAGACGAGCAGCAAATACCAAAGCAAACGTCAGAAGAAGCAAAGGCACAAGGCACTTAAACGATTTTCCCATCATTTTTCATACCTAAACACACACTCATAATTTACTGTTATATAAGCTTTCCACAATCCAAAAACAAAACAAAAAACAAAAAAATAAAGAAGACAGCCAAAGTTCTCATTTTTCACGCCTTACCCGTTTAGCACGTCGAGTTTTACTCAACACACCATAAGCAGACAAAACAACCCCAGCACCAACAACAGGAATACTCACGTAAAACATGTAAGAATATGGATACAAAGTCTTTCCCTCTATAATTTCCGACACCCAGACAGTTAACCTTGTAAGATTCATAACGCTAACCTCAGGAAAAACAGTTATTCGATAAATCCCAGTTAAATTAGCCACACTTGTCTCATTCCAATCGCCTCCAGGCGCTTTTACCCATTGATAAGGATTCTGCGGATTGGGTATCATGATAATATATCTCTGCGTCAAGTTACCTAAAGGATCAGTTAGATTTGTATAAATTATTATATAGTCTTCAGGATAATTTTGAGGGAAATTTCTGAATGCGTAATCAAGCTTAAAAACTTGGCCTGCTGTTAAATTCGGGTTGACGGTAAGACTTTCAGATCCCATTGCATTTGGACTTATTACTTCATCCGCCTTAGTTTGTTTTGGCTGAGGTGGAACCTCAACAACACTCTGGGAAGCTGCTACAAGAACAAATCCCAAAAACAAAATAAGAATCCCGAAAGCTAATGCAATTGCCTTCAAACCACATCCTCCGAAATATGCCATTGAAAACTATGAAAAGCACATTTTAAAACATTGCTCTCAATAAAGAAAAACATGCAATCAGCCACTATCAGAATTACAATCGTCTCCTTCGAGCTTTCGAGCTTGACCACTCTGAACCTTTTACTACAACATACAATCCAACAACGGCTAGTGCCGCAGTAAAACCCAAAGTCACATAATTTGGTGGCAAAATACGCCCAGGCTCCCAATATGTCTCCTCAACAACAAGCGTAACGTTTGCATCTACCTCTCTATACGGATTAATCAAAACAACCGTATAATTACCATCATAATCCAAGCCTACAAGTCTAACTACGTTTCTATTCGGAGAACCCATATCCAAAAACTTCGCATACGTCTTAACACCCGGAACATTTGGATTAATAGGATAGGTTCCATTATTTTCAATATAATTTAACAATAATTGAGCCCCAGTATAGTTAACAACCCATAAATCAACCAATGTAGCATTTTTAGGATTCCATTTAGTCGTATTCCAAACCGTAGCCACCACCAAAACCTCAACAATATAGTTTGTTCTATTTAATGGAGTTAACGTCACATTTACAGTAGGCACCATGGCTGGCGGAGGCTCACCAAACGGATACATAAAGGGCAACATAATCCCCTCCTGCTCCAGCAACACATTACTTTTTTGTGCAATAGGAAAATCAACAAGTAGCAAAACAGCTAGAATAAGGAAAATTAGAAGTATTGCTATTCCAACGAGTCGCCAATTCATAGGTTATATCTGCCAAGATCTCTAATTTTAATCTTGCCAAACAATGAATACTAGCCAAATCTCAGCTTTCGCTGATTTTCTTTAATTGATTATTATACATTTCAACAATCTCACTTGCAGTCGTCGCATCCTCTGGGGCTTTCTCAATTCTATATCTGCCCGTGAACCTTGGAAATCTGATGGCTAATCCGCTTCCTTTTCGGATGGAGCCCATAGCGCAAGTGTGAATGGGGCTTAATGTTATTTCAGCTCCCAAAACTTCAATAACCACAACTGGTTCGAACCACACATCAGCTTCAATCATCGAATTAACTCTTGAATGCTTATGCTGTATAACATGTTTCTTCATCATTTCTGGCAGTTTTACCAAATCCTCGTCAGTAAAGCCTGTTCCACATTTAGTAACAGTCTCAAAAATGTCATTTTCTGAGTTATAAGCCGCCAACAGCAAAGCGCCGTAGGTTCTAGCACGTTTTCCTCTTCCATGAAAAGCACCGACAACAACTAAATCCACAGTATCAGTCATTTCGCTTTTGTAATCCCGCTTATACTTTATCCACAGCCAACCTCTTGCGCCTGCTTGATAAACTGAATCTTCAGCCATGGATTTGCAGACCAATCCCTCGCAGCCGTCTTCTATGGCTTCTAAGAAAAAGTTTTCAAGCTCTTTTACATCGCTTGTGATAATATACTTAGCGGTTTTCACTCGGTCGCTTTCTTCTATGATTTTTCCAAGCGTTTCTCGCCTAATTGGATACGGCTCGAAGGTCAAATCCTTATCGTCAACATAAAGTGCATCAAACACAAACAGAGAGACAGGATATTCTTCCATAGCCTTTTCAATTCCATATTTGCGTCTCCGATGCATCAACTCTTGAAAAGGCTTCATCTCGCCTGTATCAACATCTATAGCGACACATTCAGCTTCCAAAATAGCATCCTTAGCCTTCACGTAATCTTTAACCAGTTTAACAGCGTCTGGATACTGGCTTGAGATATCTTCCAAACGCCTAGAAAAAAGAACCACTTCATAATCTTTTTTGTGGATTTGTATTCTTTCCCCATCATATTTGTATTCAGCTATGCATTTTCCGCCGAGTTTTTCCAATATTTCTTCTGGTGAAGAAAGACGCTCTGCCAGCATAGGCCTTATAGGCTCACCTACTAAAACTTGAAACTTCTCTATTCCTTTCAATCCTTTTTCAGCAACAGTTTTTGCAACTCTTCCGAGATCAGAGGAAATATTGTATGCACGTTCTATTAGTTCACGAGCTTCTTTTCCGCCGCCATAGGCTATAGCTAGAGCATAAAGAACTGTCATGTCGGCAATGCCCAAGCGAAGATTGCCAGTAACAGTGCGCATAATGTATTTGGCCTCTTTAGGAGCCGCATCAGCTAGAAGCCCAGCAAGAAGAGCAGTCTTAACGTCTACTGCGCCTGAACCAGAAGCCTTTGCCATCTTGTCAAGTGTCTCATAGACTCTTTCAACTGTCAAAGCTTGCTGAGGCACAAGCGTAACCTGCCTTTTGCTTGCCATGAATTTCTGGGCGGTTTCACCTATGTCACCTGTTTTCTTCAAATCTTCGTCTATCTCAGTTTCTTTTCTTCCCGAAGCCCTTGCAAGAGCCTTCACGGCAAGCTTTTCAGCTATACCGATTTCAAGACTTACAAATTCAGGGTATATTCTGCCTTGAGTTATATATGCAACTTTATCAATAATCTCCTTAGGAGTGTTTCTAAGCAGGTCCACTAGAAGGTCTGTCATTTCTAATCGTTTAGTTGTAGACTCAATTTTCTCGTAAGCATCAGCGATAACTGTATACTTCAATAACTAACCTCACAACATAAAATACACACGAGATATTAAAATTTCATCCCCTTTCATCGGCATTAATTTTATTATTTGAAAGCCAAGTTAGAAGCCAAAGTTTAATCTAAATATAAAGGGTCTAGATACAACAGAGAATAAACGCACATTATAATTGCATTTTGTCAAGCTCCATTAGAAGGTCGGCAAGCCTTTCAATGGCTAGTTTCCATGCTGTTTCACCTTTCTTTTTTGAAGCTTTTGTTGGGTCGCCTATGACTCCTGTTTCGCTTATTTCTCTTGTTCGGAAGCTCCAAACGACTTTTGGTCCAGACTCCTTCAATCCTATTTTTGTGTATTTTGATTCAGGAAGCCTAATCCTTGGTTTCTTTATTCTATTTTTAACGACGAATTTTTCCCTGTTTGCCAATGTAGTCGAAGTTTCAAATTCACCAGCGTGCGCATCATAAGAAGTTTGAATCGATTTTTCGATAAAGTCTGGTATAAGGCTAACAGTGTCAATAGCCACAAAAGCGTTAGTGTCTGTTTTAATTCTCTGAGCAGTAGCTTCCAAGGCAGGTGTGTTTCCACCATGCCCATTCTCAAAAAGCAATTTCTTGAAGCCATGTTTAACCAGAGAAGAAGCCACTTCATAGGCTAATTGCTCTAAAATATGCGGACTAAGGGTAACTGTTCCTGGAAAATCCATGTGATGAGAAGAAACTCCATAATAGATTGGTGGCGCTACAAGAGCGCATTGGGCTTTATCTGCAGCTTTTAATGAAAGCCAAAAAGCATCATAAGCATCGGTATCAATGGGCAAGTGAGGACCATGCTGCTCGCAACTTCCAACAGGAACAACAGCAACATCGTGCACAGCTAAAAACTCTTTCACATCTGGCCAAGTAAGCTCGCCAAGATAATAGCTTCGCATTTTCATGCATACTTCACTCTAAAAGGTTTCGTAATGCACGATTTGATTTAAAGGTCTTCTCTTTCGAGGCGGAGGCGATTCGTCGGCAAAACCGACTGGGATTATGGCTACTGGTCTCACGCCGTTAGGAATTTTCAAAATTTCCCTAGCTTCTTCCTCTCGAAAAGCACCAATCCAGCTTGTGCCTAACCCAAACGAACAAGCAGCCAAATGAATGTTCTGTATTGCTGCTGCCGTATCTTGAATGCAATAGAGGGTTTTGCCACGAACTCCATAGCCTTGAGACGAACGGTTCTCATTAGCACAAACAACAATTACAACTGGAGCTTCTTCAATGAACGTTTGACTTAAAGCCGCTTCAGCAAGCTTCTCCTTGATTTCTGGTTTTCGAATCACAATGAATTCCCATGGCTGTATGTTTCCAGCCGACGGCGCCCAGCTTGCCGCCTCAAGAAGCTTTTCGACAATTTCTGATGATATGTCGTCACTTTTGAAGGCTCTTATGCTTCTTCTTTTTTTAATAGCATCAAAAACATCCATCAACTTCACCTCTAGTTACCAAATGAGCTCATGCTTATCTTTAAATTTCATGTCGAAACACAAAAAGGTTTTTACACTCAAAAAGCGCTTAATAGCTTAAGAACATGAACAAAAGAATTCTTCTCAATCTTGCATTGTTAATTGTTGTTTCACTAGTGCTTGCATTAATCATTTTTTTCGTTAATCTCTGGCTTTTCTCGTCACATCCAGAGTTTACGTCCGAGGAGATTTCATTTCTTGAAGGAATAGTTCTCATTCCCTCTGGCATTTTATTTCTTCTCGGTTCAGGTGGAATAAACCGGGCCAGCAGTGCAGCAGCGCTTCTTGCAGCTGCCACAGAAGCAATAACGGGAAGTAAAACAGTGGGACCATCAGAAGTGTATAGAAGAGACGCATGGAAACCTCGGGGCTTCACGAGATTTGGACTGGTCTTAATTATAACTGGGATAATTCTGCTCATCATATGCTTCATTTCTGTTTCTTTTTGACAAAAATTAAGGAGCTTAATTTTTACTGCAAAAACCTTATGTCTATTTACTGCTTCTTTTATTTTCGGATGATGAACTAGAGAGTCAACAGAGCTACGGCAATGATATGACTCGACGGGCGAACTGACAACTTATTCTAAGGAAAACTTATCAACTGAAAAGACGAATGGAAATAGCAAATATGGCGCCACTATTGGGCGGAGAAACTGTTGGCTAAACCTAGAATCACAGAGGCTTTGGATAAGCTTTCATCAAAAAAACCTATTAAATATGGAGTGTACTCAACCGCTGTAATAATATTCTTTGCTTTGATACTGTTGCCACCTATTCTGGGAATAATAATCAAATGGAACACAATGCAGCAAGTTTTAATTAAACCCGAGCTCATGTCTCGCGCCCTCACCGCAGTTGCGAACTCCTTCACGATAGCCCTGTTTGTATCCACAATAGATGTCATAGCCGGAGTTCCAATGGCATGGCTTATAACACGTGGAAAATCAAAATGGCTGAATGTTCTCGATACACTTGCTGACATTCCATTCGTTGTGCCAACAGCTGCACTTGGCTATTCGCTTCTACTATTTTGGAGTGAACCAGAAGGAATTTCTTCACTTTTTGGAAGCTCATTGATTTCTCCAGGCTGGCTCCTTGTCACATTGCTGCATTTCACATTCTCCTACCCAGTAGTAGTTAGAGTGATTGTTGGAGCATTGCTTGACTATAAAATGGAATATGAACAGGCATCAAGAACACTTGGGGCACCACCTTTAGCAGCTGCAAGAACGGTTACATTTCCAATTATAAAGCCTTCATTGATAGCAGCATTCATACTTGCCTTCTCAAGGTCAATATCAGAAACCGGAGCCACCATTATAGTTGCAGGAATTATTTTCGAAAACGGACCAGTGTTCATACAAAAAATTACTGACGATTTTAAGGCTGTACCTCCAAGAATAGACCAGTTTAGCTACCAAGGTTCATTAGCCTTTGCAAGCTTCGTGCTTATAGTCATCTCACTCATAATTTTTGGTATTATTCGCATTTTAGGACCAAAATTGAAATTGCCAATAAAAAGAATTTGGCCTACTTTCGAGAGAAAGCTAAGCTATTCAAAAGCAACATTATCAAGAGACAGTGTCACCCTTCTAATTTTCTTTGCTATCATACTTGCTCCATCGCTTTTTGTTGCGTTACCAGCGTTTGAAGCTATTTTCACAGAAACATTGCCAAACGCAATTTTAGGAGTAAGCATTTGGAGCGAATATTGGCAAAGCCTCATTCTCTCCTATTCTTTAGGAGCTATTGTCACCGTTTTCAATGTCATAATTGGACTGCCAATGGCAATCATAGTCGCTAGAAGAAAAGCTGGAACTTTAACTTCAACAGTGTTAGACCTCCTCGTTAATGTTCCATTAATTGTTCCATCAATAGCCTTAGGTGTCTCTTTGAAATTCTTTTGGAAAGAAACTTTCACCTTCATACCAGAGATGCTATTATTAATTTTTGCCCATTTGGCAATAACATATCCATATTTCGTGAGGTCCATGTCGGCAGCAATTGAGAGAATAGGCGTTGATACAGAAGAAGCCGCCAGAACCCT
This sequence comes from Candidatus Bathyarchaeota archaeon, assembly GCA_013388905.1. Taxonomy (GTDB): domain Archaea; phylum Thermoproteota; class Bathyarchaeia; order Bathyarchaeales; family Bathycorpusculaceae; genus JACAEI01. The sequence goes on along the minus strand of JACAEI010000014.1, from coordinate 24,653 downwards.
AGGAGCTAAACCCTTAGGCGTCTTTAGAACGATAATACTGCCATTAACTAAATACTCCATACTTTCAGGCGCAATAATGGTTTTCACAAGAAGCGTAAGTGAAACAGGCGCAACCTTGGCGGTGGTTACCACACTGCGAACCGCACCAGTAGTCATTGTCGATTGGGTCAAACAAAAATTACCAGTACCCGTCACTCCATTGGAAATTGGTTTAGGCTGTGGATTTTTGATACTATTTTCTTTCATAATTCTACTTGCTCTAAGACTTATCGTTAGAGGAAAAGGAAGATACTAACATGTTTAATATACAGCATACCATTTATGCAACAAGTTTGCCTAATAAGAACAAGACATCGCGCAAAAGGAGGCTTAACTGTGCCTGACGTTCGAATAGTCAATGTTACCAAAAAGTTTGGAGATATTGTAGCCGTCAAAAATGTCAGCCTCCACATTTATGATAAAGAATATTTTTCGTTGCTCGGTCCAAGCGGATGTGGAAAAACAACCTTGCTAAGGCTTATTGCAGGATTAATTCAGCCAGACGAAGGCGAAATCTACATAGGGGATAGGCTTGTTAATGACATTCCACCGGAAGATAGAGATATCGGATTCGTCTTCCAAACTTTTGCTTTGTTTCCACATATGAACGCTTGGAACAACGTTATTTATGGACCTAAAGTGAAAGGATTTGACATGAAAAAAGCAGACACGATAGGGCATGAAGTACTTGATATGGTTAGACTGCATGAACGTTTAGATGCGTTTCCAAACGAATTAAGCGGAGGAATGATTCAGAGAATAGCCGTAGCAAGAGCCCTCGCTGCTGGAGCCAAAACACTCCTTTTGGATGAACCGTTGGGACAGCTTGACGCAAAAGTTAGAAATGAACTAAGATACGAGATAAGGAGAATGTCGAAAGATTTGGGGCTAACCGCCATACACGTAACACACGACCAATCAGAAGCAATGGCAATTTCAGATAGAATAGCTGTTATGAAAAAAGGCAAAGTTTTGCAGGTTGGAACCCCGAAAGAATTATATATGAACCCGCAAAGCATTTTTGTGGCGCATTTTATTGGGGAGTCAAACTTTTTAGAAGGTTATGTCGTGAACGAAAACACTAACGAGGTTTCAATAGAGTTTCGAGGCGGAATACGAGTTTCCGTAACGAACAAAACCGTGAAGAGAGACGATAGAGTTGTTTTGGCGATAAGACCTGAAGTCTTTATTATAGAAAAAGGAAGGAAGAAAAGCAAAAATTCTATGTTGGGGTCTGTGGAAAGAGTTACTTTTGAGGGAACAAATATACGCTACGAAGTTAGACTTGAAAATCAAGATTTGGTGGTAATTGTCAAGCCTTCTCTTGTTGGAGAATGGTTTAATACAGGCGAAAAAGTTACCGTAAGTTTCTCATCCGAGAAGACTCGTGTGTTTGCATATCCTGATGTGGGATTAAGGGAGGAAATTGCTGTTGAGTGAGTTAGTAAAATGGTTTGAAAAAAGAAGAGAAACAAAGGCGTTATCCACTATACAGCAACATCTAGCTTTGACAACTGGAATAGTTGAAGACTTAGAGAAAGCGATACAAGCAGCTATAGACAATGATGAGAAAGAAATGTGGAAATGCATAGAAAGAGTGGCTAAAAATGAAAAAGAGGCAGACGGATTACGTAGAAAGGTTATGGATGAAGTGTCAAGAGGAGACCTATCATCAGTAGGCAGAGAAGACTTGATGCATCTTGTAAAGAGAGTAGACATGGTTGCAGACTGGAGCAGAGAATCCACACGAATATTAGGCGCTTTACCAATGGAACAAGTGCCAAAAACCATTAGAGAAGAATTTGCAGAGATTGTTAAAAACGTCAAGCAATGTGCTATTTCTCTGCAAAAATGCGTAAACAAAATCATAACCAGCCCGGACGAAGCTCTTCAAGCTGCAGATGCCGTTGAACGAGAGGAAGAAAAAGTTGATGACATACACGAAAAAGCCAGAACGTTGCTTGGCAAAGAAAATGTACCAAGAGCAGGCATAGCTGTTTTGATAAGTCAGCTTTTTGAAGCAATGGAGATGATTGCAGATTCATGCGAGGATACATGCGACCAAGTAAGAGTTATAATGGTTAGAAGTAGGTGAAATTTGCATGGTTGAAACACAAATTAACATATCTGAATTAAAAAGTGAAGGAAGCGACGTAATCAAAGAGTTAACTGAATTCTTGAAAGAAAGAACAAAGGCAGATGTTGAAACAACAGCAGACGCTATAATTGTGAAAGGAGAAGGAAAAAACGTCTCTAGAAAATATCTGCGAATACTTCTTAAAAGGTTTCTACACAAAAGCGAACTAAAAGATTATTTTAGAGTAATAGGCGAAAAAGAAAACGTTTTGATGGTTAAAGAGAAGAAAATTGCAGAAGAAGAATAATCTTCCATTTCTTTTTAGATGTTCCATACGTCGATAGCTAATGTGCAATCATCTTTCAAAGACGCTGCTCACCTTTTCTTTGACAATAAAGACTATTCCAACCAAAATTAAGATGGCGCCAAAAACAAAAAGATATCCAGGAATTTCCATGAAAAAGATTATGCCTAGCAATGTCGCGCCGATGGGCTCAAGCAAAGCCATCGTTGCAGTCTCGAAGGATTTCAAATTTGACAAGGAAGAAAAATAAAGCGTGTGGGCTGTTGCTGTAGGTAACAAGCCTAAACCTACTAGCGGAAGAATCATTCCAACCTCGTTTGGTATCGTTGGTAACTTATTTGTGGCAGAAACGCCTATGGCGCCTACAACTACTGCAGTTAACATATAGATTGGAAACATTATGGGAAGAATTGCCATTTGACTTCGCACTTTTCTGCCATAATTAAGATAGAAGGCTTCAACCAACGCGGCTAAAACTGCTTCTAAATCGCCTTTCAGATTTGAAAAAAATCCTTGACCATTGGCATTTGTAACCGTAGTTTCAGCATAGCCAATCACGCAGATGCCTATGAACGAGATTGCTAAACCAACCAACGCAAGGCGAGACGGCTTAACATTAAATAGAAAGCTAGAGATAAACATAGAGAAAATCGGCGTTGTATTAACGAGAACGGTCGCATTCAGTATCGTTGTATCTTTTACAGCCGAAACAAAAAATATAAAATGTAAACCGAGGAAAAAGCTGAGAATTATTAAATCTCTTAAATTCCTTTTTACAAGACTAAAGTGGAAAGATTTTCCAAGGACAACTAATATTATAGCCAGAGTCAAACAAGCAATTATAAGACGCCAAAAGGCTATGGAAAATGCGTCCACATTTTGTAGAAACCGTATAAAGATTGAGGCTGTTCCGAAGAAGATGCCAGCTGTTACACCCTCTGTTAGCGCCACTTTTCTTGTTTTGTCACGCATTTAAACGCCTTTTTCTCCTTTTACCGGTATTCTTCTGTAAGCTAAGTTTACATATTTTTACTTGTAATAAAGGCTAGTATAAAGCAATTCAGCAAGTCTCGGAGTGAATAATTGTGAACACTGAAGAGATTATGAGGCTATCCTTAAAACTTGCAGGTTTAGAAACTGTTCCAGAAGACAGCACTATTTACGTCGATGGCGATAATATCAGAAAAATTCTATTTTGTATCGATGCTGGCGCTCCAGAGCTTTTGCTTGCAAAACAGTTAGGCTACGATGCTGTGATTGCCCATCACCCTTCAGGCAGAACAGCAGTAATAGACTTTTTTCATGTTTTCGAAAGACACGTACAACAAATGGTAGCTGTTGTCATCCCATGCGAAGAGGCTGAAAAAGCTGTTGAAAAGAAGCTTCAAGACTTGGAAGTGGAAGCGCACACACGAAATTACGTTCATGCAATTGATGTTGCGAAGCTTCTGAGAATGCCTTACATGAATATTCATACACCTTTGGATGAGATTGGGCGAAGGATAATGAGTGAACAAATTGATAGCAAAATAGGGAAGAATTCCAAAGTTCGAGATATAGTTGATGCCTTAAATGAACTGACTGAATTCAAAAATGCAGTTACTAAAGTTAAGATTCGCCTTGGAAAAGCTGATAACCCTGCTGGAAAAGTTGTGGTTTCGCATGGAGCCGGAACAAACGGCGGCTACGAAATCGCCAAAACATACTTCAAACACGGCATTGGAACAGTCATCTACATTCACATAAGCATAGGAGATTTAGAAAGACTGAAAGCAGATGGCATAGGAAATCTCATAATCACTGGACACATCGCAAGCGATTCAGTCGGCATAAACCCTTTCATCAAAGAACTGGAAAAGAAAGATATTTCAGTAACAACAATTGGCGTTGTTCCAAGTTGAACATAGGGATTCGCATTGAAGCTGATTCGCTATCACGATAAGAAAGAAGAAAACTACGGCATTTTAAGAGACAATTGGGCATTGTCCCTGCCAACTCTTGCAAAACGGCTGAATGAAAATTTTCCAAAACATTTAGAGCAGTTTATAAACTTAGGAGGCCAAGCAATAAGAAAAACTGAAAAACTTGTAGAAAGTGCCCAAAAAAAGGACATTGAACATGCTTCTACCTCAATAGACAAAATAACCCTGCTGACGCCCATACCTTTCCCTCCCAAAATTATTTGTCTAGGCTTAAACTATCGAGACCACGCATCAGAACAAAATGCATCTATACCTGACGAACCCATAATTTTCATGAAACCTTACACAACAATAATTGGTCCGAATGAAAAGATAGTCAAGCCAAGGTTTGTTAAACAACTCGATTACGAAGCTGAATTAGCTATTGTAATTGGCAAAAAAGCTAAAAATGTTCAAGCTTCTGAAGCCAAATCATTCATTTTCGGATACACAATATTAAACGATGTTTCAGCGCGAGACATCCAATTCAAGGATAAACAATGGACTAGAGGAAAAAGTTTTGACACCTTTGCTCCAACAGGTCCATGTATAACAACAATAAATCAGCTTGAAGATACATCGAATTTGGCTATAAAAACGTGGATTAATGAAGAGCTTCGCCAAAATTCCACAACAAAAAACATGGTTTTCAACATCAACGAAATAGTATACCATTTAAGTCGAGTAATGACGTTGGAACCATGCGACATAATCGCAACAGGAACGCCAGCAGGCGTGGGCTTCGCCTTGAAACCTCAGCCAAAATTCTTGCAGGCAGGCGATGTTATAAAAATTGAAATTGAGAAAATTGGCACATTAGAAAACATGGTCATTGAAGAAAAATGACTGTTTGGGCAATCTTTAGTTGAAATCAAGATCCTAAATTCATAAACCATAACTGTCTTAACAAGATAGTATTGTGTTTCTTGGAGAACACTATGTTTGGTAATGTTTTGCAGGAACAAAAGACAACTGAACTTGTGCGTGTTAAATGCGTAAAATGCAAATCAAGGGAAGCAACAAAAGACGATCAAATGTGCGACAGCTGCCGTTTTTTAGTTACCATTGACGGCATTCTGGAAAGCAGAAAAACTAAGAGTTAAATCTATCATAGCTCATCAGAAATTGTTAGTTGCTGACACACTTATAAGGCCCCAAACCTTCGCCTAACAACATCTTTAATAGCTTCAGCCTTTGCCTTCTCTTCCTCAGCTTGTTTTCTAGCTTCCTCTTCTGCTTGAACAGCCCGCACATCTGCTTCCTTATTATATTCATCTACGCTTTTATTGGTGCGCTCTATGACTTCTTTAACCCAATCAATTTTTTCCTCAATCCCATGCTCTGTGGTTACAAGCCTCAGTTTATCGCCCACAACGAAAAGTTTTCTGTCCCATAAATGCCTACTTATCTTCCATTCCCGTTCAAAAATGTAGAGCCAAACATGATCAGGCAAAGAATCCAGAGGAAGATCGATTATATAGGCATTAGGAAAATAATGGTCTCTATATATGCTAACACGTTCGATGTCTATTGGTTCTATAAGTTTAACTTTTTTAACTGTTTCTCTCATAATCCTTACCAATTGTAATTGGTCTTCTGCCCTTAAAAATTCTACTGAGCAACTGAGACATTAGGGTTGTTTTTCAACCGAAACTTTGCTTTCTCCAGCTTCCTTCTCAAGTCTAATCACATGTTCAGCTTTCTCTGCAAAGGCTTCGCTATGCGTAACTGCGATTATCTGTTCTATGGCTTTAAAACGAGAAATCGCTTCAGCTAGGCGATCTATGGAGCCATCTTCCCTTCCAAGACTTTCGGTTGGCTCGTCGAGCAGAAGCATACTCAATCCATGACCAGTTCTAGACTGCATAATTAATTGACCTAGGCCAAGGCGATAAGCAAAAGCAAGCAATGTTCTTTCGCCGCCTGAGAGGTTTGAAACTTCCCTTTCAACACCGCCTTCGCTCATAACATAAGGCGAATAGGTTTCATCAATCAAGATATTGAGAAATGCTCCTTCTCCACCAGTCAAGTGGTCAAGGACTTGTTGAACAAAGTTTCTCAAGACTTTTACAAATTCGCTACGCAGTTTGGGCTGAATGCTTCTGTAGGCGTCACGTATGCTAGTAATTATCTTAACGGCTTTCTCTATCTTTTCCTTACGTTCAAGCTTCTGTTCAGCAACATCAATTCTATCCTTTACTTCTTCTACCCTGGTGATTAAGTCTTTTTTGTGGCTCTCTTTGGCGCGCAAATCAAATTCAAGCGTATAGTACTGTCTGGAAGCTTCTTCCTTTCTTGTTTTTGCGACTTCCAGCTCTGATATGTCAAATCTGCTGATTTCCATCCGAACAGTTTCAAGTTGTTTGCGAATCTCTCCTTCTAATTTTTGTTGCCTTTCAAACTCGTTTGAAAGCTCGGTTAAAGCGGTTTCTTCTTCATTTACGCGAAGTTTTAAGTCTTCGATTTTTGGCGTAAGCATCTGCATGTTCGAAAACGCGGCATTTGCGCCGTTTTTGGTGCGTTGAAGTTCCTCAATTTCGCGTTGAAGTTGACCTATAGTTTTTTGTCTTTCATTGTTTTCTTCTTGAATCCGTTGCATTAGGCTATTTTTGTATTGGTCGTTTAGTGGCTGTAGGCAAAGTGGGCAGATGTTTTCTGTGGATAGGGATGTAATTCGTTTCTGATTTGTCTGCATGTCTCGAAGTGTCGCTTCCTGCTCTACTTTGAGGTTAGCAATTTGGTCATCATAGATAGCTAAATACTGTCTTATGGTTTCGATTGGCTGTTCAGCCGGAATTTCCATTTCTTTAAGCTTATCCCGATACGAAGTCAATTGCGTTTCCATTGTGCCGATGCGTTGTCTCATATTCTCTATAAGACTTTTCTTCGCCTCAAGTTTTTCAGCCAACTTTGCTGCTGTGTCTTCTGTATTTGTTAGGTTTGCTTGCATTTGAGCCTCTTTTCGTTTGAGTTCTTCTATGGACGCTTTTATTTCTTCGAGTTTCTTGAGTTTTGAATCGGCTTCTTCTAAGGCTTTCTTGGCTGTGGCAAGCCTCTTTACCATCTCTTGCAAGTCAATTTCTAGGAGTGAGAATTCTTCGGTTATTCGATTATATTCAGTAGCAAGCTTCTCCATTCCTAGAACATCAGGATCCTTTTCATATGCTTTTTTCTCACCTTCGTATTCGCGTTGATATCCGACGATGTTGCTCCATGCCTCTTCGTAATCTGAAAGCCCGAACAATTCGTCTAGCCGTTTTTGTCTTTCACGTGGCGCAATATCCAAAAGTTCTTTCAGATGTTCTTGGCGAACCCAAACAATTTCACGGAAAAGCTCTCTATCCCAGCCTGTTATAATTTTCAATTGTTCAGCCACAGCGTCGCTTTTCACGCTTGCTATCAAATTTTCATCTTCGAAAAGTTTCAGTTCGTCAATGTCTTGGCTTATACCTTTTCCACGTCTTTTCAATCCACGTGATATTTTGTAGTTTTTTCCATTTTGAATGAATTGAACCATAACTTTTCCGTTGCTTGCACCTTCACGTAAAAGATATTCAAAGCTTCTGCCTATTGGTTCACCGAAGAATGCAAAGTCAATAGCATATAATATGCTAGATTTGCCACAGCCTAAACCGCCTACAAGACAGTTGAATCCTTTTACAAAAGGCACCGTGGATTTCGTATGGGAACGAATATTTTCCAGTTGAACGATTTCTATTTTCATTGTAAAAGCTCCTCTATGGTTTGCTTCACTTTCTCTTCTTGTTTTTTAGTCAAGGGCTCGATTAGGCTGACAGCAATTCGTGCTATTTCTTCGGCTTCATCGCGATTGTAGCGCTCAGAAAAAATTTGCAAGAAGTATTCGAAGGCTTTCGTTTTTAAGTCTTTGAATTCGCTTTCGAAGATAGAGCGAACTATTTCTTCTGAAACTTCACTTTCACGCAACTGAACAAGAGGGTGCACATACAACGCTTTTTCAGCGGCACTCCTGATTTGTGATATGTCAACTTCGGCGCGGCTCGCTTCTGCTGGTAGAACGCCTTTCAACACTGGAATAATTATTGCGCCTTCTTCATCAGCGTCTTTCACAAGTTGAACAGTTAGCTCGGTAATTTTTGGAGGAGCAACGCCAGTGAAGTCTTGTTCCAAGACAGTAAACTTGCGTGGAGATTCAAGTGCTATAAACTCGGGTGAAACATTGCCTTTTTCGTCTACTTTAACATTGTAGAAGCCTTTTTTGGTTTTTGCTTCATCGTAATTGACGGTTTCTGTGCATCCACTGTAAACCAGCAGCCCGGTTTTGAATTTTTCTTGATAAGGCGTGTGCACATGACCAGCAGCGTAATAGTTGAAGTCTTCAGGTATAAGCTCTGGTGAAGCTTCAGCCTCCATATAAGGTGGTTTTACGCTTGGAAGGTCTAATGCCATGTGAAAAACGAAAATGTTGAAGAGCGCTGGGTCTGGCATTGGCTTGTTTTGTTCCATGAAGGCTGGAAGCAATTCCTCTGTTTTGCGCCGGGTTCTAAGGTTTGGTACACCATAAATGTAGCAGCAGTCTTCTTTACGCCAGCAAGCGCCTTCATGTCTTGGCAGATGATAAATTAATCCAGCGCTATCCAGTGGATTCAGAATGGTTCCAGTTATAAGGTTGGGCGCTGAATCATGTGAACCGTCAACAGTTAAAACTGGAATTCCAGCTTCACGCAAGCGGCTAAAGTTTCTGATGGCGTTTTCTAACGTGACGTTAGATGGACGTGCTTGATGGAATATATCTCCAGCAATAATTACAAAGTCAGGCTTTAACTCGATAGTTTTGTCGACTAATTCCTGAAATGCCCGGTCAAAATCTTCACGTCTAGCTTCTAAACCATATTGCGAATAGCCTAAGTGCAAATCTGCAGCGTGAACAAAACTGAAAGCCCTCAAATGCTTTCCCTCATATTTAATTGGTGGCACTTAGATTTAGCTTATCGCTGTTTTAAGTATTTGGCGCATTAATAAATACGAAACTTCAATGAATTAAGGAAACGTATAAAACGACAGTCAGCATCATAACACAAAAGGCGCATTTAATCATGAAATGTCAAAAATGCGAAGAGGAAGTATTCCTACCGTTCAGGTGCCCATATTGTGGAGACTATTTCTGTTCAGAACATCGTCTGCCAGAAAATCATAATTGCCCACGCATTGAGCAAGCACGAATACAAAAAGAGGAAACTCCAATAGTTGTTCAGAGGCAAATGCCATATGAATATTCAGTGACGTATGTTCCTGTTGAATCAAGGCGAAGAATACATTTCAGTGGTAAGGAAATCATGCATTTATCGATAGCTGCGGTGCTGGTTGTGGGCATTGGATTGTCGTGGGGATTACTACCTGAGGTTTTTGAACAAATAAAGCAACCGCTTACGCTTGTCTTTTTTACAATGTCCTTGACTGCATCCTTCTTCATACACGAAATTGCTCACAAAGTAATTGCACAGCGAACAGGTTTATGGGCAGAATTTAGATTAACCCTTATAGGTGCTTTTCTAACACTAATTTCCATTATTTCACCATTCTTCAAAATTATATCGCCAGGCGCAGTCATGATAGCGGGGCTAGCAAGCAAGGAAAAGATAGGCAAAATATCCATAGCTGGACCAACAACAAACATTGCCTTATCAACAATATTTTCCCTAGCCGCCCTCATAACTTCCGAATATACACTCATATTCTTGTTAGCTGCTACATTCAACGCTTGGATCGCAGTGTTCAACCTCATTCCTTTTGGCATACTTGACGGATTCAAAATTTTCCTTTGGGATAAGAGAATTTGGACTATAGCTTTCGCAACAAGTTTAATCCTTACAATAGTTTCTTATGAACTAGTCTCGAAAACCGTGCCTGTTTTATAAATGATAAAACTTAGATAGTATTCGCAATAACTTTAGATGGGATAGTTATGGTTAACAGAGACAGACACGACATAGCCATGGAAATATTAGAGAAGGCGAAGACTGGCAAGAAAAAGACAGAAATAATCACAGAAGTTGGCCTCTCATATTTACAATCAAAACAATATTTAACTGCACTGTTGGATAGAGGATTACTGAAAATTGACGAAAAGAATTATTTCAAAACAACAAAAAAGGGAGTGGAATATTTAGAAAGATGCAGTGAATGCTTCCTGTGTGACTGGCACAAACAAAGAGAAGGAAAACTGCCAAGAAAATGATTACATAAGCTCTATGGTTACATGCACTTCTTCTGGAACACGAATACGCATAATACGCCTCATAACACGCTCTTCAGCATCAATATCAATCAAACGCTTGTGAATACGCATCTCCCACTTGTCCCATGTCATAGTTCCTTCGCCACACGGCGACTTTATAACAGGAACCTTCAACCTCTTTGTGGGTAATGGAACCGGCCCATTCAGTTTGACTCCTGTTTTCTGGGCGATAGCTTTTAGTTCTTCGCATACGTTTTCCAGTTTCTTGTAGTCTGTGCTTGTTAATCGTATGCGTGCTTTTCTAACCATTCGTCCATCATTCCCGATGTTTCAGTCTCTAAACAGATTTATTAGGTATTTACCTTAGACAATTAACCATAAATAAAAACCTATCGAATCATAAGCATCAATAAGCACAAGTTAAGAGCTGACATCAATGAAAAACGGGAAGCTGAAAGTTAAGGGAATACTGCTAGACTTGGACGGCACAATAGTAGACTCAAAAGAAGCATACAAGGAGGCAATAACAACCGCTTTAAGAAAAATGGGACAACAAATCGTTGAAGAAAAAATGGTGACCGAAATTCCAAAGAGACTTGAGTTGAACCTACCCATAGAAGAGATATTGACTGATATTGATGTACAAAAATTTTTGAGCATATACCTCAACGCTTACTACCAAGCAACGGCTGTAAAAGCAAAAGTATTGCCCAATATTTCAGAAACGTTGAGGAAGCTTTCAGAGAAGGCAAAACTTGCGCTAATTACCATGCGCTATGTTTCGAAAGAAACTGTTATCAACGAGTTAGAAAAATCTGGCATAGCAAAATACTTTCAGAGCATAATAACGGCACTAGATACGAATGCGCCGAAACCTTCTCCAGAAGCGTTGATTAAGTGTGCAATGCAATTAGATGTTGAAATGAGTGATTGTGTGGTTGTTGGCGATTCTGTTGCAGACATAAGAGCGGGAAAAAATGCAGGAATCAAAACAGTTGCTGTTTTGTCTGGAATTTTTTCCCGTAAGGAGTTAGAAAGAGAAAAACCAGACTTAATTCTTGAAAGCGTCAATTATCTTCCAGATTTTATAGAATAACGTCTGAAAATCGGCTTTATAATATTTCTGAAACTGAAATATAGCTAAAAATTAGTGAAGAAAGTTATAGAAGCCATTATAAATAAAGCTTAATTAAAAGATTGAATGTAGTTTTATGTGAGAAGGCTTCGAGTAGGGAATATATCCAATGAATCTCGTAGAGATACTGTTGTCAGAAAGGCTTCGGGAAGTAGATCCAACACTAGACGTTTTCGGTTCAGATCGCAAGGTGTTACAGATAGCATGTCAAGACTTAACAAACTATCTTAAAGTTCACTGGAATCTTGTTGGAAAAGAGGCGAGCGAATGCGAACTAGTGGAGAAGTTGGAAAAGTTCTTTAACGAAAATCAAAGCGAATTAGACGAGTTTTTAGGCATCTGGACAAAAACATGGTTTAGAAAATGGAAAGAACGCGTAAAGCTGCTCATAGGCAACGAGAATTCCAAAAGATGGGACAAAGTGACAAAAGTTCTTAACAACGCCGAACCTATATGGGGAAAGCTTCCAAATCGCCAGGAAATGCAAGAGATATTGACCTTCACGCTTATCAAGAACGGTGAAGTATGTGGCACATCAATCCTTGCGGAAAACCTACTCAAAATGGAAATAGGCGAAAAGAAAAAAGAGTCATCTAACACGCAAGAATATGCTGTTAATATAGTAAACAATGCCCTAAGGAAGGCAAGAGAACTAGCCCATAGCAAAGGGCCATTAATCTACGTCAAGATTGACAAGGGCTATTATCAATACTCAAAATAAGCAAACACAAATAAGCTATCGGATTCTTTCTCTGTGAAGATTCTTGGTTCGCCACGAATAGCTCTTGATGATTGGTGTTTCTCCATAGCCGCAGGCTGCACAGCGCTTTTTAGTTACATTGTAAGCTCTTCTTCCGCAACGCCTACAGCGAATGTGAAGCACTTTGCCGGCACGTTTGCCAAAAGATGGGGTTCCCTTTCCCAACAGTGTCACCTTGGCGGTGGTGAAATTAGAACTACGTTGTCTCCTCTGACTATTATTAAGCCTAGCTTTCTCATGTTTTCAGCGTTTGTGGTGTCTTCGGTTTCCTCTAGAACCAGATTTAGGTGTTGATCAAAGCCCTTGAGCCTTCCTCGCAAGCTTTTTCCACCTTTTAATCGCACTAGTACGATTTTTCCGAGGTTTTGCTCAAGGATTTCAGTTGTCATTTCACTCATTTTGAACTCACGAACCTATATTTTATGTCTTTTATACTTAAAACTTATACCATTTAAACCTATCTAAGAAGAAGCATATGTCAGAAAAATTCAGAAGACATTTCATGAAAGAAAAAGATGCAAAAGCATTCTTAGATAAGGCTAAGGTAAAGGTTGGAGCTTATTTGGAGCAGATTCTCAAAACTAAAGCCAATATCGAACTGATTCAAACAGAATTTGCCGAAATCTATCTTATCAATGGCAAGCCTTCAATGGCAGAAGTTGCAGGAAATCTTTTCCCAACGCTGGCTTTCAAGGAATTTCTTCTTTGTGCACCAAAGGTTTTTGTTGACATGGGAGCCATTCCTCATGTTTGTAATGGCGCAAATGTTATGGCGCCTGGAATTGTTCGTTTTGAAGGAAAATTTAGAAAAGGTGATTTTGTCGTCATTATTGACGAGAAACATGAGAAGCCATTGGCAATAGGAAAAATAACTTATGACGCAGATGAAGCGAAGACAGTTGCTCATGGCATAGTCGTTGAGAACATTCATTTTGTCGGCGACAAAATATGGGAGTTCATCAAGAGATTTGAGGCTAAATATTGATTCTGAGTTCATAAAACACTTAATAAACCAATCTGTATTGTGGATTCAGAGGGCGTTTTAAAGAAACGCTTAAACTCTTAAAGAGCAAATAGAGTGTAGAGAGGAGAAGTTTGCCTGGTCTAGGTAATATACTTCGCAAATCCAAAAAAGCTGCAAAGCAAGAAGTAGTGGCTTCTACGGTTGTTTCTGGCAAAACCTACTTGAAAGCCATGCCCCTTCGTGATTTATCTGATTTGGAAGTTGTGAAAAACGAGGTTAAATCGGGCAACATCGTTATCCTTAGGGTAACCCAGCTTGCCAACAAGAGTATCGATGATGTAAAGCGTGCAGTAGATGAACTATGCGATTTTGTTGGGTCAGTTGGCGGAGACATTGCAAGACTAGGCGAAGAACGAGTAGTTATTTGCCCCTCAACTGTTAAGATTTGGCGGGAAAAGACGCCCATTTCTAATGAACCGATTCCAACTGCAGCTTAGCTTATGTAGGCACATACGATTGCTGATAAACCGTTTATTTTGAAACAAACATGTTTGGAGCGTTTAGATGCAAAAAGGAAGGTCATTTGCTCTTGTCTATTTATGGGCGAATTCTGCAAGCAAGTAACAGTTGATGCTGATTAGTGAAAATTGCGATGAGCTTTCTCGTTAGATTTAAGTCAGCAGCATTTTCTATTTTCACTTTATAAACCAGCACAGAACTTAAAAACTGCTTCCTAGCTTAGTTAGAAAGTTATTGACTTGGAAGATGTGTCAACTATGAAGTTAATAAAGACGGATCAAGGAGTGATCTTGGATGTCTATGTTAAGCCGGATTCAAGGGAATTCAAAATTGAGGTCGAAGAAAACAAGCTTGTGGCGCATTGTAAAGAATCGCCAGTTAAGGGTAAAGTTAACAGAGAGTTAGTTAAAGAGCTTTCAAAACTTTTCAAGAGAAAAATCGAAATTGTCTCTGGTTTCACGTCAAAGCAGAAGAGAATTCTAATTACCGATATCAGCACTGAAGAGGTCAACAGAACATTGTCTGCATGCAAATAATTACGTTTCAATAGAGGCAAATATTGCTAGGTGCAAAAAACTGGATGTAAACGACTAAAGCGATAATCAATTTTACAGCAGCCTAAATGTATCCATAACTGTAGGGGCAAATGCTTGAACATTAAATTTTCTCTGAAGGAAATTCGCCACGCTTAGGCACTTTGCCCTTTCACCATGGCATACAACTACTCTTTCAGGGCTAGGTTTCAGCTGCATTATATAGTTAATTATTTGTCGTCTTTCTGAATGACCCGAAAAACCTTCAATAGAATCCACATGTATTCTAACCTTTACAACATCTAATTTGCCGTCAGCATTCATCATTGTAGCTTCCGCTAAGCCCTTCTGCACGCGTCTTCCTAAAGTGCCTTCAATCTGATAACTTACAAAAATTATCGAATTCTGGTCGCTTTCCGCCAAGCTCTTAAAGTACTCTATTACGGGTCCACCTTCAAGCATTCCAGAAGTAGCCATAATAATGCATGGTTCTCCTTCGATTATGTCTTGTCTGACATTGGGATGTTCCACAATCGTGAAATAATCAGATTGAAAAGGATTAACGCCTTCGTGAAGTATGCTGTTACGAACTTCTCTGCCCAGATATTCTGGATAAGCCGTGTGAATCGCTGTAGCCTCCGAAATCATACCTTCAATAAAGACTGGCGCTTCTTTCATTAGCCCCCGTCGCATATAACCATCAATAATAAGCATTATCTCTTGAGCTCTTCCCACAGCTGGCACTGGAATCAAGACTTTGCCTTTTTGCTCTAAGGTTTCATTGATTATGGTTGTTAGACGTTCTTCGGCTTCGACACGTGAAGGCATTACATCGTCTATGCCTCCATAGGTGCTTTCTGTTATCACTGTTTCTACCCGTGGGAATTCTGTTGTTGCTGCTTCCAGAAGCATTGTTCTCGCATATTTGTAGTCACCAGTATAAACCACGTTATGAAGTCCTTCGCCAATATGCAAGTGAACCATGGAAGAACCAAGTATGTGTCCAGCATTGTGAAGCGTTAAACGAATGTCTGGAGCAATGTCTGTTACAACGCCATAACGTAACGGAATAGTATGCAATACGCATTCACGAACGTCTTTCTGGTCATAATGAGCCATTATGCCCTGCTTATTCGCCACATCCAAATAATCTAACTGAAGCAGTGTCATAAGATTCGAAGTAGGTGCTGAACAATAAACTGGGCCGTCATACCCATACTTGTAAAGAAATGGTACTAAACCGCAATGGTCAAGGTGCGCGTGGCTTAGGACTACAGCGTCTAAAGAGTCAAGCTCAAACGCTGGATTATCCAGTCTCGGAAAAGCCTCAAAAGGTCTCGAAGAGCCCGGGTTGATGCCGCAATCCAATAAGACGCTGCTTTCGCGGGTTTGAAGTAGAAAAGCAGACCTTCCAACTTCCTGGACACCGCCGAGTGCGGTTATTCTTACGTCACCGACCTCGTAGGTTTTGGGTCTGAAGATTCGCTCGCCTATTGTACGCAGTATCCTTTCTCTCTCCTTGCTTTCAGAGTGAAGATAATGACGCATGTGAGTCACTATCTTAGAGCGTAATGGGGGACTCCGCAAAACATGTGGGCGCCATTTTGTTCGCCTAATGATTTCCTGTAAAACAACTCCACCTTTCCCTATGACAAGCCCCGGTTTTTTAGCTTCAACTATTATCTCGCCAAGACTGGGGTCGAAATATATGTCGGTTACTTCTGCTTCTGGTGGGATTAATTCTCGGGCGATTCTTTCAGCTTCAGTTTCCTGAAGTCTCACCGATGGGTCTGAGCGTATTACTATTCTTTTCCTGATGACACCAACTATGTCTGCAATTGTAGTGCTCTTCTCAACAAGTATTTCCGGTTTTTTCGTATAAACGGCTAATGTTGAGCCTTCATACTCTATTCTCGTCACTTCGGCTTCTTTCGGCACATGTTCCAAGATGTATTGGCTTATTTCCACTTTGTCTTTTTCCGAGTTTGGCGCCACAGTTTTTACTTCCTCAGCCTGCTAGGAGCTTTTTCTTTTCTTCTTCGGTCAATTCTCTGTAGCCTTTCTCGTTTATTACTGCCACATTGAAGCTGTCTCCACTTGCTGCATCACGTTTCATGGCAGAGTTAACTGCTTTGACAATGATGGGCAAGAATTCTTTGATTGCTACGCCTTCTTTATATCTGTCTTCTAATATGCCGTAGGCTATTGGCGAGCCCGACCCGGTGGCAACGCATTTTTCTTCTGTTAGGCTTCCGAATGGATCTAGCGAATAGATGTGTGGTCCTGTGTCGTCTATGCCACCTATCAGTGCTTGTGTCAAAAGCGGTGCGTATCTGGATGAGAATAGCAGATTTGCGACTAGACGTGCAGCTGAGTTTATGGGTAATGGTCTTCCAATATTTAGTTTATAAAGTTGCACGTTTGCTGTTAATATGTCAACTGTTCGCTGTGCATCAGCGACTGACCCTGCGATTGTCATGGCTATATGGTCGTCTATTTTGTATATCTTTTTTCCATGTTTGTGAGCTACGTAGAAACCCATGGTTACACGAGTATCTGAAGCTAGTATGACACCATCTTTGCATACGACGCCTATAGTGGTTGTTCCTTTCAACACTAATCGGTTAGTTGCATCATTGTTTATCATTCTATTTTTCTCCTAAAATCTAAACGGTCGCGAGTTTACTTCACTAGGAAGTAGCAACATCATATCATAATCATGAGATTTATTAATATTACGGTTAAAGGCGATAAGAAAAAACAACATTTTTAAATGTAGCTACTTAGATTCTCAAAAGGTTTAAACATTCACTATCACGAAAAGATAAGGGTTAGAATTAGTGGTCAGATTTGTCGATGAAACATCACCGCATGCAGCTTCCAAGAGAAGTATTAGTGGGAGACGGAACCATTAAGAGTGTAGGTGAAATTGCATTACGATTAGGATTTACAAAATCAGCGCTTATAGTTGCTGGGCAAAAAACTTATGGGGTTGCTGGCAAAACTGTTAAGGAACTGCTTGAACAAGAGGGCTTGGAAGTTAACATTTTTCTTGTAGGCTCCTCTACTATAGAAGATGTGGCGGCTGTCGAAGAAAAGATTAGGGTTTTGAAGCCTCAAGTCGTTTTTGGAGTGGGTGGCGGAACAAAAATTGATGTTGCAAAACTAAGCGCTGCCCATCAGGAGATACCCTTCATTAGTGTTCCAACCACGGCTTCTCACGATGGCATTGCCAGTCCTTTGTCCTCGATTAAGGGTTTTGAAAAGCCTTATTCGGTTATGGCTCAGGCACCTATTGCTATTATTGCGGATACAAATATTATTAGTCAAGCACCTTGGCGTCTTGCAGTGAGCGGTTGCGGAGACGTGATTGCAAAGTTTACAGCTGTGAGAGATTGGAAGTTGGCACATGAAGAGACAAACGAGTATTATGGCGGGTATGCTGCAAGCCTAGCGTTGATGAGTGCCAAGCTCGTGATGGAAAATGCCGATTCAATTAAAAGAGAAAACGAAGAGGGTCTACGAGTGCTTATTGAAGCTTTAATCAGCTGCGGTGTGTCCATGAGCATTGCTGGAAGCAGTCGCCCATGCAGTGGATCAGAACATCTCTTCAGCCACGCCCTTGAAATGATAAAGCCCAATCATTCCTTACACGGCGAGAGATGCGGTGTTGGAACGATTATTATGGCTCATTTGCATAGAGCCAACTGGAAACGCATAAAGGATACTTTGAAAAAGTTGGGTGCGCCAACAAACGCTAAAGATTTGGGCATAGAAAATGAGGATTTAATGAGAGCGTTGGAGTTGGCCGGCACCATTAGGCGTGAAAGATATACTATTCTTAATAAGTCAACTTTGAATCATGACGCTTGTAAGCGACTTGTAAAGGTAACTGAGGTTATAGCAAAATAGCCTAATATTTTAGATATTGTCCTTGAATCTAGATTTCGAAGTCATAATGCTTTAGTCATTTCAAGTTGTATTCACATTTGGGTTCAGATTATGAATACGAAGGTTTCAACTGATAGTAACTCCATCATGCGCTTAGTCATCATATTTGCGATTTTTAGTTCAGCTTTTGGAGTCTTTTTGATGTATAGACTTGATTACATGATTCATGGCGACTTATACTACTATGGTTTGCAGTCTAGTTCTAATTGGCTTTTGCCCATGTGGACTCTTGAGCGTTTAATAGGCATTTGTCTGATTTTGCCTATGGTTTTTAGTAGCGCCATTTTGATTTGGGATCTTCGCATAAGTAGGAAGCAGAAGCCTACTGTTAAGTGTGTGGAGTTGCCTGCACCACAACCACAACAGCAACAGAAACCCACATCAGCGCAGATGCTGTCCAGTAATAATCGGGTTAAGGCTCAGGTTTTACAAGCGAATTCTATGGTCATCTCCTGTCCTAATTGTAAGAAAGTTTTTAGCAAGCCTCTAATTATGCTAGATTTCAGTGGCAAACAGACGAAACTCGTGAATGTATGTCCATATTGTAACGAAGTTTTGGGCACTGCAAGCGACAATGAAGGAAAAGCAGATGTTAAAGTTGGAGTTTTAGACTCGAACGAAAAGATAGAAAATAGGAGATAATCCGTCCAGCATTGAACTTCGAGGTTTTATTTTTGAAAGGTCAAGTTACAGAACCTGGAACTGTTGGACTTCCAACCGCTGTTCAATTTGCCCGATTTTTTGACGTCGTTGGGTACGACATAAGCCTTGATAAGTTGGAAAAATCCTCAAAATTAATTGCGGTTTTCCATTCACCAGTGGAGGCTGATGTATATGTTACCATAGTTAATGCTGGAATCAATGGTGATAACACGTTGGATATGTTGGCGATTTTTGACTTATGCAACGAGATTGCGCGGTTGCAGTCAAACGCTTTGGTTGCCATTGAATCGACTGTTGCAGTTGGAGCGTGCAGACAGATTGC
This sequence comes from Candidatus Bathyarchaeota archaeon, assembly GCA_013388905.1. Classification (GTDB taxonomy): domain Archaea; phylum Thermoproteota; class Bathyarchaeia; order Bathyarchaeales; family Bathycorpusculaceae; genus JACAEI01. The sequence continues at coordinate 5,208 of JACAEI010000014.1, read as the reverse complement.
AGAGCGTTTTGGGTTTAAACGTCTGGTTCATTGTCCACATAGATGTTGGTCAGGAGATTCCACAAAGTATGATGTAGTTCGGAAAAGAATCCTTGGCGCATTGAACGAAGAAAGCTTGATGGCAGATGAGGAATTTTATTTCAAAGCGAACATTCCACTGCATAAAGTTTTATCGCTTGAGGTAGCTGAGCTTGCAAAGATAACGGAGAACGCTTATCGATTCGTTGAAATAGCTTTTGCAGAATCGTTAACTATCACTTGTAAAAAGTTTGCAATCTCCTTCGAAGAAGTTAAGACTGCTTGTAATACACTTAAGCGGCCAGAATACGACTATCATATCCAAGTTCTCGATGCAACGGATGGCGTAGGTGGACACTGTCTTCCAAAAGACACTCGATATTTGTTAAGCGTGATGCGCAGCGAGCTTTTAGAAGGTGCTATACTGACCGACAAATTCTACAAATTGTGGCAGAAAAAGTTAAAAGAGGAAATAGAAAACTATGCTTGAAAAGATGGGCATTCGCTCAAGAAAAGATATGATACTGTTTGCTTTTGTAATCGGAATCACATCATTAACAATGGCAACAACATTCTTTCCCTCCATTAAACATTCTACAACATGGATAATAGACCTAACCGCCTTTACTTTTTTTGAAACTTTTCTAATGACCGTGTTAGGAAGTTTTTGGATGGGGTATGCCATATTAGGCTTAGTACTTCAGCCCAGAGGCGCTCCAAGCCATTCGTTCAGAGGCAAATACAGCATTGTCATTCCAGCCAAAGATGAAGAGGCAGTGATAACGAATATTTTGACTGATTTAAAAAACCAAACCTACAAGAACTTCGAGGTTTTTGTTGTCAGCCATAATTGCATAGACAAAACTTTCGAAAAAGTAAGAAAATTCAGAGACAAACGAGTGATTCCATTGAATCTATTTGAAAAGCCTGGAAAATCAGTAGCATTAAATTATGGAGCAGCCCACGCAACAGTCGAAATTATAGTTATAATGGACGCGGACAATCGTGTCCCGGAAGATTTTCTAGAAAAAATAAGCAGGTATTTCCCAGACTATGATGCTATTCAAACAAGAATTGAAACAGGAAACCCAAATTTTAACCTTGTAACAAAATTAGCAGAGCTCGAGTTTATTTCGTTTACCGATTTATTCCAGAGGGTTAGGTCAGCATTGGACAAAAATGCTGCTTTAGGTGGAACTGGAGAGGCAATAAAGAAAGATGTTCTGGAAAAAGTAGGATACTGGGATGAGTGGTCATTAACTGAAGATTTTGCCTTATTTACCAAGTTAACAGCCAAGGGTTACAAAATAGGCTGGTGCTCTGAAACTGCGGTCTATGATGAGAAAGTTCCATGGTGGAGCGACTTTTTCAAACAGAGAGCAAGATGGCTCCGTGGACACTTTCAAGTTGCATTCACATATTTAAAACATTATTATAAAAAGCCCCTTGACTTCCATTATCTAATTGCTCCAATTTCCATCTTAGGCTACTACTTCACGCTTACTTTATGGCTCATTTTCTTTCTACAGTTACCTATAACAACAAATTTCTTACCAGCCTACGTATGGCTTACTCCCTGGGTAATCTGGAATCTTGGGATAGCAATTCGCATTTACAGAGCAAGGGGTTTTAAAGCATTACTTTTGTTTCCATTGCTGTTTTTTTACCTATATCACTGGATTGCCATATTTCCATACGTCTTCAAAGTAAAAACGTGGCCCAAAACACCACACGGATTCGTAACAAACAGCAAAAGCTAAGTTTTTGTTTCTTTTTTAGGCTCACTAACCTTAAAGGTTTCGGTGAATTTAACCGCAGTTATTTTTGGGAAAAACTTTTGTATATCCATGGCTATGCCTCTCTTAGCAACTTGAATCCCCTCTAAGTAGAATGCTTCTTCAGGCATTTCCATGCTAACACTTTTCTGTTTAACCGTAAACTTGAATTTGACCTCTTCGATAGCAGGTATTCTACGATGGATAAGCGCAGCAATTTTCTCTTTTTCAGTTTCCAGCTTCTTCTTCACTGTAACCTCGTAAACTAGTGTCTTTCCAGCTAAAGGAAGATTAAAGTCCAACAAAACGCGTCCAGCGCCAATTGCCCGCACGGTAGCCATTTTTCCATCGTGCTCAACGCGCATTCCAAGCGCCGGGTTTATACCTTTGGCTGTCAAGTGCTTCAACGGAACACGTTTAATTTTTGCTGGGTCTCGCTCTCCAAATGCCTTATCAGGGGCCAACTCTACTAAAGTGGCTTTGCCGGTCTCCATTTTCTCTAGGCTTTCGTCTAACGCTTTAAGAACCCAGCCTTCGCCGATAACCACGAGCTTTGGCTCGTAAATCTCGCCTTCTTTGTACAAACGCTCCTTCTTAGCAATTTCTTCATTTGTAGTATCGAAAACTTCGCCAGTTTCCTTCACCTTAGCCACATAATCTATGAGCGTGAAGTCGCCTTTTTGCAGAGCCATAACCAATCATCCTTTTGGCAGTATTTGCCAAAATAGTTTTGAACCGCAATAAAAACTTTCGCTATATAAACCGCGATTCTCGCTAACTTAAGCATTTACTGCTTCAGCCTTGCGCGTTCCATATCCCAACGCTTGAACACTTCTTCAGCAATTTGTGGTCTCAAACCAAAAACATCGTCTGAATGCTCCACATAAAGATAAACCATGTAAACCCTTTCAAAGGCACCAGACCTAACCAGCATGCAACTAGGCTTTTTTGGCAACAAATGCTTATACTGCTCAAACACCTCATTGAAAATGTGTGCAATTCTTTCGCTAGAAACGCTATGGTCAAAGCCTATTTCAAAAGTATAACAATAAAGATGTGCACCATGCTCATCCTCATACGCACAATCAATGATGTCTCTCTGCAAGATTTGAATATTACTTAGCGAGGCAAGATTATTGCTAATCGTTAAAATTTTCGTGTAATTAATTGTAATCTCCTGCACGATTCCCTCAACTGCTCCTACGCGAACGTAATCTCCAACTTTAAAAGGACGTGCTGCGAGCAAATAGAGACCAGCAATAAAGTTTCCAATGGTTTGCTGAGATGCAAAACCTACAGCAGCACCACCAAGTGCAGAAAAAGCAATAAACCAATCAGTAGTTAAACCACCCATTCGAATCATAACCAAAGTAGCGCTAAATATAATTAAAATACGAAAAGTCAATACTAGACTACTTGAAACATTCGGTGCTAAATGTGCTCGTTTTCCAAATCTTCGCAAATAACGTGTCACAAGCCGTTCTAAAACAAAAGTCACAGTAACAACTACAATTATCGATAAAATCTGTCCCACAGTAAGCCCAAGAGGCGTCTGCATATCAAGAAATTCCCAACTCAAACCATGTTTCTCCTTCTTTTCTTATGTGTGCTGAAAATGCTTTTATAAACTCTTTGTCTTCGGCTTTTTTAACCTAATTTAACAAACTTTATCTTCACGTTACTCAAGTTAAAAACTACCCCAGAATATCATAGAGGCGTAGCAAGTTTGCAACCAGAAACAGATGTAAATAATCGTAGAAACATATATGTTGCTATTCTTCTGTTGGGAATCATAAGCCTGTTGGGCGACATAGTTTATGAAGGTTCCAGGGGCATCGTTCCCAGCTATCTTGAATTTTTAGGTGCTACAGCGGTGATAGTGGGCTTGGTAGGTGGATTAGGTGATTTTTTGGGCTATGCCGTAAGACTTATCAGCGGATTCTTAGCCGATACAACCCGTGCCTACTGGTTCTTTATATTTCTCGGCTATGGCTTAATAATTGCAATTCCTTTTTTGGGAATCCCACTAGGTTTAGAGGTTGCCATAATCCTTGTCCTGCTTGAAAGATTTGGAAAAGCCTTTAGGTCACCTTCAAGAGACACCGTATTGTCAGTCATAAGCAAGGATGTTGGAGCTGGCAAAGCCTTTGGCATTCATGAACTTCTAGACCAGATAGGTGCAATCATTGGACCTGCGATAGTGGCTACACTAATGTTTGTCACAATTGATTACCAGTTTACTTTCAGTTTCCTTTTCATACCATTCCTACTGCTTATAGTGGCTCTTGTTTACACTTACAAAAAAGTCGGCACTAAAATGATAGTTGCTGAACCACAAAAAATGGAAGAAAAAAAAGAGAAGTTAGCGAAGCCGTTCTACGTTTACACTTTAGCAGTTTTTTTGAACACTCTTGGGCTTATAACTTTCTCGCTAATCTTGTACAAGGCAGCGGCAATTCTTCCGCAATCGCAAGCATGGATGGTGCCGGTTATTTACCTACTCATTCAAGGCATAGATGCGCCTGTTGCTTTGATTAGCGGATACGCCTACGACAAACATGGTCTTGGAATATTGATAATTCTATTTATTCTCTCCATATTTCCGCCTATACTTACCTTATTAGCTATAGAACTACCCATGATAGTAATTGCCGCTGCCGTCTTCGGTTTAGTGCTCGGAATGCAAGAATCCATATACCGAGCAGCAGTTTCAGAACTCACACCAATCGTTTCACGAGGAACAGCCTACGGCATATTCAACACAGCCTACGGCTTTGGTTTTCTCATAAGCGGCGCCATCTATGGCATTCTAATTGAACTGGAAAAACCGATCATCCTAGTAATACTCTATGTGCTGGCAACACAGTTTATAGCAACAGCTTCGCTACTCAGCATTCGCTCAGAACTGAAAAAGCAAAAATCAATCGCTTAAACCTGAACTACGTTATAGACTCCATGTTTCATTGAGTGTTTGATTTGAGAAGAACAATAGCGTGTTGATTCATGATAACAAGAAAAACGATTTGATGGAGTGGACTGAGTTTAACAAGTAACATTGATCAATCACGCCCATTACGTTGCTAGATAATGATAATCTGGTATAGCTTTAAACTCTCGTTTTAAACATTTCGCAGGTACTAAAACAAAAACCGATGCTGCTGGAATTACGAATCCCCAATAATCCCTTTTGATCTGAAACCATGACTCTTTCACCAATATTCCTCCATTTCATATAAAGAGCAAAGAGGAAAAGTGTCTAGAATGAGAATCAAGTTTCAGCAGCTAAATCTTTCTCACCCGCATTGTTTTTAGGGCAATGCTAATGACAAAACACGTTATCTTTTGTGTTTTCTGGTTTCAATGTAACTGTCATAATCCTCTTCGCTTGTGAATATTTTCCATTTTTCGAATCCAC
>JACAEI010000004.1 GCA_013388905.1 Candidatus Bathyarchaeota archaeon | reverse complement strand
AGTTATGATGGCAATTTCTCCCTTCAGCGAATCTCGACTTAGTTTTCCTTTGCTAATTATCATTTTTGTTGCCTCTTTAGCGATTGCTTAGTTAATTGTGTATTTTATACTTAAAATAGCTTATTGTTTGCGTTTTGTCGTTCTTTCGTGTCCAAAGCTTATCTCTTCATTGAGTTATACATTGCCGCATGTTCGGCTTCATAACAGGTATCCCGCGCAGGCTCAAGCATCTATTTTCAAAATTCAAGCGATTCTTCACCAAGCCTCAATACGGCAACTTCTGCAGAGCAGAGCTGGGACTCATAGTCGCCGGCAAAAGCGAACATGACATCAAAAGCGTAAACCAGCAGTTCATCGACAGAAAAGACCAAAGCAGCCTCAACCGGTTCATAACAAACGCTAACTGGAACGTTAATGATGTAGCCAACCAAGCCAAGACCCTGCTTCTTAGCGAATCAAACATAGACAGGTCAGTTGAGTACAAGATCATCGATGACACCGTATGCCGCAAGTACAGCCAAAGCACCGAGATGGTCTGCTACAATCATTCCTCAACGATGGGGACAGTGTTGAGCCACGACTACGTGACATCTCTCTACGTAAACAACAGCCTCGCCGTTCCTGACAGTTTGAAGATGTATGGCAACAAAAAGAAGTGCCGCGAGAAGGGAATCGAGTTTAAGACGAGGCTGCAGTTAGCATGCGACATGATTGATGAGCACACTCCAATAGCGAAAAAGACGATTTGGCTGTGGGATTCATGGTTCACCTGCCAAGAAATGGCGTCTAAATGTAAAGCTCACGGATACAGCTGGATAGGCGAGATTAAGAGCAATAGAATCGTGTTTTACGAGGGAAAAAGGTACCGCATAGACGAGCTCTTTGATAAGTTGCGTTCAGAGGGCGGTTTCTTTGACATTGTGGTTAAGGGTGAGGTCTATTCTGCCTTCAAGGCGGACGTGTTCATGCCAAAAATGGGTTACTTCTCAATTGTGATGAACGTTAAGGCAGACACTAAGGAGGTTCATTTTCTCTGCACTGATCTGGTGAGTTGCAGCGTTGAGGAGATATTGGGGCATGCGTTGGAGAGGCACAGGATAGAAGACTTCTATAAGGAGGCTAAGGCTTTAGGTTTTGGGGAGTACCGGTTCAGGACGAGCGAAGCGGCGCTTATACACGCGCACCTAGTCGCCCTGGCCCATACTCTCCTTGACGTTTTGAGGCGGAGGCTTTTGAGGTATTCTATCGTGAAGAGTTTGCTCTCCTTTGAGGCAACAGTTGAGTGGGTGCGCAGAAAAGCGATGCATCTTTTCATACACAAGCTTCGGGATGCTAATCTATCAACAAGAAGTCTGTTAAGACTCATAAACACAAAATAACATGAAAACGCAAACAGTCAGTTAAAATATACTACTAAAAAACATTAGATAGAGGGATTGAAATGGCAGATAAAGACTGGAAAAGTTTAACAGATAAAGAAAAAATTGAGCACCTTAAACAATTGGTAGACCAGTTAACTGCAGAATATGCAAAACTTAAACGAAGAGTGATGGAACTGGAAGAAATAACCGCCCACATAGGCATGATATAGGCCACAGCTATTTCTGAGGAAAACCCGTTTTCCAATTTCGAACATTAAATCATACTGTTGTTTGAATATTTTCTGTAAATGGATGAAAAAAGTTAAAACGACATCTTTCTGATATCTTGGTTGGCATGTTGTGCTGTCATTTTCCCTTTAATTGTGATTTTGTATCTGTAGATTAGATTCATAACCAATAATATGCTGTGCTTCGCAAATGCTCTAAAAGGCGTAGCGTATAAATGAAATACGTTTCAGTTGGAAAGTATGCTATTCCATTATGGGTTTTGGGAGTTATTTTAGTGGGCATCTGCATCGGGGCGTTTGCACTATACATGACGTTGACGTTCATTATTCCTTTTGAGGTCAAAGAACCTATTGAAGTTTTGTATCATCCTTCACAGCTAAGTCTTTACCCTGGAGATATTGTATACTTCAATGTTACCGTGAGAAACAATGCTTTACAGAATTACACCATATTCTTAGATTTTTCCTTGGATAATGCAACATACGAAAACAGCTACGTAACTTTTAGTAATGCAACATATTTTGTTCGCTCTGGTGTGCAGAACTTGACAGCTTGGGTAATTGTCTCAGCAGAGGCTCCTTCAACAAACGCTGTATTAACGGTGAACCTTTTCAGAGAAGCGTCTCAAGATTCTGATGTTGAGCATATGATAATAACAAGCATGGAATTCTCAGGCTCTGGAACTACGATAAAGGTAACGATAAACAACACTGGAACCATACCAGTTACCATAAGTGAAGCTCAGATAAACTATACAAAGAAGATGACCAATCCGCCACTTCCACAGACAGTTACTGCTAATAATGGATTGACACTAAGCATAACATCTCCATGGGTTCCTGGAAACATTTACCAAGTCAAGTTAATATCTTTGAGAGGCAACTCATTCAGTTATACCGGTGTTGCTCCTTTTGATTTCACGCAAACAGAACAGTTGATTTTGACAAAGCAACATGTTTGGTACAATACTACTGGTGGCTGGGCTGAAGCAGCCTTAGTCATAAAGAACGTTGGTACACGTGATGTTGTTATTGACAAGATTTCGGTGAGAGGACAAGAATGTCCATGGACAAATGTCTACCACTGGAAAACAAACAACACTTCAATCTCTGACGATTTACAGGTAACATCAAACCCACTAACGGGAGACACTTTTAATATTACTGTTCAGGGAGGGGAACGAGTTTTCCAACGAGCAACTGATGATTTAGCATTGGAAGTAGGCTCGGCTGTTGTTGTTTACATTATGAATCCTGACAGTATAACGTTAAACGACATTGGAACCCCAGTAGCCATGACGGTCTTCACGACAAATGCAACATACTACTCCATAGAAACAAATGTAGAAGCAGCGGGGTAGGAACAGGTATGAGGTGATGCAAGGCAATTATGAAGCAAGGCAATACTTCAGCAAGGAATCCGAATAAAGGTCAAAAAGAAATTGGAAAAGCCTTAGTAAATGTTGAGGAACTATTGAAACAAGGAATTGAAGCGTTAAAGAAAGGAGTCAAATGTCCATACTGTAAAGCTGAGAGTGACAATATAGATGTTGGACCAACCACAGTAACTCTTCTTTATCCCGTGCCTCATCTTCCACCAGCTTACGACCCAAATACGTATACAACTAAATACGAATGTCGAAACTGTGGAAAACATTTTTGGATTAAAAGGAAAGTGGAACCAATAGAAGAATACGTGTATGAGAAGAAGGGCAGAACCAAAAGAGCAAGAAAACAGTTGAATTAGTCTACTGAATAAGTTTCCATCCTTATTTTCAGTTCATAAGGTTCTGGGTTAGCAAAAAGGTATATCTTGCTTCTGATAAAACGATTTTGGATTGGGTAGTCAAAATGAGAGAGCGTACTTCTGTTGAAGGGTCTGAACTGGAGAAATTTATCAATTCTACAATAGAATCAATTCGGAAAGCCTTACCAAAAGAGGCACGTATTCTCGGCACAATACGTTTTGAGTTAGCTGTAGTAACAACCGAAAGCGCCGAAGGAGGACTGAAGGTCTTAGTTATCCATGCTGGAGGAAAATATGCTAAAGAAGAGCTGTCACGAATAACCTTTGAAATCGGTAATCAATGGGATAGTAGAGCGTGGCGGGAGTTTACACCTAAGGAATAGTGCCAGTTCATTCTTAAAGCTTTTCCGGCTAAACCCTAGTTTAAACCTAACGCCCGCACCCTAATTTCATAGGTTTTTGCTGATTTGGTTTAAACATACTCATCCTCTCCGAACAATTCTTCTTCTATCAATACGTCTTCTTCGTATTCAGCTTTAAAACACGCTTGACATAAACCGAGGCTTCCAGCTTGTTCTTTCGTTATCCGTTTTCCGCATATTCGACAAATTCTCCTTTTTCGTCTTATTTTTTCGTCTTCAGACTCCATAAGCAAGCCAATGATTATTAAGACAATTGCAAACAGCACGACTAAACCCAAATACATTATTGGAATGAACAGACCAATCAAAAGAATTATTAGCCCAATGACAATTATTGGAGTGTTCATGGCTCTTTCACCTTCTTTTTCGCTCTGGAATTCTTATCGTTTGTGAATTCTGAATCCGTATGTTGGATTGTTTCGAAAAGTCGAGATAGAAGCTTGGCGTTTTGTAACATTGCCATAATGCTCAATCATTACCGCAACTCTTCGCTCATTCCAGTTAGTTTGTGAGATAATTTTTGAAGTCGTTGTAAAGTATATTTGTTTTTGAACATGTTTCTATTTTCGATTTCGGCTATTCCAAATATGATTAATTCGGTAAATTCGTGAACATAAAATTCTGTATGTTCAACCATCAAAGGGTTAACGTATAAATAATGTTTGCCCTTATTAGGTCCATCAGGTGAACAAATGCCACCCTTCTTAGTGAACTCGTCTATTACTGGTAATTTCAATTTTTTAAATGGTTCGCTACTAGATAGATAAAATTCAATTTCAGATGTATCTGCCACCTAATCTTCACCATATTAGAGAAGGTCAAGATATAGGTGTAGACGCTAAAACTCTGTTTATTAAAGTAACCCATCGGTCTACACTTTTACTCATTGCCAATTCTGGATTAAAGAAAAGCCCTGTTTGGCTTCCTTCGAATTTAGGCACGCATTCTCTTTCAGTTCCATCTTTAAGCCTTATAACTAATCTGCTTGCTACGACCATAAATCCCTCACTTTTGTTATATGCCTCTAAGATATCACTTAATGGGATACTTTCGTCTCCCATTATCAGCCCTTTTGTTGTTAAAATCAAATCTCTTGTCTTGCTGAACGCGCTTGTCTTATAGGTTGAACGCATTAATTCTTTTTCTTCACTCATTTTTCTTCATTCCCTTCCTTTTAGATGTCTTCCAATAAAGTTATGTTTCCTATGAGCCAACCTTTCTTTTCTCTTCTTTTTATCTGGTTGCATTTTTTGCACAAAACTTGGAATTCTGGTGGATAATTATGGTTCACTATGTATCTATAAATATTTTTTCGGTCTTTTTTGCTCACTTCAGAACCATTATTCAAAAGATGTTCCATAGTAAGTTCATCAAAATTCGTAGAACCACATCTAACACATATTGGACCACCGTAATGTTGAAACACTTTCATTCTCAATTTTCTTGAAGCCATTTTAATCACTCAGCAGATTTTTTCATGCTTTTTGGCGAGCCATGAAACCCGAACATTTCACTCTCTAAGCAATTGTTTTGCCGTTTGAAAAGTCAATAAGATATGATTTACGAATCTGAAATAAGAATTTGAAGTTAATTTTACCCGAATGTGAATGCTGGTTCTTTTTTGGTGGTTCTCTTGCTGCTATGCAGGATAGGGCTAACGCCCATAGCATGTCGTTGTGGCTGTTTTGTGGGTGGCTAAATTGTAGTGTCCGCTTTTACTGTATGCCCTATTGTTGCTCGTTTATTTGCGTGCACAGCTGCCTATGATAAGGTATCGCCAAACGGTTCTGCGGTTTGCTTCTTCGAAAGTTACCGTGCAGACATTAAATATTCGTATCCCTGAAAGGTAGAGCGTTCAGCCGAGAAAGCCTTAAACAACGTTGGCTAAGCTATCCTCAATTCTTCTCAGCCGAATGTCTATTTCATCAATCCTCTTTTGCAATCCCTTGAGCGTGGTTT
>JACAEI010000040.1 GCA_013388905.1 Candidatus Bathyarchaeota archaeon | reverse complement strand
TTTTTAGGTGGTGCGGGGGGTGGGATTTGAACCAACGAACCCCTATGGGATAGGCTCCTGAAGCCTACGCCTTTGGCCATGCTCGGCGACCCCCGCTTTTCGCAAAAGTGAATTTATGTATGAAAAGGTTTAAGAGTTGCTGTATGCTCTTCAATGAAAATGGTGAAATATAGGTGCCTACTCATGGTTCGCTTTCAAAAGCTGGAAAAGTTAGAGGGCAGACTCCAAAAATTCAGCCCACTCCAAAGAAAGGCCCAAACCCGAGAGTGAAGAATAGGCGGAATTATGAGAAGCGGCTGATGCTGCAGAGAAAACCCGGGCAAAACTGGGTTTAAACGTTTATTTTTGTCTAAGCCTTAGACATGTGTAACATGTTAAACGCTACGCTTGCAATTTTAAACGCTAAAATAATAACTTTGAACCCTAAACAGCCCAAGGCGGAAGCCGCAGCGATCTACAACGAAAAAATAGTCGCCGTAGGTTCCAACGAAGAAATCCGTGAATACATTGGCAAAGAAACAAAAGTGATAGACGCAAAAAATAGAACAATTGTTCCCGGATTCATTGACTGCCATGTGCACATGGCCGGGTTCGGCTGGTCCTCACAGAATTTAGACTTACGAAATGTAAGCTCAATAAAGGAACTGCAACAAAAACTTGGTGAACATGCAGAAAAGAATCCGAAGAAGACTTGGCTTATCGGCGGAAAGTGGGATCAAGAGAAATTTACTGAAAAGCGTTATCCAACTCGTTGGGATTTAGATGCCGCAGTAGCAGACAAGCCTGTTTTTCTAACCCGCGTTTGCGGACATTTAGGCGTCTGCAACAGCAAAGCGTTACAGCTGGCAGGCATAACGAAAGAAACAGTGGTGGACGGTGGAAAAATCGACTTGAACGAAACTACTGATGAGCCTAATGGAATTTTGCGAGAAAACGCCTTAGAACTTGTCTGGAAAGCCTTGCCAAAACCAAGCTTGAAAGAACTCGAAGAAATTTGTCTTTTGGCGTGCAGGAAGGCTGTCAAGGCTGGGCTTACAGGCGTCCATTGGCTTGTGGACTCCGCTGATGAAATACGCGCTATACAAAGGCTCACAATGGAAGAAAAACTGCCTATAAGAGTTTATCTGGGTATTCCAGCTGGACATTTAGATAAACTAGCCGATTTAGGGTTCTTAACTGGTTTTGGAAATGACATGGTAAGAATAGGCTTTGTCAAATTCTTTGCTGATGGTTCGTTAGGCGCACGGACAGCCGCCTTAAAAGAACCTTATGCAGACGCACCTAAAACGAGTGGCATGCTGCTAAACACACAGAAAAAGCTAAACAGACTAGTGTTAAAAGCGCACAAAGCTGGTTTACAGTTGGGTATTCATGCCATAGGCGACAAAGCCATAGACTCCGTTCTGAAAGCTTATTCAAAAGCCCTAAAACAGTTTCCGCGAAAGAATCATAGGCACAGAGTTGAACACTGTTCTGTGCTTAATCTGAAACTAATCAGATGTATGAAGCATTTAGATTTAGTAGCCTCGGTGCAACCTCACTTTGTTGTTTCTGATTTCTGGGTTGTTAACCGTGTAGGCAAAAACAGAACCAGGTGGACTTACCCGTTTAAAACGCTTTTACGTGAAGGCTTAATTGTAGTTTCTGGTTCAGACTGCCCCGTAGAACCGATAAACCCGCTGTTAGGTATTTGGGCGGCGGTGGCAAGAAAAAACGTTGCAGAAAGCCTTACAGTAGAAGAAGCATTAAAGACCTACACTTTGAATGCGGCTTACGCATCTTTCGACGAAGACAAGAGAGGAACAATTGAAGCGGGAAAGCTTGCAGACTTGGTCGTATTATCAGATGATTTGTTTAGCATTCCATCTAAGAAAATTAAGGAAGTTTTCGTGGAAATTACAATTGTAGGCGGAAAAATAGTTTATGTTAGCAAAAATTTTAACTAAAGGTTCTAGTTTTTTGTGTTTCAGCTTTTCTGAAGAATAAATAAAACAATGTGCTTGCTACGAAATAGGTGGCTGTTGTAAAAAGAAACGGCGTGTAAAAGTTGCTTCCCGTCATCATTTTACCAGAAAACGAAGCAGTTACAGCGCGTGGAATGTTATCTGCCATAACAAGTAAGCCACTTGTTGTAGCGCGCTCTGTTTCAGTCACCAATTCCATCTGTAAGGCAGAGCTTATAGGACCAGCCATATTCATCAAAGCATTGCGCGTAATGAACGCAGAACCGGCTAATAATAAATTTGGCGCAAGCGTCGTTAGCATTATGAATGGCACAGAAAGATATTCACATAGGACTACACTTTTGACTTTGCCAAGTCTTTTTGATAAGACAGGCGCAGCAAATGTGCCTATGCCCAACGTAACATTACTTAATGCAAACATAAGACCTATTTGCTCGTTTGTAGCAGAAAATTTTAGACTGAAGAAAAGATTGAAAAGCGGAACTATGAAGCCAGCACCGAAGCCGATAAGGCCGGCAGGTATGATAAATTTGAGAATTGTTTTGCCGCTTCTGATGTTGCGCAAGATTAACAAGTCACTTAACCTTTGTTTATGCAGCGTTTTTTGTTCTTTTATAAGTAGTATGGGAACAATAGCCACTAATGTTAAGATAGTCGATATTCCAAGAGTTATGCGGTATCCCATGGCGGAGCCATTCTCGCCAATGGACAAGCCTAAGAGGGCGTTAATTGAATCTGGCATGGCGCCACCTAGATAACTTCCTATTACGCTCATTATTATCATTGTGGCCCAGTTGACACTGAACATATAAGTGCGTTCTTCCAGCTTGCTATTCTCTGTCATAAAAGGCGCCGACGCCACCCATCCTACAGTGCCTATCAAGCCGGAAACGAGACTTGCAAAAAGCAGCAGATGTGGCTGCAAAACTACTATTAGGACAATGTTTGCAAAATTCGCTGTTAAACCAATAAGCAACGCTTTTTTGGAGCCAATCCGCTCACAGACTAAACCAGCGGGCATTGCGAAAAAGCCAGTCGCTATGGCGCTAGCAGTGAACATGTATCCTATAAAGTCCGCTTGAAAACCTACCTCTCCAAGCTTCAGGTAAAGGTTAAAGATTACGCCCCAAATTCCAAAGCCTAATCCCTGCAAGACAGTTGCCACTAAGTAAAGCTTAGCGTTGCGGCTTAGCATGCCCACATTTCTGAAGTATTGTTGGACTTTCTGAAAAGCTGGCAAAGATATTTCACCGAAGCCTTAAGTCGATAGCATAGAAAAGATTGGAGATAAATACCTTTTTGCGATTTTTAGCTCTAGTTTTAGCGGGGTTTATTTGCCTGTTAATAATATTCTATCATGGTAGACTTGGACTTGAGTGAAAACAGCGACGCCATAAAGGTAATCATTGAAAATTTAATGCGCATTCCTTCACCTAGCCTTGATGATGTTAACCGTGTTAAGATGGAGGTTGCCGCCGAATACAAGCTTGACAAGATACCGTCTAACAGCGAAATAATTAGCATGCTGAAGACGAAGGAAAAGCGTAAGCTTCTGCCACTTCTGCGCAGAAAAGCCACGCGCACAATTTCAGGCGTGACTGTAATAGCTGTCATGACCAAGCCTTATCCATGTCCACAACCAGAACCATGTGCTTACTGTCCAGGCGGACCACCGTATGGTGTGCCTCAAAGCTATACTGGTTTTGAGCCTGCGGCAATGCGCGGATTGCAGAACAGGTTTGACCCATACTTGCAAGTTAAAAGCCGAATTGAGCAGTTGCAGACTATAGGGCATAACGTTGACAAAATAGAACTAATCATTATGGGTGGAACCTTTCCGGCTACGCCACTGGAATATCAGTTATGGTTTGTTCAGCGTTGTTTAGATGCTATTGCTGGCAAAGACTCGGTTAGCCTTGAAGAAGCTAAAAGGAATGCTGAGACAAGCAGAATTCGTAATGTTGGAATAACTGTGGAAACAAGACCAGATTGGACTCAAGAAACGCATGTAGACAACATGCTTAGTATGGGCGTGACCCGCGTTGAATTGGGTGTCCAAAACCCAAACAATGGAATTTACGTTTCTGTTGGCAGGAAACATACGGTTAAAGATGTTGTTGACGCTACACGCATAATGAAGGATGCTGGATTAAAAATAGTGTATCATCTCATGCCAGGGCTTCCAAACTCAAATTTTGAAAAAGATCTGAGTGTTTTTAAAGAGATTTTTTCAAATCCAGATTTTAAGCCTGACATGATTAAGATTTATCCTTGTTTGGTTTTGAAAGGCACGAAAGCTTATGAATGGTATCGTGAGGGCACATACGAGCCTTATAGTAATGAGGAAGCCGCGCGGCTTATTGTGGAAATTAAGAAGATTATTCCGTCGTGGATGCGTATAATGCGTGTTCAGCGGGATATTCCTGCACCATTAATAGTTGCTGGTGTGAACAGAAGCAACCTACGCCAATTGGTGCATCAGAAATTAAGAGAGCAAGATGCAAAATGCAGGTGCATACGCTGCAGGGAAGTTGGGCACAAAATGGCAATTGATAAGGTGAAAATCAACCCAGAAAAAGTGAAGATTTTAACCGCAAAATATGCGGCATCTGAAGGAGAGGAAATCTTTATCTCAGCAGAGGAAACAGTGAGCGACACTTTGATTGGTTATTTACGGTTAAGAATTCCTTCAGAAAAAGCACATAGATCAGAAATAAAAGCAAAACCATGTGCCATAGTGCGGGAGCTTCACGTTTACGGCTCTCTAGTGCCTGTTGGCAAGCATCTAGCCAAAGCATGGCAACACAAAGGCTATGGCAATATTCTTTTAACTGAAGCAGAACGCATAACACGAGAGGATTATGGTTTAAAAAAGATTTTAGTTATAAGTGCCTTAGGAACAAAGCAATACTACAAGCGGTTTGGATACGATCATGATGGAGTTTATGTTTCAAAAATGTTGGAGAACTAGATATGAGTGAAGAATTTTCCGGCTATAAAGGTGAAGCATTGAAAGCCATTAAGAAAGCTGAAGCTGAAATAGGTGACATAATACGCATAACAAATAATAGTGAAGCTTACGAAGGCATTTTGATTCCCCGCTCCGAATACGGCGACGAAAGACACATAATCCTAAAGCTGAAAAGCGGCTATAACATCGGCGTGCGAATCACATCAAGCACCAAAATTGAGAAAATAGGCAAAGGAGCAAAACCAACCTTTAAACCACCACCTTTAGTAAAACAAATCGCAGAACTTCCCAAAGTTGCAATAATAAGCACTGGCGGCACCATAGCCAGCCGCGTTGATTACAGAACAGGCGCCGTGCGACCAGCTTTAACAGCAAGCGACCTATATAGCGTTGTTCCAGAACTAGCCACCATAGCCCAAATAGACGCCCAAATACTATTCAGCCTCTTCAGCGAAAACATAACACCAAAACACTGGACACAAATAGCAGAATTTGTTGCAAAGCAAATTACCGATGACGTTGAAGGAGTAGTAATCGCCCACGGAACAGACACGCTTGGCTATACAGCTGCAGCTCTAAGCTTCGCACTACAAAACCTACCAGTCCCAGTTATCCTTGTAGGCTCACAACGCTCTGCAGACCGCCCAAGCTCAGATGCAGCCACAAACCTCATAGGCGCCGTCACAGCCGCAGCAAAAGCGCCCTTCGCTGAAGTAGCCTTAGCCATGCATGAAACACCATCCGATACTGCAATAGCAATCCACAGAGGAACAAAAGTCCGCAAATGCCACACAAGCAGAAGAGACACGTTCAAATCTATAAACACAACGCCAATAGCAAGAATACAAGACCAAAAAATAACCATGCTAACAGAAGACTACAAAAAACGCGACTCAAAAAGAAAACTTGCTCTAAAACCAGCATTCGACGAGAAAGTCGCCCTCATAAAATTTTATCCTGGCATGAACCCAACAATCATCAATTGGCACATAGAAAATGGATACAAAGGCATAATCCTTGAAGGAACAGGCTTAGGTCACGTAAGCAAATACTGTTTCGATGCTATAAAAAACGCTGTGAATAGCAATATTATTGTTGCCATGACTTCACAGTGCATCTGGGGACGCATAAACATGAACGTCTACGATTCAGGCCGCGACTTGCTTGCGTTAGGCGTAATTCCTCTCGAAGATATTCTACCAGAAACAGCCACAGTCAAGCTGATGTGGATTTTCGGACAAACCAATGACATTGCAGAAGTAAAAAAACTTCTAAAAACAAACATCGCAAGCGAGTTTTCGCAACGAACCTTTTCTGAAGAAACCTAATACGAGTAGGGAGGAACAGAAACTTTTGGAAATAGACTATAAAACGCTTGGATTAAAAGTAGGCTTAGAAATCCACCAACAATTAGACACTTCAGCGAAACTATTCTGCAACTGCAAGCCCGAACTCTTCAAAGAAGAACCAGAAATCACATTTCTGCGCAGACTCCGACCCACACAAAGCGAACTAGGCCAAATAGACCCCGCAGCCTACTTCGAATTCCAGAAAGGAACAAAAATTCTATACGAAGCTAATAGGACAACTTCATGCCTTGTCGAAATGGACGAAGAGCCACCTCATCCGCTAAACATGGAAGCAGTTGAAATAGCCTTAACAGCAGCCCTAATGATGAAAGCCAAACCAATAGATCAAATCCACATAATGCGCAAAACAGTCATAGACGGTTCAAACACAACAGGCTTCCAAAGAACATGCGTAATCGCCCTAAAAGGCCAAATAAAAGTCGGCGAAAAAACAATCCCCATCGAACACATAAGCCTAGAAGAAGACGCAGCAAGAAAAACAGGTGAAGACGAAAACAACATAATACGATATCGAATAGATCGTTTGGGCATACCGCTAATAGAAATTGCAACAGCACCAGTCATAAACTCGCCAAAAGAAGCAGGAGAAGCCGCACTAGCAATAGGCACAATCTTAAGAGCCACAGGAAAAGTCAAAAGAGGCTTAGGCACAATCCGCCAAGACATAAACATATCAATCCCCAACGGCGCCCTAATAGAAATCAAAGGACTACAAGAACTCGAACTATTGCCACTTGTTGTAGAATACGAAGTGCAACGCCAACTCAACCTCATAAAAATCAGCGAAGAACTAAAGAAAAACAGAGCAAAAGAAACAGAAATAAAAGAAGAATTTTTCGATGTAACAAACATTTTCAAACAAACAAAATGTAAAGTTATCCGCAAAGCTTTAGACAAAAACCAGCAAGTCTTAGCTGTAAAACTTCCAAGATTCAAAGGTTTTCTGAAAAGAGAGCTTATGCCCAATTTCCGTCTTGGAACAGAAATAGCAGATAGAGCACGCTTCTGGGGAAAAGTTGGAGGAATATTTCACACAGACGAAATGCCAGCTTACGGAATAACCGCAGAAGAAGTTGAACAGCTAAAGAAAAACCTCAACGCAGAAGAGAACGATGCCATAGTCTTCGTTGCAGACACACTCGAAAACGCCAAAGACGCATTAAAAGCAGTTGTAGCGAGAGCCCGCGAAGCCATCAAAGGCGTGCCAGAAGAAACGCGAGCACCAAATCCGGAAGGAACAACAAGCTATATGAGACCGAGACCAGGAGCCGCAAGAATGTACCCTGAAACAGATATCCCACCGACGCAGATAACAGAAGAATACATAAAGAAGATTAGACAGTTCTTGCCAGAACTCCCAGAACAAAAATTTGAACGTCTAATTAAAGAGTATAAACTGAACCAGAAATTGGCTAGGCAAATTTTAGATTCGGAATACAGCGAATTGTTTGAAACCATTGTGAAAGAGATCAGTGTTTCACCGACAACTGTTGCGGCGTTTCTTACTGAAACATTAAAAGCATTGAGACGAGATGGCATAGAAGCTGATAAGGTTTCGGATAATCAAATTCGAGAGATTTTCAAAAGTGTAGGCAATGGAGAACTTATGAAAGAAGCAGTTCAAGACGTGTTTATCTGGCTGTCAAAACATGAAGACGCAACATTGAAAGAAGCAATCACTGAACTTGGTTTAACAACTATCTCAGAAGACGAAGTAAAAACAATAGTAGAAAAGGTGATCACAGAAAACAAGGGTCTAATTCAAGAACGACGAGAAAATAGCTTTGGCGTCCTAATGGGAATTATTATGAAAAGTTCAAGGGGTAAAATAAACCCCGCTTTAGCTAGCAAAATTTTGAAGGAGAGGCTAGAGGAGCTTTTGAAATAACGCCTTTCACTTGTACTCTTTAAGAGCTATTACGGAAGTTTGATGCAGCTTCATGTCTTCGCCACAATATGGGCACATTTTAAATTCTGGCATTAATGGTTTTCCACATGCTGGGCACATAATTGGGAAGTACAGTTTCTCTTCGAGCTTTTTGATTTCCTTTTTTAATGTGCTTATTTCTGTCTTCATTTTCTCTATGCTCTCGTTTAATGGAGTAATGCTCTTAACTTCGGTGCGTATGTTGTATATTATGTCTTTAACGTTCGCTAGTATCTGGTTGTTTGATTCGATAGTCTCGCTCATCACGTCGAGGATTTCGCCTTTCTCCTCTAGGAGTTGCGCTTCAACAGCTGTTTGGGTCTTAGCGTCTGAGAGTATTTTGTTTAGGAAAGCCTCAACTGGGTTGGTGAAGGCTATTACGCATGTTATGCCCCATAGAATGAGTGATGCAGCGGCGCTTATCCAGAAATATGCTATTGGCGTTATGCTTTGCAGTTTATCGCCTACCAAGGGATAAAGTTGTAAAAGTCTGATGCCACTGTTTAAGACTAAAGCAAAAAATGCGTCAATTAAATGTGCGATAGATATGACGGTTAGGGAACTGAAGAGCCATACGCTTATTCCTTTTTTGGCCAAGAATATTCCTCTAGCCGAGGTTTTAACATAATAGTGTAGTGTATCTTGCTATATAATACAATATTCCTATTTTCGCCATATGTCGAGAGTCGTAAATTCTAAAAGGGGATTACGTTTATTATGGTGGTGTATACGTTAGTGTTGGAGTGGGGAGTTAGAGTTGGCTGGGTTTGTGTTTCGTGTGCGGTTGGGTGAGTACGAGTTGGAATTGAGTGGTTCGCGCGAGGAAGTGCTTAAGACTGTGCAGGAGGATTTGCCGGCTTTAATAGCAAATGTGCACAGTGCCTTTAACAGTGTTAAGCCTAAGACGGTGGCAACTTTGACAGTTAAAGCGGAGCAACCTAAAGAAGAGGCAGGTGTGGTGCGGAAGTTTCCGAAGATTGCTGCAACTGATAAGTGTGATGAGGCGGTTTTGCGGGTTTTGGAGAGTGATTGGGGGAAGTGGCGTCCAAGGACTATGGATGAGTTGCGCGAGGCTTTGAAGTCGAATGCTATGAGTTTTGGTGGACGTGTTTTGGCTGGCGTGCTTTTAGGGCTTGTGCGTAAGGGCAGGGTTCGCCGGTGGAAGACTGATGCGGGTTACGTGTATATTTTGGCTGAGAAGGAGTAGGGTTTGGCATGAGAAGGATTGAAGCTCGGATTAAGACGCCTTTTGGCGAGATTGTTGTCGAAGGCGAATCGCCGCAGGAAGTGCTTAGTGTTTTGGAGACGTTTCCTGAAGGTTTTGTAGAGAAGGTGTCTGGCATGATTTCGAGTAGGCTTGTGCCTGCTACGGCGCAGTTGAAGGGTATTGTGGAGTTTACTACTGAGGGTCCTGTGATTGTGGCGCGTAGTGGTTTGACGCATTATGAGGCAATTGGGCTTGTTTTGTATACGTCTGAGGAGAAGCGGAATACGGCAGCGCAAGTGCAGAAGCTTTTGGAATCTAGCGGGATTAGGTGTATGGTTCCTGCTAGGCTCAACGAGATGACGAAGCGTGGGCAAGTGTTCAAGCCAGATCCTGCTCGGCCTGAGTTTAAGTTGACTGTGCAGGGTGAGCGTTGGGTTGAGGATGAGGTTTTGGCTAGGCTTAGGGGCAAGATGGCGTGAGCAGTGAAGATAGGCTGATTACGGTTCATGTTAAGTATGATGATGTTGAGCAGACGTTTACGGGTAGTGTTGAGGATGTTTGGCTAAGCCTTAAAAGGTTTTTTGGTGAGTTTTTGCCTTCTTTTGAAATTGCGAAGCGGCTTGTGTTGCGTGTTGATTTGGAGGGGCTTGTTAAGGATTGCGAGGGGCTGGTTGCCTTTTCGAGGGAAGGTGCGAGCTTGCTTGTAGGTAAGGATAAGCTTACGGATAATGAGGCGTTGCTGTTGTGGCTTTTGGCTGCCAGTGTGGGTTATGGTGTGGGTTTGGTTGGGAGCGATGCCATGTCTAAGGAGGAGTTGCAATCTACGCTTGGAAAGAGCAGCAAGATTGTGAGTACACGGTTGGGCGAGCTTGTTAAGAGTGACATGGTTGTGAAGACGGTTGATGACAAGTATAGGATTACGACTTTTGGTGTGGTGCAGATGCGGAAAGACATTATTCCAAGGATTAAGGCAAAAGTGGGCAGTTAGGTAGTAAATTTGTTAAGTGTTGGAAAATTTTGTTTGTTAAAAAATTGCGCTGTAGTGCTTTCGGAGCTATCTAGGCCCACTTATATATAAGTTGAACTTCGGGTTCTATTCCTAGTGAGTTGCATAACCAAGCAACAATGATAACATCTTCGGAGAAACTCACACCGACTCAGTCAGTTCTGCAACCTTTTCTCCAATTTGTTCGTAGACTTTCCTTGCTTTTTCTTTATTCATGAAATATGGGTCTTGGACATTCCACACCACAATCTTATTCTCACATTCTGGACATAAACTTAGCACGTAATCTCTATGCTTAGACTCCATAGCCACAATAACATCATAATCCCTAAGCCGCTTACCACCCAAACTCTCGGGCTTACTCTTCAAAAACTGCTCCGCATTCTCTTCTCTCAAAAACTCTCTAACCTCATCAGCAATTGGAATAGCTACAGTTACACCAGCAGAATCCACAGCCCAATCAGGCTTAAGCTTACGCAACAAAGCCTCAGCTAACGGGCTTCTATGCGCATTGCCACTGCACACAAACAAAACCTTCACCGTAGCATCACTTCTGGTTTAAATCTTATAAACATCCCTCCACAATAAAAACATGTTAGGGAGAAAGAAACCACATGCCAGTAGGAGCATATATTCTCTTCAAAGTCGCCTCAGGCAACGAAAGAGAAGCATTAGAAAAAATCGCAAACCTCCCAGAAGTTCACACAGTAGGCATGGTTTATGGCGAGTATGACCTCATCGCAAAAATCACAGTGCCAACACTCCACTCACTCGAAGATTTTATGGCAAAGAAAATATCAAAAATCCCAAGCATAATCCTCACAAGCACCATGGTCATAGCCCAAGAACATAAAGGAAAAAGCCAACACCCAAAGAAATAGCCTAAACAGACATTCTTCACAGTTAGGGCGGCGGACGTTTCTGAGCATACTGATACCTACGCGGCTTGCCCTCCCTCGTTAATATATTGTCTTTAACCAAATCAATTAATGCATGCGCGACAGCTGTGCGGTCATAATGGAAACCACGCCGCGCCAACTCAGTATGCACTTCGCTCAAGCCCTTAGGCGTTGAAAACCAGCCTTCCTCCCACAACTTCTGAATAACACCCTTACACGTCTCAGCCCTAGGTGCCGCCGCGCTCCGCTCAACCAAAAGCTGAGAACTCTTCAACCGTTCCGTAACCGTTGAAAGAATTCTGTCAACAGCCGCCTGCAACTGGTCCTCTTGACATTCTATTTCGAATTCGATTTCGCCCACTTTCATTTTCACGCGTATCGGCGGTTTTGCGGCTTGTTCTGTCAATTTTTCACCTTATTGTTTATTGTATTGCACATGTTGTTCATGCACAACACTTAAATATCTCTCACCCTCAAATAAGTGGCTATTGGTGAACATGGTGATTCAACAACACACTATTACAACAACACAGAAATATAATTTTCCACACCCAACCATCGACACAACATTACCCCAACGCCTCATCCAACTAAGTCTCCAAACACTGACACACACACCAAGCATATCCATGCAACTAAACCAACAACCATGCAATATAGAATCACACAGCCTACAACTCAAACCACAACCCATACTGCTCAAACCCAAACACACACCAACCATAGTCGCCGCAGTAGACACATCAAACATAAAAATTGGCGAAACAGCCACAGGCATACTCATAGCCATACGCGGCGCAAACATCTGGAAACAAAACCACATTTACCGCTACATACGCCTCGGACCATTCATATTCCACACAACAGAAGAAAACAAAAAACAACTCTACACAACACTACAAAAGGCATACTTAAACACAACACATATGCAAACAACACCTACGCTTCAGCAAATGCCAAACCGCATCGCAAACCTACTCGAAAAATGGCTCCAAACCATGCTCACAAAAACAATCAACAATGGATTGATCCTATTCGACGGCTCACTCACCAGCGGCACACCAGACACACCAACATTACACATGCGAGAAACACTACAAACCGCAAGAAAACACAACAACACGATACTAGCATTCTCAAAAATGACCAACCTACGCTTTAATGGACACCTCATAACAGACATCTATCCAAAACACACACCTCCCTACCTAATCGAAGCAATCGGCCTAAAACCCAAACCACCAATTACATTATGCGGCGACATCTACGTCGCAAGGCTAACAAAAAGCAACTGCGCTTTTAGGCTTGACATAGACAAAGAACTATCGCCACAACAAAAAACTGAAGCTGTCGAGAAGCTTTTAGGCAATGACATAATCACTCAAAGCTACCCAGAAACCCTACGCCTAGCGCATATACTCTGTACTTTCACAGCAAACGAAGTCATAGCCATGCAACACTACATCCAACGCAAGCATAGACTCAGACTCATCAACAGACCAGACATGCACAAGCTTTTGTTCGGACCATTCGGCAAAGGAGAAACAAACCAATGAAACTCTACAAAAAAGAGGGCAACATCATCCAAATCTTAAGTTTCCCAAGCGAAACAACAGAAAAAGGCGACTATTTGCTCATAGAAGACACAGATGCCCAAAAAGCCCTAATCGTCCAAGTAATAGACACACAATTCGCTAGCATACCAGGCATACTCGAAGAACTACTGCGTAGCTTGCCAGACGGCGGACAACCCATCCAAGGCGAAGACTTAGACCCCCTGGAAATCGCACCACACATCACATACATACAAGACGCAAGCCTACTCATATGCAAAATCCGCGCAACAATAGAAAACAACAGCTTAAACCCAAGCACATCTTGGCTCCCGTCACGTTCGCAGTCAACAGTACGGAAACTGTCAATTCCTGCGCTGACAAAACTCGCAAAAACAGACGGCAAACTCCCAATACAACTAGGCGCCACAAAAGACGCCTCGCTCTTAACCATAGACGCCTCATCGCTGGATGGTAGACTAAACATTATAACTGGGAAGAAGGAAACCGGCAAATCCCATCTGTCCAAGTTGCTCATGCTTAACTTAATCACATACAAAGCCACAGTTGTCGTCTTCGACTTAAACGGCGAATACCAAAGCTTAGGCTATACATCAGACGGCAAAAGAAACGCCTACCATGATAAAATCCACGTTTTAACACCTTCACAAAACTTCAAAGCAGCCCTAAAACAACTAAACTTGCATGTACTATTGGAGATTCTTACCCACGCGCTTCATTTACCTGGCACTTCAGCCCGCGAATTTAGACGCATATGGCGCTCATTAAAAGAAAGAGACATGCTCAATTTGCACGAACTAGGTGAAGCTATACGCAACTGGCACTGCAACCAGCATGTCCGCGATGCACTTTTCTCGCGTTATCACGCCTTGGTTAATTCAGGCTTTTTCACCGACAGCATCTCAGAAGCCACGCTTCTTGAAGAAAGCCTATTAAAAGCAAAGCAACAAGGTGGAGCAATCATCATTAACTTGCGCAACACTTCACCCATAGACCGCCAAATAGTCGTGGAATATCTCCTCGCAAAACTTGTAGGACTCCTAACAAGCGATAGGCTTAAGGCAATTTTCCTCTTCGCAGAAGAAGCACACTTGTATCTGCGCGAAACTTATTGGGACGACATTGTTACCCGTATGCGCCATTTTGGAATTTTCACAACTTTTGTAACGAATCAACCAGACACTATCCGAGAGAATATTTACCGTCAAGCAGACAACATATTTCTCTTCAACTTCACGAATGAGCATGATTTGGAAGTGGTTTCACGAGCCGCCCGCGTCGACGCAGAAACGGTCAAATCCATCGCCAGAGACTTACCGCCACATCATTGCCTAACGCTTGGAAAAGTTGTAAGAGACTTCCCAATGGTGATCAAGGTGAAAGCTTTAGATGTTAAAACCATGGGAGAAACGAGGCTTTTCTTCAAAGATGTGAATTAAGGAATTATGTTCAGTGAGAATCCGCCGAAACAAGACCAGTGTCTTCGCAATAGTCTTTTCAACTCGTCAAGCGTTTTTTCAACAATCCTGTAGCATTGCGCTGGCTCTACAGGTGGATTGTAAGGGTCTTTAACATTAATCTCGTTTAGTCCAATTACACCAGCAATGAGGGAGTACCAGCAAGGAGGCAAAACATTGGGGTTGTAACCGCTTCCAGGCATCAACACAAGTTTTCCGCTGCACACTTTTTGGGCAACTTCTCTTATCAATCGAGCGATGCTAAAGAAGCCTTTAACGGTTAAATTCAAGTTTCCCAGAACATCAGCAAAGTGTGGATCACTTCCTCCGTTAGCAACAATTATCTCGGGTTTAAACTCTTCAGCTAAGGGAACAAAAATTTCGTTCAAAGCGTATAGATAAGTTCTGTCGCTCGTTCCCGGTGGTAAAGGCACGTTAATATTGTAGCCTTCCCCATCACCCTTTCCAATTTGCCAAATGAAGCCTGTTCCAGGATAAATTGTGCGTGGATCTTGATGTAAGGAGATAAAGAGCACTGTTGGATCCTCGTAGTAAATGTCGCTGGTGCCGTTCCCAAAGTGAACGTCATAATCCAGAACTAAGTAGCGTTTGACGCTGTATTTGGTTCTTAAATGTTCAATTAGAACTGCTATGTCGTTAAATAGGCAGAATCCTCCGCCATAGTCTTTGCCAGCATGATGATAACCGCCACCGAGCGAAATCGCGCGTTTAGCTTTTCCTTCGTAAACGGCACTGCCGCATTCTATTGCACCACCAACGATTAACAGTGCTGCCTCAAGAATTTCTGGAGAAACAGGTGTCTCAACATCAAAGGGTTTTCTTTCTTTTGCCAAACGAAAAATTAAATCCACGTATTTTTCACTGTGAACCTGCAGCAAGTCTTCTTTTGATGCTGGTTGTGGCTTAGTGAGAACAATTTCTGAAAGTTGAAACAAGCCTTGATTTTCGAAGAATCTCATGGCATTTACGAATCTGTCTCCCCTAAATGGGTGTCCTTCACCCAAATCGTACTGCCTATACTTTTCATGGTAGGTCATTATGGTCTCATCAGACATTCACGACACATCTGCAAGAAGATAATAGCATCTACCCATATAAAACTCGACATAGCTAAACGCTGGAAATAAAAAAGGGAAAGATGCTAAAGTGTCGTTATGCTTCTTGTTTTTCTTTGTCTTTAGCTTCTGTCTCCGTTTGCTGCTGCTCTCCAACGTTTTGTAGCGTTTCCGGCGACGGATTTTCTTGTTGGGGCTGAAAGGACTCTGGCTCTTTGGCTTCAATAGGCTCTATCGGTGGCTCTGGCAATTTTTCTTTAACCTCTACATTTTCTGTTAGCTGTGTTTCCACTTTTTGCTCTACAATCACTTCAGCTGTAGGAAACTGGGAACCGCTTGAAAGCTGGTTGACTGCTTCTTTAACAGTTTCTAGTTCGTGTTTTGCAGTTTCAATCCCCACTGATAGGATGTTGATTTCATGCTGGTATACTTCCTCGTCTATTTCGCCGGTTACATGTTGAATCTCAAAGTTTGCCAAAAGCATCTCGAGAGTTTTGATTTGCTCTTCAAGTTCCGCCATTTTGGAATTCATCTTTTCCAACAAAGCCTTCTGTTGACGCTCGATTTCTGCAATAGCCTCGTTTATCTCATGGTTGAAGACGTCGTAGGTGGACTGAGAAATTCTACCATTGTTCAGTAAATTGTCCAAAGCTTCCTTCTTTTTCCTTGCCATCTCATTTTCTTCGCTTAATCTCTTAAAAGAGTGTTTCCACGTAATCAATTTTAACACCGTCCATTTTTTAGCCGCAAAAGAAGCAAATAACGTTTGTTAATATGCGGATATATCGCTAAGTGTTAAAGCTACGTGTTTTTAGACTTCAAATAAAAAATAAAATTTAAAAATAGAAGAGTCACTAAGGTCTCTATATAATTGAAAATGGAAACATTTAACCAATTCTGCACGTGCATGTTTGGAAAAGCATGATGTAGTGGAATGTTTAAAGTTTAAACTTGTTGTAATCTGTTTCAACTTCTAATTCGGAATTTGAATAAAGCTTAAATATCTATATCTAACCTAAAATATAAAATCGTGAATAAACATGACGGCGCTGACAATAATTCTTGGCGGCGAAAAACTGGAGTCAAAAACCTTGAAAAAAATGCACGAGCGAATCATCAAAAACTTCATGGACATAATAATCCTAGCTGAACTAAGAAACGGAGCCATCAGCGGATACGACGTAATATCCTTCATCCATAACAAATTTCACCTCCTCGTAAGTTCAGGCACCGTCTACTCACTCCTATACTCATTGGAAAGAAACGGACTTATCGAAGGAACATGGAACGAAAGAAAACGCGTATACCAACTCACAGAAAAAGGCAAAAAAACAATAGAAACAATACTAAACGCCAATGACAAAATCAAAAACTTCATAACTGCCCTCCTAAAAGTCCAATCTGCACCCTAAAAACCTCCAATACAGCTTTTTCTAATCGAAATACTAAAGAATACCTTCCCAAATCTTTTAGAACCGAAAACCAAAAGCCCACGAAAGGGCCCGTAGCTCAGTAAGGATAGAGCACCGGGCTTTTAAGAAAGCTAATCTTTCAAGGAGACCCGGGGGTCACGGGTTCAATTCCCGTCGGGCCCGCTGAGAAATTTCCACAAAAATAAGAACGAAGGAGGGGTAGAAGCCTTCTCCTTTCCCCGCTTTGGCTGAAATTCATATGGATTAGACCTTTATAAAATGTTGCTGTTTACGTTGGTATATGTCGTTTTTTAAAATATGCAGTGTTTTTGCGCATTTCGGTTTTGGAAACTTCGCTTTTAATATCATTCTGTATTGTCTAATTATTGAGGAGTAGAATGTTTGAGGAGATAGCTTCGGACGCTGTTCAAATGTTGATACTGCTTTTCTGGGTTACATTAGCCTTTATAATAATTTGGGGCGCCCTTTGGGCACGCAATTCGAGTAAGACTAAATAAAACAGACTGCAAAAACGCTTCAAAATTGAATGAGAATCCGTAACGCATAAATCTGTTTCTTTATTTTAGAAGTTGCGGTCGGGCGGTAGCTCAGCTTGGTAGAGCTTCCGAGTCTGCTAACAAGCATAGCAGACGGAGACGCTGTAGACACCTACCCAAGGTAGAGGTCACTTCAGCCTACTGAGCATACAAGCAGAAACCGGAGTGTCGCAGGAGAGTCGTGAGCAACAACTCTGGCTCGGCGAATTCAAAATGAAGGTTTCACTTCATGAAAGTCCTGCCCGCCCGACTAAACTTGAGGCACGTTGTAAAATTTATTCAATGTTTCCGTTTTTGCGATTTTTAGAGTATTGCTTGGCTTCTTATTACTTGTCTAAGTTTCTCTATTTCTTCGTTTAACGCTCGGTCTTCCTTAAGCATTGGCACAATTCGCCTTATTGCGTTATAGGCCTTTTTCGTTTCTTTTCCGAGTTTTTCTATTCCGCTATATTCCACTGCTTGTGCAGCACAGAGAAGCTCTATGGCAGTTATGTATTCACTGTTTTTCAGTATACGTGCAGCTTTTTGGGAGGCTGTTACACCCATACTCACGAAATCCTCAAAATTCGCCGAAGTCGGAATGGAATCTACACATGCGGGGTGAGCTAAAACCTTATTTTCAGAGGCTAGGGCTGCAGCTGTGTACTGCACCATCATGAAACCACTGCTCAACCCAGCCTTTGCTTGTGGCGGAACAAGAAAAGCTGGCAAACCATTACTTAGTTTCTCGTCAAGAAGCCGTGCTATTCTTCTTTCGGCAAAGTTACCCACAATAGTTAAGGCTATGCTAAGCACGTCCATAGCAAGCGATATTGGTTGACCGTGAAAATTTCCGCCGGATAGACAGACGTCTTCTTCTGGAAAAACCAGCGGATTGTCGGTGGCTGAATTGATTTCAACCTCCACTACTCTCCTAGCATATGCGATTGCATCTCTTACTGAGCCTAGAACTTGTGGTGCACATCTTAAGCTGTATGGGTCGTGAGGACCATGTGCTTTATTCACAGCTTCTCTGCCGGTCTGAACGAGTTTACTTCCAGCGATGAGTTTACGTATGTTCTTCGCTGTTATAGCTTGTCCATTGTGCGATCTCGCTTTCTGGATTTTTTCGTCAAAAGCGTCAGAAACACCCAGTAAAGCCTCAAGCGATAGGGCAGTTGCAACTTCCGCCGTAGCTATAAGGTTTTCAGCGTCATAAACAGCTAACGCAGCCATTGCAGTCATCAATTGTGTGCCGTTGTTGAGGGCTACGCCTTCTTTAAACATCAGTTGAACAGGTTTGATTCCAGCTCTTGCCAAAGCTTCTTTTCCATTCATTATCTTGGCTTGATATTCGGCTTCTCCTTCGCCAATAAGCACCAGAATCATATGCGAAAGCGGAGCCAAATCGCCGCTTGCGCCTACGGAACCTTTGGCTGGAATTACTGGATGCACACGTTTGTTCAGCATTTCCACGAGCGTTTCTAGCGTTTCTAAACGTATGCCAGAGTAACCTTTAGCCAACGTATTAGCCCGCAAAAGCATCAAGGCACGAACAACCTCTGTAGTTAAGGGCTCGTCAACGCCTACAGAATGACTCCTAATGAGATTGATTTGCAACTGCTCAATCTGTTCCTGCGGAATTATCCGGTTGTTTAAAGCGCCAAAACCAGTGTTAACACCATAAATCACGTGATTATCTTGAACCAACTTTTCCAGGAACTCTCGGCTTTTTCTCACCTGCTTTTTGACTTTCTCTGAAATCACAACTTTTGCATTGCCTCTTGCAACCTTCACGACGTCTTCTAGTCGTAGTGTTTCTCCGTCAATAGCTATTTCGTCCATATGTGTTTTCTCCAGCATTCAGATAGAAAAGCGGTGTTTTAATTCTTTGGGAGGAATGTGCGAGTTTTATCGTGCTCTTGCTCTTACTCTCGGCTCAAGTAGAGTCCAAAGCCACTCTGCAAACTCGCTCAGATTCTTTGTTTGAATGTAGACTTCGCCAGGTCCCGTGATGTTTGTTACTAAGCCTTCTCCGCCGAGGATTGTTTCTTTTAGTCCGCCGAATTTTGTGACTCGATAGTTGCATGTGTCGCTGAAAGCCACAAGGTGAAAATTGTCAACAATCATGGATTGTCCAGGCTGTAAGACATGTTTGTCTATGGCGCCGAAGGTGTTTATGAAAAGTGTTCCGTTGCCAGTGACCCTTATCATGAATAGTCCTTGTCCAAACAAGCCTCTTGTGAAGCCTTCCCATTTAACGTCTAAATCCACGTTTTCTGTTGAAGCTATGTAAGCAGCTTTCTGTATAATGTAGCCTTGATTCGGCTTGATTTCCAGTTTTTCAATGTCGCCTACTGGTGCAGAAACAAATCCTGCTTCGCCTTGACCGTTCTTTGCAGTGTATTCGTTCACCCAGAAAGATTGGCGTCCAAGAATTGCTAAGCCTAACGTGCCTAGAAGGCTTGTTTCTCTTTTTCGTGTGTGGACTTCTATGTTAGGAGTCATATATGTCATTGCGCCAGATTCAGCAACCATTTTCTCGTTGGACTCTAGGTTTACCACGAGCATCGAATAAGACGGCTTATACCTTATCTCGTATTTCATCAAATTCCCTCTATCCTTAGTCTGTTGTAAAAACATTAATATTACCTTTTAAGCACATATTACTGCTGAGGCGAAAATACTTGAGTTTCTTCGGCGGTTTTGACCTCCTTGGGCTTATAGGCTTAATCATAATTGGTTTGATAATTATCTTGGTTATCCGTTTGCTTATTGTACTGATTCCAGCAGCCATAATCGCCTTCATAGTGTGGCTTTTCACAGGAAACTTGTGGTATGCAGGAGCTGCATTCTTACTCATTGCACTTTTATCTATTCTTAAAAAATTGTGATAAACGCCTTTATTTTTTCAAAATCGGCTGAAAAATCCGATTTATGATTAAATTACTTAAAAATTTGGATAGTGTATTTCATAAAACTTTTATATCTGAGGAATTGTGGATAAGAGTAATTAAACCAATTACGGTGTTATCATGGAACCAAGCAAAAAGCCGTTGAATGTGCTCATTAAACAATTAAACGCTAGTATTGCAGTCATGCTAAAAAACGGATGCGAATACAAGGGAAAAATGATAAAATGCGACGGACACATGAATATACTTCTTGAAGGAGCAACTGAAAGCAAAGACGAACAGTTAATCGCCAACTATGGAAACGTGTTGCTACGCGGAAACAACATACTCTACATAATGCTGGACATGCATTAAGAAACAACCATTTCGCAAGTTCCAGCTACATAAGCTAAAGCGTCTTTAAATTTAATCTGCAACTTATGCTTGCGTCTAAAATATTGTAACACATTCTTTACATCACGAGTTAGAAGCTGTTGCGCGTTTGGATGCTTTTTCGTCACATATTGAGGCCAATCAATGATTAGAATGTGCATGTCTGGCTTTAGAATGATGTTGTATTCGCTTAAATCAGCGTGGACTATCCCAGCTTTCAAGTAAGCTTTTCGAACGTTGCGAAGTATTTCTTTCAGAATTTTTTCAGGATTGTGAATTGCTTTCCATTCTACAAGTTCTGCGCCTTCAATCATGCCCATGGCTATCACATGACGGTTTTGACTTATAGGCTCTGGAACGGCTACCTTATGCGGAAAGACGAGTTTAAGGGCTTGAAATTCTTTTTTCGCCGCAAGTCTGGACTGAAAGAACCAGCTTGCATGTTCGGTTACGTAGCCTCTTTTACGGATAGTCTGACGAAAGCTAATTCTACCCAGTCTGTGAAATTTTACTGCAATTTTTTCGCCTTTAGGATTCAGAGCATCGTAAACGTCAGCTTCTTTGCCAACTCCAAGCGGTTTTCCAAAAGCTTCAAGCACGCCAGCCTTTACCATGGCATTTATCGCTAAGCAATCGTATCCCGCATAATTCATTGTATAGCCTACGTATGGTCCCTTTGTCTTGCAGATTAATCCGAATTTGTTAAGGCGACTTAACCTAAAGTCTGTTTCTTGAAGGTTAAATTTAGCGTATTTTGCGATTTGTTCTCGTGGAACAAATTCGTGTTTGTTCATGGCTGCTTCTATAACGTGTAACATTCGGAGATCTTCGTTCTCTAGCCTTCGAAACACTTTAACGGCAACTTCAGCAGACGACATAGTACCACATAAAAAAGTTTCATTTTACATTAATTATTTCGGTTTTTTCAATGCTCTCCTTGATAGCATCGCTTAGGTTTAGTTTTCTTTCAATCGATTCTACAATCTCCAGCTTAGCCTTTGTTGCTGGATGCTTCGATATAAAAAGCGAGCAGCAGTCCTTGTATGGTCTTGTAGAGATTTCAAATGTGCCGATTCGCCTAGCCAATTCTACAATTTCATTTTTCTCGTACGTAAGCAAAGGTCTTAGTATCGGCAGTGAAGTTATCTTGTTTATTGCTGCTATGTTTTCCAGAGTCTGCGACGAAACTTGAGCCAAATTTTCGCCGCTTCCCAAAGTCAATATATCATGCTGCTTAGCTATTTCTTCGGCTACTTTTATCATAAAACGTCTAAACAGAATCAAACGATACTTTGCTGGGGCTTCCACTGCTTCAGCCTCAAAAGGATAGTATGGAACGAAGAAGACCCTTGTTTTAAAGCAAAATTGCGTTAAAACCTTCACCAGCTCCAGAATCTTGGCATTTCTTCTTTCATCAAATTGTTGGAAAGCATGAAAATGTAGAAAGTCTACTTCGCATCCACGTTTCATTAGAAGCCAAGCTGCTACAGGCGAGTCTATTCCGCCAGATAATAGGTGTAGAACTTTCCCAGAGACACCTATAGGCAGACCATATAACCCTTTAAACTTCTTATCAAACATGTATGCTTTCCCTTCGAAAAGTTCAACAAATATCTCCTTTTGAGGTTCTGAAAGCGAAATTTTGGCTTTAAATTGCTTAACTAGGTATGTACCCAATTCGCGATTTACGTCCATAGAAGTGAAGGGCAGAGTCTTATCGGCTCTTTTGGCGGAAATTTTCGCCCTAGTTCCCGCCTCTAATTGGAATCTATCTTTTAAAAGCAGCTGCATATCTTCTAAAGTGGCTTCTGTTCTAAAGCAAAAAGCAAACCAAGCGATTCCGAAAACTTTTTTCAGTGATTCAGCAAATTTGTTCTTATCCGAGTTCTCTTTTAATTCTAGAATTATTCTTCCTTGCCTTTTCCTCATACCGTTATATTCCAGTCCTTCAACTGCTCTGCATATATTTTCAATTAACTTCTTTTCAAAGATAGGTCTATTTAATCCCTTTAGTCCAAGTTCTCCGTAGTGAATTAAGACGCAGTCAAACACAGTTGAAGGTACTTCATGCAAAATCTTAAAACTTTCCATTCCTCTAGAATTCCAAGCGCATCAGCGGAAAATCGTCTCTTTCACTTTTAATTTTGAAGTTGTGTTTTAAATAGAATTCAAATGAACCAGAAGGATTCTCAGATGAGCCTTTCCGTGCAAAGGTTTCAACGGCTTTAAACCCGCCATTTTTGAGTTGAGCTAGTAAGTTTCTAAGCATAATTGTTCCTAATCCTCTTCTTCGGGTTTCTTTACTGGTTATGTAGAGGCATGCGAGAAAACTGTGTCCTCGCTTGGTGGTCCAGAGGCATATTCTTTTGTCCGTGGAAAGAATTTTGCTGGAGCATACTGTATGAAGCCTATTGGTGTGTCTGTTAAATATACAATTTTGATGCAACATCCAAATTCGTTGCTAACCTTGTTAAACCATTCGCGTTTTTGCTGTTCCATCTCTGGTTTCAGCATTTCTTCTCTGTAAGCATTGCTTGTTTGCCAATAAAGACAGTAGCGACATGGGTTAGGAATATCCTTAAAATTGCTGTTGGTTGCGTTTTCAATTTTTAGCATTGCATTTCATCTGCTACAGTTTGTAGCCGCCTAAACTAATTATTAAAAACACTAAGTATATAAACAGTAAAACTGCACTTTCTCTCCAAGTAATTCTTTCGCTTGATATGAAGTACCAGAGAAAAAGATTAGTTATAAGCGAGAACATGGCTAGGTTGGAGAAGTTCAGGTAGAGATGTGGAAAACGCGACTAGAATGAAGCCGACTGTTGTTTTACTGAAGCCGCTTACGTCCGCAACCTTATAGAGTTCGTAATTGTCAAGTCGCTGGCTTTATTTAAGAAAGCTAAAGAGCCGACAAGAATTAACGCGTTTATCAGTGGATCTTCGAACAACGCCATTAGGGTTCACTCTCTTAATTCCTTTAGAGTATTGTTAAAAGTGTTTCTCTGCAGTTGCAAACGAAAAAAGACATAAAAACAAAAATCGTTTAAATACATTAGAAGTGAATATGAGCCCAAAAGTTGAAATAATTCTTCTCGGAACAGGTGGCGGAAGATTCGCAACAATTACGCAGAAGAGACGCACTGCAGGCATCAGAATACTCAGCGAAGGCTTAAACTTACATTTAGACCCAGGTCCAGGCGCACTTGTGCACTCTATTAGTGAGGGACTAGACCCGCAAAAGATTAATGCAGTTTTTGTTTCTCACTGTCATCCAGACCATTACACAGACGCTGAAGTTTTAATTGAGGCAATGACTCATGGCATGACCAAAAAACGAGGAGTGTTAGTCGCTGCGAAAAGTGTGCTGAACGGAAACAATTCATGTGAGCCTTCAATTTCAAAATATCACCAGCAAATGCCAGAACAGAAAATTGAAGCAGTGCCTAATATGAAATTTCAAGTGGGTAACCTCAATATTTCAGTAACTAAGTCAGTGCATACAGACCCCAACGCTGTGGGTTTCCGCTTTGAAACTTCAGATTTTGGCGATTTTGCCTACACAAGTGACACGGAATACTACGAGGATATAGGCAAATACTACGAGGATGTAAGGCTTCTCATCCTATGCGTCATGAGAACCGCTGGAAAACCTTGGAAGGGACATATGACAACAAATGACGCCATAAAAATAGTTGAAGCCACCCGTCCCGAACAAGCGGTTTTGACGCATTTGGGCATGCAGATGATATTTAAGGGTTCAGCCGCTGAAGCAAAATTAATAGAAGAAAAAACAAGAGTGCCAACAATCGCAGCCACTGACGGAATGCACATAATTTTCGACAAAGAAATACGCATAGAAACGGGCTCTAAACGGGTTCAACAGGATTTGGGCAAGTTCTTCTAAACCACTGAATTGTTTTCTATAATTCTTCAATTGAGACGTCTATGTCTACTCATTGCCCTGCTGAAGAGTTGAGTGAACGATAGAAAAAGGTGTGTTGCTCGTAAGTGTTATCTCTTAGTAAATTAAACAATCCTTGAAGGATGTAAGCGTCATGCGCATTGTACTAAGAATAGGCGGCTCAGTAATCGCCTCACCGATCAACATAGACCTAATCAAACAATATGCAACTTTGCTAAAAGACTTAAAAAGGCATGGACATGAAGTGGCGGCAGTTGTTGGCGGAGGCATCTTAGCACGGGAATTCATCGCAATAGCGAAAAGTTTGAGTTTAAATGAAAATGCTCAGGATGATGTGGCAATTTCTGTTTCCAGAATTTTTGCCCAACTTTTTCTAGAAAAACTTGGAGAAGCTGGTTGCGAATCGGTTCCATTAACAGTTGAAGATGCTGCCAAATGTTTACAGAAGGAAAAGATTGTGGTTATGGGTGGTTTAAAGCCAGGTATGACAACAGACACCGTAGCTGCATTACTCGCTGATAAGGTGAATGCAGATTTGCTAGTTAAAGCCACGAATCAAGAAGGCGTATATAATAAAGACCCCAAAAAATATGCAGACGCCGTTAAGCTTGACCACTTAAGTTTCAATGCTTTAACAGATGTGTTCGCTGAAGGCAAGCATAAGGCTGGAATAAAGCAAATTATTGACCCAGAAGCAGTTAAACTGCTGAAGCGCAAACGGGTTAAGATGATTATAGTTAATGGGTTCAAACCAGAAAACGTTCTTGCCGCTGTGAAAGGTGAGCAAGTAGGAACAGTAATTGATTAAGTTTCTTTGTGTTTTTTAGGTAAAGTTTAAATATCACTGGCGATATCGCAGTTGATATCACTGGTGATAAATAGTATGCTAAGAAGACATTGGATAAGGCATACACCAATTGTTCCGAAAGGGTTCATACGCTATCACGTGCTTGAATTGCTAAGCGAGAAACCCATGTCAGGCTCGGAAATCATGAATGAAATTGAGAAGAAGACAGAAGGGCGTTGGAAACCAAGTCCAGGTTCGATCTATCCACTTTTGTCTTGGTTGCAAGATAACAACTACATAAAAGAGTTGCCCGTCGAGGAGGGCGGTATGAAACGTTACGCACTTACCGATAAAGGTAAAACTCTCTTAGAAGAGCAGAGAAAGATAAGGAAGGATTTCAGAAAAGAGGCAAAATTCATGCCACCTCCCTTTTTGGGGGGCTTATGGTTCCGCATACCTCCAGAAAAAACTGTTGAACTGCGAAAATCCATGCATAGAGTTTTTGTTGCCTTTTTCGAACTTGGAAGCAACTTAGAAGAACATTTTTCAGAAGAAGCAATAGAAGATGTTCGGAAAATCTTAAACGAGACCGCAGAAAAACTTGACGAATTAAACAAGAAGTTGAAGGGGAAGCAAAAATGAGCGAAGAAATAATTAGAGCTGAAGGATTGACAAAAGTATTCAACAAACATCTAACAGCAGTTGACCATGTAAACTTTAGCGTAAAACACGGCGAGATTTTCGGTTTCTTAGGACCCAATGGTGCTGGAAAAACAACAACCATTAACATGCTGATAACTATTTTAAAGCCAACGGAAGGCACAGCCTCTGTCTTAGGCTTCGACATTGCAAAGCAGGATGAAAATGTCAGAAATGTGATAGGCTTAGTGCCTCAAGAATACACAGCTGATGAGGATTTAACCGGTTTAGAAAACTTGCTTTTGTGTGCTGATCTTTATGGAATCCCGCGGAGCTTTGCAAAAGAGCGTGCATTGGATCTGCTGAATCTTGTTGAGCTAACTGATTTCAAGGACAAGAGAGTTCAAACCTATTCCGGTGGAATGCGTCGCAGACTTGAACTCGCGTGCGGGTTAATTAATAGGCCAAAGGTGCTTTTCTTGGACGAGCCCACTTTAGGCTTGGATGTTCAGACCAGAACTGCAACTTGGGAATACATTAGAAAGCTGAAGAAGGAATTTGGCATGACGCTTTTCATGACGACCCATTATCTTGAAGAGGCAGATGCCCTTTGCGACCGCGTTGCAATAATTGATCATGGAAAAATAGTCGTTATAGGTTCACCGGAAGAGCTGAAGCACAATCTGGGCGGCGATTTGATAACCTTGGCAATAAAAGAAAATGAAGATGTCAGCGGATTAATTCAGAA
This sequence comes from Candidatus Bathyarchaeota archaeon, assembly GCA_013388905.1. Lineage (GTDB taxonomy): Archaea > Thermoproteota > Bathyarchaeia > Bathyarchaeales > Bathycorpusculaceae > JACAEI01. The sequence continues at coordinate 75,586 of JACAEI010000040.1, read as the reverse complement.
TGTTGAACACGTTAAGGAAGTACAGAAGGAAGACGGATCCTATTGTATTAAAGCTGAATTTGGCGAAATAACCATGCCTTTCATAATTGAGGCTTTGCGCAAAAAAGGCTATACTGTGACAAGGCTTTCGCTGACTGAACCTACATTGAACGAGGTTTATCTTGAATACACCGGAAGATCCATGCGCGATGCGGAGGAATCAAGAGAAGCCAATTTTGCTAGGCGAATAACCATGAGAAGGGCAAGAGGAGGATGAACGAGATAAACCACAATTCAAAGAGCAAGTTACATGGCATGTGGGCTTTGACTAACCGAGAGCTTAAGAAATGGTACAAAGAACCTATACTGTTCTTGCTTACCTTGATCCAGCCGATTATTTGGATGGGTCTGCTCGGAAAATCAATGAACATTAGCGCTCTTATACCCACAAATATTCCTGGGCTTGACCCAACGACTATTATGGAGCAAACTTTCGGAACGAGGGATTATTTCTCTTTTATGGCTGTGGGCATGGTCGGCATGACAGCTCTCTTCACAACAATGTTCAGTGGCATGTCCGTGGTTTGGGACAGACGCTTAGGTTTCTTAAATAAAGTTCTAAGCACACCAGTTTCTAGAGCAGTGATAATATTCTCCAAAGTTCTTTCCGCAGCACTGCGGTCAATGTTTCAGACAAGCATCATACTAATCATTGCTGTCGTATTTGGTCTACAACTTGGGGCAAACTTCAATCCACTTAACATATTGGGCGTCTTTGCAATCATATTCTGCCTATGCGTGGGTTTATCTTCGCTCTTCATCGCACTTACTATAAGGTCAACAAGAATGGAAACTCCAATGGCTGTTATGAACTTGATAAACCTACCGATGATGTTTGCAAGCAATGCTTTTTACCCTGCTAAGCTCATGCCTGACTGGCTTCAAAACATTGTAAATGTTAACCCTCTAAGCTACACTAATGACGCAGTGAGACAGCTCTTAATAGTTAACACCATCGACTACGCTAAACTCGCATTAGATTTCGCATACGTTGGAATATTTGCCTTAATAGTTGCATCAGTAGGCATAGTCCTCTCATGGAGATACCTACGCAAATAGCACAGCAAATCAAAAAACTCTGACATAAGTCTTAACAACACGAGTTATAAAATATAGTTAAGAGGCGTAGGCTTTGAGAAGACTTTATCCAAAACAGCCAATTGTGGGTGTTGGCGCAATAATAATCTGCAACGGTCAGATTCTGCTGGAAAAACGAAAAAATGAGCCTGGAAAGGGAAAATGGAGCATTCCAGGCGGCTTAGTGGACTTGGGCGAAAGCTTAGAGCAAACAGTTATACGCGAGGTTAAGGAGGAAACCGGTCTTCAAGTTAAAAAACCTAAGCTTATTGATGTTGTGGATAACATAATCACAGATAGGAAAGAAGAAGTCAAATATCATTTTGTTATTGCTGATTATTTTGTGAACCTCGTTGGTGGTGTGCTCAAAGCCTCTAGCGACGCGCAAGAACTGAAATGGGTTCAAATAGATGAAGCAGAAAAATACGATTTGACAAAAACTTTTAGGACATTCCTTAAAAGAAACAAACAAAAGCTAAAAAAACTCAATTCATGTCTTCAATGAATGCTCATCATCTGCCTCTAGACTAGACCCCCCATATAGAGATTAAATCAGTTTTTGACCGAGTTTCTTCTTTTTCTAACAAACTGGAGTTTTAATAGCTAATGCTTCTTATCTAAGTTGTTAATCAATCGTTGAGTGAGACCTTGGATGGAGGACATTGAGAAGATTCGTGAGCAGTTTCCAATAACTAAGCATAGAATCTTTTTGAATCATGCTGCACAGTCGCCGCTTCCCAAACCAGTCGCCGATGCTGTTTGCAAATGGATTGACGATTTCTCGAATTTCGGACATACTTCGATTGAATGGAACAACGGCGGAAAATCCTTCTTTGCAAAATTGATTGGCGCAAAAACCAAAGAAATAGCCCTAGTTGAAAACACTTCGGTAGGAATGAACATAGCCGCAAACGTGCTTAATTATCCGCAAGATGCAAAAGTGGTCACAACAGATTTAGAATATCCTTCAGCAGTTTATCCATGGCTACGCAAACGCTTAGGAGTTAGAGTGCACTACGTGAAAAATGTTGATGGAAAAATCTTGTTGGAGGATGTAGAGAAGGCTGTTGACGACAAGACCGTTGCATTAACTGTGAGCCATGTTGAATACGTTAACGGTTTCCGAAATGACTTGCGGGCTTTGAGCGAAATAGCACATAAGCATGGTGCCTATCTAATTGTTGATGCAATTCAGTCCGCTGGCGCAATACAAATAGACGTGAAAAGAGACGACGTGGACTTCCTAACAGCCGCTTGCTATAAATGGCTTCTCAGTCCGCCTGGAGCAGGCTACCTATACGTTAAGGAAGAGCTTATCGAAGAGTTTGAACCGCCGTTTGCGGGCTGGGCAAGTGTAAAACCAGAAGTTTTCGAAACAATAGACTTTTGGGATATCTGGAGCCTAAAGCTTTCGGAAACAGCAAGCCGCTTTGAAATCGGCTCGCCAGGCTATACGAGCTTCATAGGCGCCACAGAAGCACTAAAAATGCTATTAAATTTTGGCATTGAAAACGTTGAAAAAAGAATCTTGAAGCTAACAGATCGCTTGATAGAAGTGCTCAAAAATTTAGGATTAAAACTTCAGACGCCTGAAGAAAAACAATATCGTTCAGGCATTGTCTTGTCGAAAGTGGATAAGCCAATGGAAGTCGTGAAAAGCTTGAGAGATAAAGGGATAATCATTTCAGCTAGAGCTAACGGGTTAAGGATTTCGCCACATTTTTATAACACAGAAGCAGAAATCGACAAGCTGGTAGAGGATATAAAAAAGTGCAAATGACATGACAGTCAGAATTGAAAAAGTTGACGAAGGCAACAAACAAAAAATAATTGATTCCCTAAAATCTGATGTTGTCAAGCATGTTTTTGCCTTTTACGACATTCAATATATGCCCAACTACACAACTGTACATGCAGCTTTTGAAAATGATAAACTGAAAGGCTACATTCTCATTTACACTGCCACAGATTTTCCAAGCGTAATCCTAGAATGCGAAGCAGACACGGTAGATGACTTAATCGCGTATGCGCCCAAGAATCGTTTCATAATGCATGCACCACCAAATCTTCTGCCATTTATAAAAAAGAAACTTTCAGATTCAAAGCATTACATTGAAAATTGGATGCTAGTAAAGAAGGGAGAAGCAAACTTTTTCACATCAGAACTTGTGCGCAGACTATACTCGGAAGAAGACGCTTCTAAATTTGCCCTTCTTCTTTCAAGCCGCGAAAATCGCCCAGCTGGAACAGTAGAGAACTATATGAAATTTATTAGTAAAATGCCGACCTACGGAGTTTTCTTCAACAACGAATTAGTCGCCTATGCTAGCTCTTTTCTTCAGCTACCGCAGGTTTGGATGATAGGCGGCGTCTATACACATCCAAATCACAGAAACAAAGGCTATTCAACATTAGCCACTTCAGCTATAACCAAAGAAGCTCTAAGGAATTCTGAAGCCGCAGCACTTTTCGTAAGGTCAGATAATTATCCAGCCATACGTGTTTACGAAAAAATTGGTTACAAAAAAATAGGCAAGAAGCTCTGGGTAGATGTGGGAACAGGACTTAGGCCCTAATACTCGCTGATGAAACTCATCTCTGGAAACTCTTGAATCTGTCTGCCTTTACCCTTGCCTTTTTCAGATAAAATCTCAAATTGTGCTATCTTGCATGTTCCAGTGATGTCTTTTTTGTTTTCGCTAATTATGCTTGCGAATCGGCTACTTCCAGCGTAAAGTTTCACTCTCTTAATCTCAGCGTTCAAGGGTTTTCGTTTCTCTGCCTTTTCTCGCCTAATCTCTGTTATAACCGCCATTACCAAATCGCCCTTCTTCTCAACTTCATCGATTTTCTCTTTTTCTGGTTTTGGCCAAGGCATCACCTGCAAGCTTTTTTGCCCTGCGTCTTCGGCGTACATTGTTTGGTAGATTTCTTCTGTTACGTGAGGCATGATTGGAGCCGACAATTGAATTATGCGATACAAAACGTGGTAAAGCGTGAACTGGGTTGCTTTTCGTGCTTCTTCTCCGTAGAGTTCGGGCTTGTAAAGCCTGTCTTTAACGGCCTCTAAGTATTGGTCACAGAAAATGTGCCACGTGAAATTGCGTATTTCCTCCACCGCTATGTTGAATTGGCATTTTTCGAAAGCGTCAGTAACCTTTTGTGTAAGCTTTTCAGTTTTGCTAATAACCCACTTGTCTAGGAGTTGCAGCTCGCTTTCTTCGCTATGTTTGTAATCTTTTAGCTGAGTGCTAACAAATCGTGCAGCATTCCAAAGCTTAGTTAAAAAGCGTCTTCCATATTCCACGTCTGGCCAACGGAACGGAATATCCGAGCCGGTCGCGCCACCGGCTGCCGCCCATTGTCTTGCAGCATCTGTCCCAAACTTGTCCAAAACTTCTGGCGCTGCGACGTAGTTTTTGAGTGATTTGCTCATTTTTCTGCCATCTGAACCTAGAACCATACCGTTGATTAGGCAACTCTTGTAAGGTTTCTCATTAAACAAGGCTAAGTGTCTAACCATGAGGTAATACGCCCAAGTTCGAATAATGTCGATTCCTGATGGATGCAAATCTGCTGGGAATAACCGTCGCCAGTCTTCGCGGTCTGGCCAACCCGCATGGACAGCACATGAAATTGAGGAATCCATCCAAGTATCGAAAACGTCTCGTTCAGGGATGAATTCTCTGCTATTGCATTTTGGACACTTTTCTATTCTTGGCTTTTCTAGTTTTGGGTCTATTGGAATCCATTCTTCCTTTGCCAAAATAATTTCGTTGCAGTTTTTGCAGTACCATATTGGTATTGGCGTTCCAAAAACACGTTGGCGGCTTATCACCCAATCCCAGTCAAGCGAACGTGCCCAATCTATCAAGCGGGTTTTCATGTAGTCTGGATACCAGATTATCTCATTTGTCTTCTTTTCTAGTTCGTCCGTTAATATGCGGGTTTTCATAAACCACTGCTTGCGCTCCAAAATCTCAACTGGCGTCTCGCATCTATCACAAACACCTATCTCCTGGCTAATCTTCTCAGTTTTCTGCAGCAGCCCAGCCGCTTCCAAGTCTTTAACTATGCCTCTTTTTGCTTCACTTATCATTAGTCCCGCGTATTTGCCGCCGTTTTCATTTATTTTTCCATTCTCTGTCACCAATGTTATGATGGGAAGTTTATGTTTAATGACAGTTTTCACGTCTTCCTTGTCGCCGTAGGTGCATATCATAACTGCGCCTGTGCCAAACGATGGGTCAACACCTTCATCTGAAATAATATTGACAGTGCGGTTTACAATTGGAACAATGATTTTTCTGCCTATATGCTTCTTGAATCTATCATCAGCTGGGTTTATTGCCACTGCGACACATGCGGGTATGAATTCTGGACGTGTTGTAGCTATCAGCAGATGATCTGGACTGTTTTCTAAGGGAAACTTGACATAATATAGTGTGCCCTCTCGCTTCTCATAGTTCACTTCTGCATCTGCAATTGCTGTTTCACAGCCTGGACACCAATTAACCGGATGCGTGCCTTGATAAATGAAGCCTTTTTCGTATAAGATTATGAAGCTTAGCTGGGTGCGTCTCCAATAGTCTGGATCCATTGTGCGATATTCTGTTGTCCAATCGACGCTGCAGCCTAAGCGTATTACGCCTTCTTTCATCATTGCAATATATTTTTCAACAAGCTGCTCGCATAGTTTTCGAAACTTGTTTGGCGGTATGTCCCGTTTCCTAACGTTATTTTCTCTTTCCGCCTGCACTTCGATGCCTAAACCATGGCAGTCCCATCCCTGCGGAAAATAGACGTTGTAGCCTTTCATGCGTTTGTAGCGTGCCACCATATCGAAGTAGGTCCAGTTTAAAACGTTGCCCATGTGAAATTCGCCAGAGGGATATGGCGGTGGAGTATCGATACTGAAGGTTGGGTGCTTCTTGTCTTTCCAGTCGAAATGGTAAATGCCCATTTCTTCCCATTTTTTCTGCCATTCCTTCTCAATTTCAATGGGGTTAAATTCTTTTGGCAACGGCTTCATGTTGTAAACATCCAGACCTAATCTGACTTTAGGAAAGATAAATATACAACTAAATAACAATTGCTCCTAAAGGTTTAGGGGAGCTGGGATTTACGACCCGGCTGAGAGGACAGCTAAAAAATGCTGTCGACCCGTAGAACCTGATCCAGGTAATACTGGCGGAGGGAAAAACATGAGTGGCAGTCAATCTCAAATCAGAATATTTGCAGAACTGGCGGTTTTCACGGCTTTGTCCGTTGTGCTTTACAACATAAGACTTTATACTTTACCCAACGGTGGGTCAATAACCGCGGGCGCCATGGTTCCTGTTCTATGGTTTGCGTTAAGAAGGGGAGCAATTGCAGGCATCGAGTCAGGGATAATCCTAGGGTTGATTGTTATGATGATTGAACCTTACTTGTTCTTTCCTTTACAGATATTGCTTGATTACCCAATAGCCTTCGGAGCACTTGGATTAGCAGGACTATTTAGGAAAGAACCTATCGTCGGTGTAGGCGTTGGAATGATTGGCAGATTCATCTCCCACTTCCTCTCTGGAATAATTTTTGCAGATATTTTCATACCAGTCGGAGAAAATCCATACATCTATTCAACTATCTACAACGGAAGCTACTTACTCCCTGAGTTCATAATCAGCGCCATAATCATATTCGTGCTAAGCAAAAGAAACATCATAAACATCTACACTTAAGCCTACTTGGGAATAACTAATGGCAAAACTTGAAACTGGAATCAAAGGATTCGACGAACTAATAGACGGCGGAATCGAATCTGGTTCACGAAATATTCTTTATGGACTTCCAGGCACTGGTAAAACTGTTTTTGCCATGCAGTTTCTCTGGCAAGGACTACGCAGAGGCGAAACTGTTGCTTACGATGTTATGGACAAGCCATTTCCACGCCTAAAAGCCTATTTCAAATCTTTCGGATGGAACATAGAACCATACATAGCCAGAGGCAAGTTCATAGCTATACAAGCGTTTCCACATTTTGAGCCTTACCCAAAAGACTCAAAAGTGATTTACTTTAATCTTGAAGATTTTGAGGAAATGAAACGCATAGATAAACTGCTTTCTGAAAAAGGCGTAACGAGGTTTGCAGCTGGAGATTTCAGTGAACAATTGTTTGGGCTTTATGATTTGAAGTATATGGAGCCAGTTGAAGATTGGACAATTAACTGGAGTCACTACGATAACATTGTTAACATTGACATTATGACGGCGGCAACACAAAAAGACTTAACGACACAACGGGCTACGGATTTGGATTTGAACAAGGCGCATAATATTTTCCTCTTCAGATTCAACGAAGAAAAACTTCAACGAGAACTGCGTATTATGAAGATGGAAGGATGCGAGCATCCGCTTGAGTGGATTCCCTTTAAAATAACCAGCAAAGGCATCGAGTTATTGCAGATTTGAGGTTTAGCCTAAAATGGGGAAGCTTTCCACAGAAAACTTGAAAACACTGTTAAGCTGCATCAAAAAAGACCCGAGAGTTATTATTCAGCCTTTGCCGGGCTTTGATTCAGGCGTCCACTTAATAGACAATAAATATTTAGTTGTTTCAACTGACCCGTGCATAGGCGTTCCAGAAAAATGGTTCGGATGGCTCCTAATACATTATGCAGCCTCAGACGTGGCACTTTTCGGGGCAAAACCAGAATACTGCGCAATAAACCTGCTAAGCTCACCATCAACAAAACCTGAAACATTCCATAGAATAATGAATCAAGCATGCAAAGCCGCCGAAGAACTTAAAATGACCATTGTAACAGGACACACTGGAACCTATGAGGGACTATCAACAACAGTCGGAGTCTGCACGGCCTATGGCACAGTCAACAAAGAAAAGCTGATAACACCAAGCGGCGCTAAGCCAGGGGACTACCTTTTGTGCACGAAACCAATAGGCTTAGAGGTAGCCGTCAACTTCGCGTTAATGCATCAAGCATTGGCTGAAAGATTTTTCGGAGTTCAGCGAACAAAAGAACTTGCCGAGCTTATTAGTCAGCAGAGTTGTGTCAAAGAAGCACTGCTACTAGCCGAAATAGAAGGTGTTCACGCAATGCATGACGCCACTGAAGGCGGATTGACAGCAGCCTTAAACGAGATAGCTGAAGCTTCTCAAGTTGGCTTCAAAATAGAATGGGAAAAGATTCAGATCTCAAAAGAGGTTCACATGCTACGAGTGTGGTTTAAGCTTTCGGAAGAGCAAATTTTGTCAATATCTTCCACAGGCACTCTTTTAGCTGCTGTGAGCCCTAAAGCAAAAGACAAAGTTTTGGAAACCCTAAGGCAGAACAATGTTGATGCAGGCTTCTTGGGAGTTTTCACAAAAAATAAGCGTCGTATTCTGGTTAAGAATGGGAAAGAAGCACAGTTTCCAAAAAGGGCTGATGACCCCTACGAGAGAATCCTTTCTGGAAAGCTGTAGACATTCATGCGTTTTCCGCGAACAAATCCGATTAATGTTAAGCCAACATCCTTAGCAATTGCGATACCGGAATCTATGGCTGCTGCAAGAGAGGCTACTATTGGAATGCCTATTCTTGCTGATTTAAAGACGATGTCGCCTGTTAACCGCCCACTTAAAGCAAGAAAGCATTGGCTGAAATCTGTCTTGTTTAAGGCGCATATACCTATTACTTTGTCAACAGCGTTATGTCTTCCAATGTCTTCAGCAAAAGCCACAAGCTCCCCATTGCTTCTGTAAATTGCTGCTGCGTGTACTCCACCAGTTTTCCTGAAGGTTTCAGCAACAGAATTTAGGCGACCGACACTGTTATGGATTATTTGAGCTTCTACATGCAAATCTGACTTGATTTTGGAAAGTTTGCCAGAAAACTGGTATAGAGCTCCGCTACCGCATGCTGAAAGAATCACACGTGAAAATGGCTGAAAAAGTTTTAATCTCTTTTCCAAGTTCACATTAGATTTTAGCTTAATATGACAAGCATCATCTTTCAAACGTGTCTGTTCAACCTCGTCAGCGGATTTTACAATTCCTTCGGTAAGCACATGCCCAACGGCTAACTCCTTCAAGTTTGATGGCGAACAGAAAATGGTAGCATAGTGAGTCCTATTTAGGAAAATTTGAAGAGGCTTTTCTTCAGCCACGTAATCGGTCATTTTCTGAGCCTTTTTTGCCGAAACATCAATTTTCACAATTTCAACTTTTAACATGTTAATTTCCCCTTTTTCTATTTCTTTACTTCTGATAGAACAAAGTCAACAATTTCGTCGGCAATATTAACGCTTGCAACGGATTGTAAACCTCTCCAACCCGGTTGACTATTTACCTCAACAACCAATGGTCCTCTAGGACTTTCTAAGATGTCTACACCGGCAATTTTGCATTCTATAAGCTTCGCAGATTTAACGGCAATATCCTCCAAATTCTCATCGAGCTTTAGTTCTTCAGGACGAGCGCCTTGGCTGTAATTGGTCTTCCAACTGTTTGAAACGCGTCGCATAGCTGCAACGACACGGTCGCTGATAATGAAGGCGCGGATGTCAGAAAAACCATGAGACACGAATTCTTGGAGATAGATTACACCGTGATAAAATGTTATAGCCCTGAAAACTGTGGAGGCAACTTCTGTATCTTTGACTCGTGTTGAGCCGATTCCTCTGGAGCCGAAGATGGGCTTGACAACAACATCTTCGCCTAATTCCTTGAAAGCCTTTAAAGCATCATTAACATTTTCAGTTACAGCAGTTCGTGGAACAGGTATGTTATTTTCCTCTAGAATAGCTAAAAGGTCATATTTATCCACGCAATGTTCAATGGCTTCGGGCGGATTTATGACGCATAAGCCTAAACGTTGAAGCCTATAGAGCATGTCCATTCTGAAGACGATTTCTTCAAGCGAGCCACGACCAATTGGACGGATTACCAGGGCATCCAATTCGTTTAGAATACTTATGTCTCTAACGTCTAAGTATGGTTTGTATCCTACACGAGCAATCAACTGGGGAAAGCTAAAGCATAAGTGCGGAATATTGCGCTTTGCTAATGCTTCTCGCAGCTGAGTGGAACTCCATGAGTCTCTATTTCGTGTTACAATTCCAATCTTCAAAAGTGAACCTTCTTTGTGCCGATACTGTGAAACATGCAGAAAGATTATATTCTTAAAGCTTCCGTGCAAAAGTCTAATCTAAAACTTGTATATATGTGGGATTAATTCTTCCGCCTTCTCAAATTTCTTTGAAAGGTCTAAGTATAAGTATGCGCCATAGGCGTTAAAGTAAGGGGAACCTTTCCGTGAAAACAGAGTCAAGATTTTGCCGTTATGGTTGATTTTGAAGCCTTCTACGCATGGTTCATGTCCCCTTAACAAGATTTTAACATTAAACCTTTCTAAGATTTCGTTTGTTATTTTCTTGCCAAAAAGTTTGCCTGCGCCTCTTGGTGAAAAACATGTTTCATTAACCATTTCGTCTGGATCACTCCAAAGCATTTCCTCCAGAAAACTTTCTTTGGGATGCAGATGATGCGCTTGGGCTAAATCTTTAAGGGTTTTGGCTTGATGTGGTAAGCCTCCGTGAATCATCAAGTAGCGTTCTTCAACCAGCACAGCATTGTAGAGGCAGTCAAATAAGTTGCGGATTGTTGAGTATGCTTCTTGCCATTTTTCGCCAAATTTCATTTGAAACTCTAGGGGTAAGTCATGTGGAGAAGCTGGCAGGTCTTCTGGTCCTTCGTGGTTTCCCCGCATCAGAATAACCTGCTCTGGAAATATTAGTTTCAGTTTTAAAACTATGTAGTAGATTTCTTTGGAGTACTCGCCCCTGTCGCCGTAGTCTCCCAGAAAAATTAGGATATTGTTCTTTTTTAGATTCATTTTCTTTATAAAGTAGCTTCCTTGCATTATATCTATCAGGCTTTCGAGGTCGCCGTGTAAATCGCCAATTATTAGAGCCTCGCCTTCCGACTTAAGCGTTACAAGTCTTCCAGCAATGTCAAGATTTCCAGTTTTTCCATTCTCTCTACAAATCAAATGCTTGGCGTCTTCAACAATTCTAATAAACCTATCATATTGAACTTGCAGGGCTTCTTGGATAAGTTGTGAAAAGTCTATTTGCAAGAGTCACACCTTCGAATTATTCAATGAGGACTTTTCTATTCATGAAACTTAGAATGTTCTTCTCTATTTGGCTCTTATGAGTTTGTATTTTTGCTGATGTGTCGTCATAGGCTTGTTTAATTGTGTTTTCTTCTGACTCGATACTAGTTTTTCTTATTTCCAGTTTTTTGGTGAACTCTTGAAGTCTTGATAAGTCGCTTTTTGTTTCTGTCACTTCCGCTGAAGTAGAAAGTTGCCTTTCTCGTGTTATTGCTTCAACACATTTTTGCTGAAGATTTGTTAAAGAATTTTCGTTCAGTATTTGGTTTATGACTTGTTCTGCTTTTCGCATCTTATCCGGCTTCAGTTTTAGCTTTTTATCTGCCATTAGACGAGATGCTTTTTGCAAAATCTGTCTTAAAAGCGAATAGCTGGGCTCTTCCGATGCTAAGGCTTCGAAAGGATTTTCCAAGTATTGCCCGAGTTTCTTAACCTCTTCTTGTGTTAAGCCGCTACCCCCACCATGAAGGCTTAATGCTTGAAGTTTTATGAAGGGCTTCCATAGATGCTGTAAGGCATGTTTTACTTCCTTGCTTAAGGCGTCAATTTCCATGTTTGTCTGGTTGAGTTGGCTGACAGCTCCTTTGTTTTTCAGTTCAGCCATTTTTTGCTGTGTTTCAGCTATTTCCTTTTCAACACGAGCCTTTTCATTTTCAGCCTTCAATTTCTGCTCTTTAAGCGTTGTTTGTTGTTCTTTAAGGCTTCTAAGTCTATCTATAAGCTGAAAAGTTTCTTCCAAAGTTTTAGTTTTAACATACTCTTTTGTTAAGAAGCTAGTCATATCTTTCAGCAATTCTTTTGATTTTTCGAAAACTGTTAGGAACCTTCGTCTGTCAATGATGAAGAATGGAGAGATTCTTGAAAACCAATTTCTGACATCAACTTCAGTAACCATAAGAGCTCTTTGGGTTTCTTGGACAAAACTGTTAAAACTATCATATGTGACATTGTCTGGAACTTTAATCTGGCGCATTCGGTCAAGAAACATGCGTGCAAGCTTGTTTAAGGCTCTGGCTCTTCCATAAGTCTTCATGTTCCTTTTTTCAATTTCTTTTTGGCTATTTTCCAGAAGCATTTTACTCGCATCGATGAGATTCTCCAGTGCTCGGCGCATTTCATCAACTAATTTTTGAGCTCGGGAATGAACTGGAATGAAAATTGTGCTTGTTTCTTTTTCAAGCCGGCTTTTAACTTCTTTTGAGGAGAGTTTCAAGGTTTCAGACAATCAAATTTCCCAATAGGAAGATAAGCAGAAGACATATTTATTTCTCAACTTTTTCACGAGCACTATACTCTTTTTTAAGTAGCTACTCTTAAATAATTATGACAAATACAACAGCTACCATAATCAGGGGGGGTGAAAGTGAACACCAAAGCCATTGCAGCTGTAATCATATTTGCTGCGCTTACTATTGCACTCAATCTGTCTCCTATCAAGTTTCCAGCTCCATACGCACCTTTTCTTTATTATCAGATATGGGAAATACCCATAGTGACAGCGTTCCTACTTTTCGGAACTGGAGTAGGAATTTTGATAGCCTTGATTAACACTGTAGCATTGCTTGTCTTGTTTCCGGGGGGCCTTCCGACTGGCCCATTGTATAATTTGGCAGCCATTTTAAGCATGCTTTTAGGTATAGGCTTAGTGAAAATTGCAATTGAGAGACGTTCTTTTGAAAACGAAGCTGTCATTGCTTCTTTGTTCACGACATTTGGTACTGTGTTTAGAACTATTGTTATGGCTATCTTGAACTATGTTCTCCTTCGCTTTCCTCCTCCTGTAGGTTACGGCTTACAAGAGGCTGTAATAATTGGTTATGTTCCATTGGTAACAATTTTTAACATTACGCTGGCGTTGTACACTATTCCAATAGGCTACTCGTTGGCAAAAACGGTGAAGATTGGTTTTAAATTCCTCAAATAAAGCCAAAGGATTTTTTCAATGCATCAACATTTATTTCGCCGTTTTGGAACGTGTTGCCCGTTTTCATATTGTTTAGGGTGATTACAGCTGGAGCAAATAGACTCGGGTCAATTTTATAGAAGTCGTAGTTGGCTTCTTTAAAGATTTCTATGAAAGGTTTTCCATAGCTTTTAGAAGCGTTAGACGGAGCTTTTGCTATAATCGATTTCAGCTCTTCCTCGTTTTCATACTCAACTGTGTAATAGGCTATACCGCCATAAAGAATCGCATCATTAGTTCTCGCCATTGCTTTCACAAACTTTGGATGAATAGGCGCTATTGGAGCGATTCCCCACGCATAAACAATTACATTCGGGTCTAAACCGATTTTTCCAAGCTTGTGAATCCCAGTTTCAACAATTCGCCCAGAAACTTGTGTTGCGCCGGCTATACTGGCTGTTGGAGTCAAAATCACTGCTAAATCTTCATGCTGCACATTGCAATCTTTCAAGAGGCGTTCTAACAGTTTTTCTGGTGGATGCTTATCGGTTTCCAGAACCACAACTGCCTTATCGAAATCATCTCGATACCCGATTTTTTCGTAAATGTCTCGGGGTTTTAGGGCTAAGGCTCTTGCTGGTCCCGAACCTATCGCAAAATAGTTGTCTTCTTTTATTTGCCATCCCGCATACTGTGAACCCAAAGTAGCAATAATTGGATGGTCAGAATAAACGAATATGGAAGGAAGCTCAAGCTTGCCATATCGCCTACAAACTATTCTGGCTTTTCCGCAAGCACCCATACAAATTTCGGTCACAAGTTTTCCTGCTTGGAACCCTCCCTTGGCGGTTATTCCAGCATCTACAATGGTCGTGCCAGAACTTGTCTTTTCAATTTTAATCCCATAATACTCTGGATTTTCGCATAATTTCTCTAAAAGCTTCCATGCTAGGCGATTAACGCTTAAGGCTTGTTTCATGAAACGCTCCTTCTTTACAAGTATTTTTCGTAATGGCTTAGATGAGGATTCTTCATTTTAGAAACATAAAGTTTGCCCTCGCCATTCTCCACACGGTCGCCAACAAAAAGATAGAAAGGTCCTTCAGCCACTTCATTCTCTTCAATTTTGACTTTTCCTCTAATGCCATCTATCGTGAAAGAGGGCAAAACAGACTCCAAGAAACCGCCTATAACGATTTTGCCTCCAGTCATGCAAGCGCCTACTCTCGGTTCAGCGTCTTTTTGAACGTATATTGTTCCATCACACATACGAAAACCAACAAACTGGGCTGCAGAACCATAAATTTTTATTATGCCTCCATGCATGTGGGCGCCTGCTTCTGTGCCAACATTTCCATGAACGACTATCTTTCCTCCATGTATACCTTCGCTACATCCGCGGTATGGAGCACCTAAATAGTTGCCAGCGTTTCCAAGAATTTCGATTGTTCCATTTTTCATCATTGCACCAGCCCAGCTATCTACGTTTCCGTGCACTGTTATTTTTCCACCCTTCATTTCCTCGCCAAGGTGCATGCCAGTATCGCCGTGAATAACTATTTATCCGTTTTTCATGCCAGCGCCTATTCTTCGAATTTTGCTTAAGTTGCCTTGAATAGTTATTGCTTCTTCTTGTTCTGGCTGATTTTCTGTCTTGTTTTCCTCAACCTTGAAAAGCTCGCTGAGTTGTTTGGGTTTGTTTCCTTCCCAAATTTCTAACTTTGCTATTTCTTCAAGTGTTTTGCTAGCGAAAATGTCTGGGTTTAGACATTCGGCAATTATTGGAAATTTAAATTCCTTTATTGGAGAGAGTTTAATCATTCTAGACACTAGCCTTTATGGGTATAGGGTTTGAAATTTTGAGATAATCATCTGCCACTGGATAGTTCTCGTATTCAACGGTCCAGTATTCTCTAAATCTTCTCTTCATATCATCAGTTATTCGCACAGGCTGAGACGATTGCACATCCAGCCAAATGGTGGCGCCTTCCACATGCCTCAGTATTTCGCCATCTTTAACAACTATTTTGCCGCCTTTAACCGTGTAAGCAGCTCGCTTGAATGCTCTTCTTACACGCTTATATTTCCTAGAAGGGTCAGTTTTCTCTGGATTCACGTTATATATGGCTATGTCTGCATCTGCCCCAACGCCAAGATGCCCCTTGTTAGCAAGTCCCAAGGCTTTTGCTTGTCCAGCACGCGTAACGATTGCAATTTCGTAAAAGCTTAATTCACGGTCTATGGAAGGAAGAAGACTTCGGCTCCTCGCTTTGGGATTAATTCTCTTTAACGTTGCTTCTCTAGCTTTTTTGCTCATAAGCCAAGCAATAATTCTTGGATAGGAAGTGAATGGACCGCCGTTTGGATGATCCGTTGTCATAAATATTTTCCATGGGTCTTTTATTAGTAGGGCTAGCTCCAAGCCTATGGACCATTGAACCGCATGGACGTAGCTTTTGCGGCGATATTTGAATGGCACAATGCCCGCGCTTGTTTCAGTTTCTACATCGTGGTTTACCCATTTGTTTCCGCTAAGCTCATAAAGTGTGTATTGGAATGGCCCGTCTGCCGTCATAGTTGTTGTGTCTGTAAATATGACTTGACCCATGTCCAAAGTTGCATGTGAATGTGCGTTAACGTAGTTGGCGATTTCTTCTGCCCCAGACTGCAGCGACGCCCAATCATCACCTTTGAAACCGCTGAACTGACAGTGAGTAATGTGAATTGCAGGTTTGTTTCCATCAGCTAAATCCTCAACGCACCGCATGGTTTCTAAGGCTGTTTGATAATTGCCTGGCTTGCCAAGATTGTTCGTGTGAACATGAATTGTATGAGGCAAATTTAGCAACTTATTTACTTTGCATAGCCCTCGGATTATCTCTCGCGGTGTGATGCAGAAACATGGAACATGGTCATCTAAACTGCTGACGTTGTGGCCGAATCCCCATGCTTCTAATCCGCCTGGGTTGACGATTTTGATGGCGTAGCCTTTCGTAGAAGTCATCATCCAAGCAATGTATCTTGCGCATTCTTCGATTTTTCCATCTTTTAGATATTCAAGCACAAACCACCAGTCGCCAAGAAGCGGGTAACTCGCCTTATCAACCATTGGCGTGTCGCTTAATTCCTCATGCGTATGCTTAGCCTCTAAAGGGGGCATGGAAGGATTCATTATTGTAGTGTAACCCATCCTCGCATAACGATAGCCAGTTGTGAAGGTGGAGGGAATCGAATAGCCCACACCAGACCTTGTTGCAGAGGTTTTGCGTTCAAAATCTTTAAAATGGTCTTCTGGTCTAAGAAGCCTTCCTGTGTTCACTTCTGAACCTGCAATATGAGTGTGAATGTCAACGCCACCTGGCATAACAATCATTCCGGAAGCATCAATTTTCCTAGCTTTACGCTCGTTTATCTTTTCAACTATTTTGCTGTTGCTAACTGCAATGTCCATTTTTTCGCCCTTAACGCCGTTGATTGGGTCGAAGACCAAGCCGTTTCTTATTAGAAGCTCCATTATGCTGTTATCTCTCCTTGCTTTTTCTTTCTCATCTTCTTAACTTCAGAGAGAATTCTGCGCAGAATTTCTTCATCTGTAAGCACTCCTTGAGGCGGTTCAACAACCTTCTTCAAAGGAAGCGGCACATGATCCATACGATAAGCTGTTCCACTCGCTTCTATCCCAACAAAGGTAGAAGGAAAGACAACATCAGCCATCTGGGCAGTTGCATTCATATGAGGATCAATAACAATCAGCGGATTTTTAACCAAATGCTCTACAGCCTTTCGCGGAAAATTCGCAACTGGGTCTGAAGCAATAATTAAGGCTGCATCAGATTCTTTGCGTAGAAGAACGTCGACGACAGATGTTTCTCCAGGATTATAACGTGGATAGCCCAGCGAAAAATCCACTGCGTATGGATAGCCACTTTGCCATGTAAAAACTGTATTTGCGCCAGTAACGTTGAAATGTCCACGCATGGGCATTATTGCGAATTTCGTTCGCATATTCAAATCTCGAATCAAAGAAAGCGCTGCGTCTATGTTTCGCAGTTTGCCACTACTCATTGTGAGTCCCAACCCAAAAAACAGTATTCCAAAATTGCATCCAATCATCACGTCTGCAACTTCTTCCAAATATTCCACTGGAACCCCCGCAACTTCGTTAACTTCCAGTTCTTCGTCACGAATCAGAGCTCTGAAAGCTTGCAAAAGTTCATAATCCTTGTTAGGCTCAACTTGAATGAAATAATCTGCCATTTGAGCAGACCTTGTTCTCCTAACATCAATAACTACAAGTTTTCTTCCTTCTCTCAAAATTGTGGGAGGAGGCCCACGCCTAATATACACGGAAACAGAAGGCTTCTCTTTTAGAAACACTCTTCTAACAGCACTTTCAATTTTCTTCCTAACCTGAGAAGCCTTAAGTTTAGTTAAGTATCCTCTCCATGCGCTATTCTCAAATCTTCCTTGAGAAAAGGCTGTGTATCTTTCAATATGCCTTGGGTGAGCACTCCATGGGTCGCTTCCCCAATAAATGACAAGGTCAGCCCTATGCCTAATCTGTCCAAGCGTGCACGAGGGAATGCCGACATCTTGGATGCTCAAAATCGAGGGTCCATGACATATTACTGAAGTGTTGTCAATTACTCCTCCAACTTCCTCAGCAAGTTCAAGACCCACGCGCATGGCTTCGCAGCTTGTTGAGCTCCATCCATATAATATTGGGTAGTTTGCTTCAGCAAGAATTTCCGCTGCTCTCTTAACGGCTTCTTTAACCGTTGTTTTAACAAGTTTTCCATTTTTCCTTATGAGCGGCTTCAAAACTCTATGTTCGCCATTATAGCCTAAAAATTTTGATTCACACATGGCGCAGCCTTTTTTAACTTTAACTATTCTACCATTTTGGATCGTCAGTTCTATATCGTCGCATAGACTTCCACAGACAGGACATGTTACAGCTTTAACAACTAACATGCTAATCCTTCCTGAACTGTTCATTAAGCAGTTCTTCTAGGCTTAGGAGAGGCTTATCTGGAGCTGGCTCAATTTCTGCTGAAATTCCCTTTAAAGAGGGCATTCCTATGCTGTGTGTTTCCGGGTCCACAATGACGTTTGCCCATGGACCATAAGGAATGTAGATTACTCCAGAATGTGGACCTCTCAAAGATTTTAACGCCTTAACAACAACTGAACCATATTTTGTTGAAACAAGCACGTTTGTTTTTTCCTTGATTCCAAGTTTCTTTAAATCTTCAGGGTCGATGAAGCAGACTGAAACGCTTTCTACGTATTCTTGGGAAGTTTTACCCCGCTCTTTTCCCACGCCTTGCTCGATTGTGCGTCCCGTAAGCAATGTTACCTTTAGCTTTGGATATGTCACCATTCGCCAACCAACTATTAATGTAGAATGCGCTTCTATTCGTAATATGTATTTTGGAAAAAACGTAATCCAAAATGTCTTTCCCCTTAAAACCAGAAACATGTTTTGCGTCAAACTTGACATATCTTAAATCTGTCTAGTAAAGCAACGTTTTTATAATGCTGACAAAACATGGCAAGACTGTCAAGGTTATTCGGTGAAGAAATGAATGATTATTGAAGTTGAGGATTTGGTTAAGCATTATGGCGAAGTCAAAGCAGTTGATGGCGTCTCTTTTGCAGTTGAAGAAGGCGAAATCTTTGGATTATTAGGTCCAAACGGTGCAGGCAAAACCACCTTGATGGAGATACTCTGTTGTTTGAGAACATTTGACAGTGGAAGAGTTACAATTCGCGGGTTTGATTTAGTTAAAGACTCTTTGAAAGTTCGCGCCTCGATTGGATTCTGCCCACAAGAAACGTTGCTTTATGACTTGTTAAGTGTGAAAGAAAATTTTGCTTTTTCCGCTTCACTTTATTCGCTGAGTTCTAAGAAGTTTAAGGAGCGAGTGGAGTTCTCCTCTAAGGTTTTAGGTGTGGGCGAATTCTTGAATAGGAAAGTTCAGCAATTGTCTGGCGGAATGAAGAGACGAGCAAATCTTGCAGCATCAGTTATTCATGACCCGCCTATTGTGATTTTGGATGAACCTACTGTGGGTTTTGACCCTAACATTAAGAGAGAGTTTTGGGAAATGATTAAAAACTTTAAGAATTATGGAAAAACCGTTCTTCTTTCTACACATGACATGTATGAAGCTGATGAAATTTGCGACAGAGTAGCAATAATGGACAAGGGAAAGATTGTTGCACTTGACAAACCATACATTTTGAAAAAGACGATTGGGGGAGATGCAGCCATACACATTAGAGTGAAGAATTCACAAACAAAAAAGACGCTTACAGTTCTTAAGGAATACAAAACCACAGTTATAGACAACGAAATCCGAGTTTCTGCTAATAACCCTTGGGAAATCATGGCAGAAGTGTCAAACAAACTAGTTTCCCAGGGAATTCTCACAGAGAAGATAGAGATTGTCGAGCCAACTTTGGAAGACGTTTTCATAAAATTGGCTGGAAGAAAACTTGCGGAGGAATCTTGATGAATTCGATAATAGGAATAGCTGTAAAAGATATCAAGACATTTTTCAGAGAGAAAGGAACAGTTTTCTGGACTATAGCATTCCCAGTAATGATGCTGCTGCTGTTCACAGCAATTTTTGGAAGAGAAATTCCCTTCAACGCAAACCTGGGAATAGTAAACGAAGACACAAAAACACCTGTCACTCAAGCCGTGATATCAGGACTTAACGCGACAGGATTCTTGACCCTAAAGAATTTCACTCAAAGAACGGAAGCATTTAAAGAATTAAACACTACCAATGTGCGTGCTGTTTTGATAATCCCTGAAAACTTCACAGAGAATCTAATGAACTATGGACAAGTGAATGTCTCGCTTATAATAGATGGCACAAGCCCTGACGTATTCAGACTGATTGACAATGGAGTCCGAACCTTTTTCTCAGAATTCTCAAAGCAATTTAAGAATTATACTGAACCAGTAACAGTGAAAACTGAATCTGCAGCAGTAGCACAAGTGATAGGGTATAAGGAAAACATTACTCCTGGCATGTTAACCTATCCACTTTTGTTTTCAAGCATGGTCGTTTCAACCGGCGCTATTGTTTACGAAAGAGAAAAAGGCACACTCAAAAAGATTAGGGCTTCACCCATTCGCCCGATAAACATGCTTTTTGGTAAGACACTTGCAGCTCTGGTTCAAACCGCCATATCCATATTAGTCATGGCACTCTTAGCCGCATTTCTGCTTGATCCAAAGCTCAATTGGAATGTTCCATTGCTGATTCCCATATTCTTCTTGGGCTCAATGAATGGTATAGCCTTAGGCTTGATAATATCATGTATTGGCAGAGCACCGCAAGAAGCGTCAAACGCAGCCACCACAATAGCTGTAGTGCTTCAATTCTTCACTGGAATGTATTTTCCAATAGAATATTTGCCGACTTACATGCAGCAAATCGGACGTGTGATACCGATGACCTACGCGGCTCAAGCATTAAGAGACATAATGATTCGAAACGCCACATTAGCAGATTTAGCTTTGCCTATATTGACGCTGACTATTTCCGCTTTAATTCTGTATGGCATCGGTGTTATTCTTTACAAAAGATGGGTTGAAAAATAAGTTAAGGTCTATAGCCACTAAGAACACATAAAGCCAAAGCAGCTGCAATAATATCTGCGGTTGTTCCCGGATTAAGAAGGCTATCTGATTTTCGAAGTTTCAAGTCAAATTCACGAAGCATTTCCCTACCTTTTAAAGTTTTAAGTCCTCCAAATTTGAGAATTTCCGCAGCCATAGAAGACACGTCTTGCGCTTTTTGAATGCCAACCTTTCGGGCAATAAAAGTGTCTGGATATTCAGACAGCACTTTTAGAAATGTGTGAATTATTGCTACATTTAGGTTTTCTTTTTCCCTAATTTGCTTCTGTAAGTAGGGATATGCGATTTCAAAAGTTATAGGGTAATTATTAACCCATTCAGCACATACATTATCATACTCGGAAGCTATTTTAAAGACTTGAAGCAGAGAAATCTTCTCTTTGACGATTCTGTCCAAGGAAGAAGAATCGTTGACGTCAAGTTCAGGTGCCTTATTCAATCCACTTGGATTAGCAATTCTAATCGCTTCGTAGACATTTATTGCGTCCTCAGGCGTTGTCGCTTCAGCGATAAACTTCAGATTCTTCCTCAACTCTTGAACTTCAAAAATATTATCTTTAATCGTGGGAGCCATTCCAGCAGCTACTGCGATAGGCGAAAGAAGAATTATTGTGCCAAGCAGGGTGTTACCGCCTTGCTGCCACGCGTTAACGTCGGCTACGCAGCTTTTTATGATGTGCCCTATACCCACAGCGGTTAGGCGTATCTCTCCTTTGGAAACAGCAATTCCTTTTTCTGCAGCTACTTCAAATGATGGCGTTGCAGCAACAGCAGAAGCGAGAAAATGCTCATATTTTGTGCCTTCAAACCCCACAGTTAGATTTACGTTTCCTGGCTTGTCAGCGCTTATCTCGAAGAGAATTGCCAATTCAAGGCATTTTGAAATGTGCTTTGCCTTCTGACCGAATTGTTTCAGCAAGGATGCCCCCTTAATTATGCAATTATATAGGAAGTTTTATTAACGTTGTGTAAAAAATTACATGCTAATGGAATCTATTACATAGAATGAGGAGATTAAAAATGAAATTATCAACACAAAATGTTGCGCTAATGGCTGTTTTTGCAGCTTTACAAGCTTCTTTTTCGATTTTTCCTTTCACGATTACTGTAGGTGTTTCAGGGGAGATAACGTTAGGCGTCATAGGCGGATCTCTTATCGGTATTTTGCTCGGACCTATCATAGGAGGACTGGCCGTCTTGATAGGTTCTGTTGTAGGAGTTTTTGTTAATCCAGCAGGTGCTCTTTTTGGCATTTTAACCGTGATACCTCCATTTCTGGGAGCTTTTGGGGCTGGTTGTGTAAAGATTAAGAGGGGCTATGTAACAGGAGCAATTATTCTTGTCGCGCTTTTAATTTTCTACGCTCATCCTTTTGGCCGCGAAGCCTATATTTATCCATGGCTCCACATAATCGCCATGATAGTCGCCTTCTCTCCCATTGCACACATAGCTAGCTCAACTTTTAGCTCCTCCAACACCAAAAAACCAATATTCGGCATTTCAATAGCCGCTTTTGTAGGAGTTTTAACTGACCATATTAGTGGCAGCGCCTTGGCAATGTGGTATTTTTCGCCGTTTTTGACACCACCAATATGGTATTCAATAATGCCTATATATCCAATAGAGAGAATGATTGCATTAATCATCATAGTCGTTATTGCAACTCCAGTTTACTATAGCCTTAGGATGGCTAGGCTAATCAATGTGAATAAATAAAATTTTAAACAAACTTTGTGTGAAGATTGCAGATGAAGGCCCGAGAAGGTGACTTAATAGAAACAATCGACGGTTTAATATTAGACGTTAAAGGCTTAGTTCATCCGCCTAGAAAAGTGATTGCCTTTCCTCGTTTCATTCCAAACCCTCAAGGTGAACGTGAACGAGAAGGAGTTAAGTACAGTAAAGTGTACAATATTTCCACCCGTTTCAAGTTTTTAGAGCAAAAATTTCCGCAGTACATTGTTTATGATTCGGTTTTTGATGAACAACTCTGCGAAGTGCCTGCAGAAGATATTAAACGTTATTATAAACCAGTTAACCGTTTACGAGAACTGCGATGTTGTGAAAATTTAGACGAGTTAGAAAGAGACGCGCTAAAGTTTCTTGAACTCTTAAAACGATGCACAAATATACCATGGAGCAAGGTTGGAATTTCAGGTTCGCTTCTTGTAAAATTGCACACGCCAAAATCTGATATCGACCCAGTCTTTTACGGCACTGAAAACTGCCACAAAATCTACGAAACCTTGAAAACAACTCACAAAGATAAGGAAAACGCGATCAGACCTTATTCCAAAGAAGAGTTGCAAAGACTTTATCAGTTTCGCTTTCAAGACACGCAAACATCTTTTAAGGATTTCTTGAAGACCGAGTCAAGGAAGGTTTTGCAAGGAAAATTCAAGAATAGAGACTATTTTATACGGTTTATCAAGGATAGACTAGAAATTAACGCTGAATATGGCATGATCTGTTACAAAAACGTAGGATATGCGAGGATAAAAGCTGAGATTGAAGCTGATTCAGAAGCGATTTTCACGCCTTGCAGTTATGAACTAAGAAATGTGACAGTTCTCAATGGGACGCGCCTAAAGATTGATGAAATAGCTTCTTTTCGCGGCAGATTCTGTGAACAGGCAAGAACGGGCGAAGTCATTATAGCTCAGGGAAAAGTTGAAAAAGTAACAGATAAAAGGCATAACCGTGAGCATTTTAGGCTTCTAATTGGGAATAAGCCTTCAGATTTTATGGTTTTGGCATAGCTCGGTTAAGATACGACTTTTAGGGCTTGCTCGTAATATCTTGGGCAATAGGTTAACGTTATTTGATGGAAGTTGCCTTTTGGAGAAGTTACTTCTTCCAGGTTTCCTTCTACATAAACCTTTTCGTCCTTAAACGCATGCAATCGAAACTCTTCCATGTAAGAGACTATGCGCACAGCTTCCTCAGCTCCATTTAACCCGTCCATAATCAACAAAGGTTCAATGCCATAGACTGATGGAATAAAAGGGGCATCATTGTCATCTGTTATGCGGGCAATCATTTTAACCCAACCTTTCTGAAAAATTTTCGCTCTAGAATCGTATTCATTGAAGATTTCTTTCCAATCCTTTACAGGTTCAAACTCGGTCTTGAAAATTCTTCGACTCTTTCTATTGTTAAACACCGCGTAGATTAGTTTTCGCTGTTGATGCAAAACAAATTCTTTAGCACTAAAGTTTTTGAATCGCCAAGGCTTCCCTTCAACTAATTTCTGATTCTCGAACTCATTTTTGAGAACCGCCCGTTTGTCCTTAAACGTTTCTTGTAAGGTTTCACGCAGCTTAGCTAGTTCTTCTTTGCCATATATTGTGAAATCTAGGTCAGAGAATTGCGGATGATAAAAATCGTGCAGTAATGAACCAAAAACGCCGAAATTCCTTGTCGACAAGCCAGAATGTTCTGCAGTAAAGTTCAGAACCACGTGCAAAGCCTTCATAAGCTCGTCGTGCGGTTTCTTTCCCATTATTTCTTGTAACTTTTCGTTTGGTTTTCTCGATTCATCAACGTTGGATTGCTTAACTCCTACAACGTCTGATTGAAGCATCTCATGAAAAACGAGATGATGTGGATAATAAGCCCCAACAAATTTTGCGCCTTCATCTTCATAAAACTTGTAAAAAACACCTTGTTCACCGTTTCTATATGCCTTCGGATTTGCTGATTTAAAAATATTTGAAGAGGCATATTCGACGTCGCATATGTATGCGTCTGATGGATGGGAATTGCCGAAAACACGGAAGATTAAGCCTTCTTTTGTGATTATTGCGTCTCGGTCTCTAAGCCTTAAAGCGGCCAAATGTGTTCTTCCTCACTTGTGCCTGTTCCAACAACAACTTGATGAAAGACTTCGCTGTTTTCAAGGTTTTCAACATGTTCAAGCATGCCAGAAACTCTAATTTTGTCGCCTCTTTTAGCAACATTTCTGTAGCATCCAATCATTGAAACCACAAGCTCCGGAATCATTTCTTTAGGGAGCACAGACACTGTGTCAGCTGGTTTGTAATTTTCGATTTTATAAATAGCGGGACGGAACATGGCTTCGCTGTCATCTGTGATGGTACAGTGAAAATTGATAGGCTTGACTGGCACATACTTGTACATGCCATATTTGGAATGAATTTCTTCTGGTTTGCGAATTGCGTTATACATGAAAATCTTGTGCATATAGCGTCCCTTAAACCGTCTGGCAGCATCTAAACGATTACTGATTACATAGCTTAACGCACCATTTTCAACAAGCCTCTCTATTGTTTTCTCCAACTTTCGAAAGTTTTGTGAACTATAGACAACTATATCTATGTCTGATTTAGCTGAGTGCATGCCTAATGCAATAGAGCCGTGAACCCCAAAATCTTCTACGGCAATGTCTGATTTGGCTGAAAGAAAATTAATAAACCTTAAAGTCAGTTCCTGTAAACTATCTTTTCTTTTAATTTCGGTTAGAAATCCCAAACATTCCTTGGGAACATAGACTTTTTCTACAGAGCTTAAAGGTGCACTAATTACTTCTTTTCCTCTAAAAGGGTCAAAAAACACGTAATCTGGAAAATTCTTGCAAAAAGTTTTGAGAAACGTTTGATAGTTTTGTGCTGTATACAGTTTTTCAGCTCGATAAAGTCTTGTTTTTCCATATTTCCACGCTCTTTCCAAGAAGCGAACATCGAAAAGTGTTCTGAATTTGTGCGGAATGTATTTTAGAAAAGCGAATACTCGATCGTTTGGGTGCTCATAACCGAAAGCGTTGAATACAAATCCATCTTTGGTTACAAATGTATCGCCGTCTGAAGGAAGCCAATTCTTAACAACCGTTTCAATTCACCTTGATAAGGTGTCGATGGAACACTAAAAAACCTATTGCTTACAACCATAACATTTAAAGCATGTTTGCTGCAGAGCAGTTTAGTGTGAAGCGTTTGAACGAGGATTTACATCCATATGTAGTGTTCCTTCCATCCGAACAAAAAAACAGAATATTAAGCGCCATCTTCGGTTCAAAAGCTGCAGTTGACATATTAAAATTCTCTCTCAAACAGGGCATATCAAACAAAATTTACCAAAAAGACCTCGTGAGAAAACTTGGCTATTCAAATAAAACCATAATTGAAAATTTAAAGTCGCTGACTAAACTTGGAGCCTTGAGAGAGGACATGGAGAAAAGCGAGAAAGAAGGACGCATTGTATGGGTGAAAGCCTATCAACTTTCAGATGCTGGCAGATGGTTTGCACTATTACTCGCTGAAGAAAAAGATTTATCTGAAAAAGAGAAGGCGGAAATACTGCAAAACCTTTTTAGAATATATATAAGATGGGTGAAAGATCTTTCAGAAAAACTTCACTTAGACAAAAAAACGTTGGAGAAAATTTTTAGAGAAGAAATATAATCACACAAAGGTGCAAAAATGAGAAAAATAGCTGTCGTATCAATTGTCGGAAGCAAAAGCTCTGGAAAAACAACAACAATTGAGGTTTTGACAAGAGAACTGACAAAGAAAGGATACAAAATTGCAGCAGTAAAGCACATTCCTGAACTAGACTTCACCATAGACACCGTTGATAAAGATACATGGAGATTCGCTAAATCGGGAGCCAAAACAATCCTCAGCGTAGCCGCTAACGAAATAGCCACAATAGAAAAGGTCGATACACAAGATTTCTCTTTGCAAAAGATTCTGCAAAAATGCAAAAACAACGACATAGTTTTCCTAGAAGGATTCAGAAAACTAGTAAGTAGAAACAGAAGCATACACAAGATTGTAGCAGTGAAATCTAAAGAAGAAGTTTCAGAAGCGATAAGAAAATTTAGACCGTTGTTGGCTTTCACTGGACCCTACTCGGCAAAAGAAATGGATGCTAAAATTCCATATGTAGACGTGCTTAAAAATCCAGAAAAAATTGCAGAAATTGTTGAAAAAGCTGTTTTATACTCTTAATTTTGTGTTGGTTTGTGGGGGTTTGGAGATTCTGTTAAGGGGGAGAAAGGAAAGACAATTTTAAAATAGAGAATTTTTCTCCAAACCTTTTCCACCCAACTTTGATTAGTTTTGTTTTCCCTCCTTCCTAAAGTGCCTTAAAGGCTTCAAACCATCTGTTGTATAGGGCTAACATATCCATGGAGACGCTTGGTTTTCTCTCTTCTAATATTTGTCTAAAGTCGTCCATTGTTATTGCCCGCGGTTTGGCTTGCTTGTTTGATGCTTGACCTGTCTCGAAGAATTCGCCTATAAGCTTCAATTGGGCAGATTGGCACACGTCTCTTATGTCGCTTCCTGAGAACCCTTCCGACAGCCTAGCTAATTCGTGCAAATCAACATTTGAACCAAGCAGTAGATTGCTCGTGTAAAGCTTAAACATCATAAAGCGTGTGTGATGGTCTGGAAGCGGCACTAAAATTCGTTTTTGGAACCTTCTTATAAAAGCCCAATCTAAATCCCATGGTTTGTTAGTAGCGCCTATGACGTAAACATGAAGTTTCTTGCCCTTATCGATGATGCCGTCCATTTCCTTCAAGTATTGGTTTCGAACACGAACTTCGCCGCCAACCTCGTTTGAATGCCGCCCCATAAGTGAGTCTAACTCGTCAATGAAGACAATTGAAGGTCTTCCTTCAGTAGCGGATTTTCTAGCCGAGTTAAAAAGCTTAGAAACATTCTGCTCAGCTTCACCCAACCATTTAGACATTATTGAAGCTGCGTCAATTGAAATGAACGTGGCGTCTATTTCTGTGGCAACTGCCGCAGCAAGCAAAGTCTTTCCACACCCGGGCGGCCCAAATAAGAGAATTCCTCTTGGCCATCCAAGCGGAAAGAGGTCTGGCCTTTGAACTGGGTAAACTATGGCTTCCTTCACGGCCTTTTTGGCGCTGTCAAGTCCGACAACTTCCTCCCATTTTACGTCTGGTTTTTCCGTAAGAATTAATTCTTCATAACTGGACTTCTCTCCTTCCAAACTCTTTGCTTCTTCACCATTACTTGGCTCGATTTGAGGTTGAATAGGCGCCACAGCACCTTGTAACGCTTTTATGCGCTCTTGATAGGCTATGGCTCTTTGAATGTAGACTTTATTGAGGCTATATTCGGGGTACAATTGAACAAGTTTTAATAGGCTTTCGATGGCTTTTTGATACATCGTTATTGCCATGCCCTTTGAACCTTGCTTATCAAGGCGAACAGCTTCTAAAGCATAGTTTGTCGCAGCCTTTTCAAGTTCTTGAGAAGCACTCATAAGTTTTAATTCTCCTATCCAGTCTTTAACTCAATTTTTATTTTTCCTTTCGACCCTAAACTTTCAAGGGCTTTCTCAATTTCCTCATACGAGGTTTTCAAATCAGATGAGCAACGTGCTAAATCAATCTCTCCTTTACATTTCTTAACATACTCAAGGAGAACTTCTTCCAAAAGCTGTTTTTCCTTTTCAACAGTTAAGGAAATTTCCTGAATCTCGGCTTTTTTAAATGAAAAGAGAGTTTGAGAAGAATCTTCAGCTGATTCTTCGGTTTCATGGCCTATTGCTTGTGAGCAGTTAGCTGCTAAGGCTATCATTTCTTTCAATCCGGTTTTCTCGAGTTTAGGTGCTTCTTCTAAAGTAATGGGCGGTTCAGGGAGTTCATCAGCTAGTTTTTGCTCAAGGAAACTGGAGACCTCTTTTAAGATTGCTTCTCCAGCAGGTGTTTTTCCGCCTACTGGTATTATTGACTCATCTGCCGCTAGTTTTGTGGAATGCAGTGTTTGGCTTATCTCTTCATTCACTTTTGATAATTCAGAAGAAACATCTGGCAAAATTTCAAATAATTGTTGCGAAACACTTTGGAGAAGTCGCAGAGCAGGTTTGAGGTCGAAAACTATGTCGTTCAATTCTTTTATGGTTTCAAGTCTGAGGAGCACACGTTCGATGGCTAATTCTATGTTATGTAGAAACTTTAGTAATTTTCGAACTTCTGCAATCTCGTTTGCACAAATAGCTGCTTTTTCTTTGTTCTTCTTATTTAATGCGTTTATACATGTTTGAAAAAGAATCTTGTCTCGTTCTTTAAGCCTGAAGGCAGCTTGTGCAATCTTGTTATGCTGCACTCTCAAAGTTCGCATGGAATCTACTACTACATCACGGAGAGGAGGGTTAGAGCGAACAAAGATTTTAATAGCTTTTCCCTCCGCCCGTACTCGTTATGCGACTATATTCCAGCTTTTCCGATTTCTTTCACATAAACTACTACGGGGGGCTCAGGAAGTTCGGGAACCTCAGAAGCCGAAGTGGATTCTTTGTGTGGTTCTTCCATTTTCACCGCAGTATTTAGTATTTCTTCTGTTTTTGGCGTGTCGCCCAGCAGAATGTTTGAAAGCTTGTTGCTTGTCTGTTCGAAATCACTCTTTTCGTTATTGACTCGTTTAATATTCTCTTGAATTATATTGAAAGCTGTTTGATAAGCTTGGTCGTCGATTTTTCCTATTTCATGCTCAAGCTCGAGATGCACCAGCGCATAGTTTAATTCTTTTATCTCATTAGCACATCTGTCGATTTCTTTATCTATCTCGTCTGTCAATGCCTGAGCCTCCCTTTTCAGCTGATTTAATGCACCTTCAAAACTATGGTGTAACTCTTCGTAAAGTTCCTTAGAAATCTTGTTCTTGTCAGCCAACTCTTTAAGGGCTTGATCCTTACGCCAAAGAAGCGGAATCTGATTGCAGAAACTGTTTGCACGTGATTTAACCGTAGAAGTCATAGTGACATTTGCGCCGTCAAATTGTAAGTGTTCTGTGGAAAGTTTCACGAATTTTCCGCCAGTCTGCTCTATAAAGACAGCATCAAATTTTCCGCTTGGAGTTAGAGCAAATGATGCTATTCTGCCTATTTCACGTCCATATTCATCTTTAATTTCCTTTCCAACGGAAAGAAAAAGGTTGGGGTTCTGTGACATTTTTTCTCCCCCGTTTTTACGAGGTTTCAGTTGACGACTTTTCGTCTACTGCCGCTGTTGGGATGCCAGGGATTCCCGGTGGCAATTCTGGGAACTTGTCTTTGATTCTTTGTTCTGCAACCGTTGCTGCTTCCGTGAGAATTTTAGTTGCATCTTCATTAACTGTGTCAAAGTTTAGTGTCATTCCTGAGCTTTGGCCTGCTTCAATCATTATACCGCTTAACAGATTTCCAATTTCTCCAAGTTCGCTTTCTGCTTCTGGAAAAACGCTTGCAAGTCCAGTTCTCACTGAGCGTAATACGCCTACTGCTGGTCCGAGTGTGGATACTACGTCTCCAAGTTCTGATACTGTTCTTAACCTTAACACAATCTGCTCAAGGGCAAGTCTCGCATTTATAATAAGCCTTTCCATTTTGCGTATTTCAGCGAGCTCATTAGCGAAAACGTTTGCGCGCGCTGTGTCATGCTTAGTATATGCGTCAACAATTCTTGCGAATATTGCTTTGTCTCTTTGACTGAATCTTTCTGTCGCCTGGTCTAGTTTCTGTGTTTGAAGTTCGATACGCCTAACTGCAAAGTCTAAACGTGGTTTAAGTGGACCTGGCGGCCTTACTGCTCCTTTTATGCGATCAGTGAATGGTGTTTCTTCTCTTCTACTTTCCCATTTTTTTGCGAATCTTTCAGACAAATTAATTCCTCCGAAAAAGAAGGGGTGCATATAACAATATTATGCATTGTTAACATGTTGAAAATATGCACGTATATACGTAGAGCTATATGTCTAATTGAAAGCGTTTTTAAGCTTTAATTCTATAATTAAAAGAGCATGTTGCTGGTTTTGGAGTAATAGACAAAAATGTGTAAGTTAGACTAAAAAGAGGCTTAGATTCGAATTCTAAACCAAAGGTGAAAATTAAATGAATGAAAGACTAAAAGTGTTCATGCTAGTAGCGCTACTGGGATTCTTAGCAGGAGTAATCGCTGATCTAACCGCAGAATACATAATACCAGGGCTCTTAGTCATATTGCCAGCCTTCCTCAACGCACGCTATGTCCTTTCAGGACTCGCTGGGGCCTGTCTAACATTGATGCTAGTAAGCGTCTGGGCATACATCACTGGAACACCAGAACGATAAACTAAGCTACTCTCCCTCTTTCTTTATCCACGAAAACTTAGCTGTATCCTTCTAGTTTTGGACTCGGGAGCGGAAAAGGCAATCATCCGCAGAGGCGTCAACGTACCTCGATTACCTCATCGTCCAATAATATAAAAGGTTATTCTAAAATATCTGCGTTTGCAAATCTTGAAGCAAGGTTGAGGAAGAGGATAACAAATGTGTGGCATATTTGGCTTTGCACTGACAAAACCTGTCCCGTTAAGTAAAGTCTTCAAACTCCTTGAAAAACTTGAAGTTCATCAATACCCACGAGAACTAAAACCAGTTGGAGGTTACGGTGCAGGCGTAGCTGTTTTGCTGGATGATGGAAGCGTTTTATTAGAAAAAGTGGGAAAAGTAAGCGCCTCTCCAGCAAAGCAATTGGCTGAAATCGTCAACGCTAAGCTTGGTGAAGCGTCTGTTTTGCTTGGTCATGTTCGAATGCCAAGCCCCGAGTTTATTGAAACTGCGAAATTTAGGGAAACTGCGCAACCTTATGTTGGCGAACTTGACCCAAGTTTAACCATTGTTTCAGTTCATAACGGCAAAGTGGAAAACTACAAAGAACTTAGAGAGAGATTAGGTGAAGAGCATGTTTTTGAGTCTGAAAAAGTTGGGCTTGTTGATTCAGAAGTCATTCCCCACTATTTCACAGAACTGCTAGAAGAAAAGGAAGGTGTTGACGAAGCCTTATACGCGCTTTTTTGTTCTTTGCAAGGTTCCAACGCAATCGCTATGTTGCAAATCGATGGAGAAAACACGTTCCTACATTTACTTCATAAAGGAAAAACCAGAGGGTTGACAGTCTGGACAAACGAAAGAAATGAAGTGATCTTCTGTTCAAGAAAAGAACCACTGACCGAAGAATTCAGCAAGATACTTGCCACAGGCAAATTTAAGGAGAAAATCGCAATTCCATACCAAGAAAATACTGGTCTCACACTTTCATATCCAATCAAATTTGAGTAAAAAGATAAACCCTTCAACTACACTACAATTCTTGATAAATCCATGCCAAAAAAAGCTCAAACCCCTGACCCATTCGGTTTGCTTGCAAAGCCGATTCGTGAGGCTTTAGCTGAGTTAGGCTTTAGAGAGCTGACTCTTCCGCAGATAATGGCAGTTCCACCTATCTTGAATGGAGAAAACGTGCTTTTGATTGCGCCTACTGGAAGCGGCAAAACGGAAGCGGTTCTCCTGCCCATCTTTTCCAAACTAATCGAGAGTGAAGAGAAAAATGGTATAGCTGTGGTTTATGTCACGCCTTTGAGGGCTTTGAACCGTGACTTGTTGAAGCGTTTATCGTTTTGGGCGAGCCGTTTGGGAATTTCAGTAGAAGTTAGACATGGCGATACCGAATTGAAACTGCGTAGGAAACAGGCCATTTCGCCGCCGCAAATGCTTGTGACAACGCCAGAAACTCTGCAGGCTGTTTTGCCTGGAACCCGCATGAGAGAGCATTTGAGCCATGTCTGCTACGTTGTTGTAGATGAAGTGCACGAGCTAGCAGGCAGCAAACGCGGTGTACAGCTTACAATAGCCTTAGAACGGCTTTATGATTTGATTGGAAAAGAGTTTCAAAGGATAGGTTTGTCAGCGACGTTGGGCAATCCAGACGAAGTTGCACAGTTCATTGCTGGAACAAACAGAAGCATAAGCATTGTTCAGGCTTCGTTGGCTAAAGCCTACAGATATCATGTGGAAAATCCAAGTCCAATGGAAGCTGATTATGATTTGGCTGGAAAGCTTCGCACAGCACCAGAAGCAGCAGCAAGAATAAGGCGATTAATAGAGCTTGTTGATAACCATAAATCCACACTAATCTTTGTAAACAGCAGAACCAATGCGGAAATGCTTGGTCACAAATTCACTCAGCTTGGCAGGACAGACATAGCAGTGCACCATGGTTCATTATCGAAGGAAGAACGAATTCAAATAGAAGATGAGTTCAAGGCTGGCGTTCTGAAAGCAATAATTTGCACAAGCACGTTGGAGCTTGGCATAGACATAGGCAATGTGGACTTAGTCATTCAATATCTTTCGCCACGGCAAGTCAGTAGCTTAATTCAAAGAGTTGGCAGAAGCGGTCATCGGTTGGATATGCTTTCGAAGGGCGTAATTATCACGGCTTTTTCGGACGACACACTAGAGTCGATTGCGTCAACGAGAAATGCATATGAAAACAGAATTGAGCCTGTTCTGATTCATGAAAATGCCTTGGACGTCTTAGCCCATCAAATTGTAGGCATTTTAATGGATAAAGAAAACGTAAGCATAAATGAACTTTTGGCGATGTTACGGAGAGCGTATCCTTATAGAAACTTTACTAAAGAAATGCTGTTGGATGTGATATACTTTTTAGAGAGTTTAAATGAAGTAAGAATAGAAGGAGAAACATTGAGAAAAACAGCTAAAGGCAGACGCTACTACTACGAGAATCTGTCGATGATTCCAGACGAGAAACGTTATCCAATAATAAACGTAATTTCAGACAGAAAAATCGGCACTTTAGGCGACGAGTTCATGTCTTTACGCGCACGCGTCGGCTTAAACTTCATCGTTAAAGGAAAAGTTTGGCGCATAGTCCAAATAGAAGAGGAAACAGGCACGGTTTATGTTGTTCCATCGGAAGACCCGTTGGCTGCGATTCCCGGATGGGACGGCGAAATGCTTCCAGTGCCATTTGACCTTGCGCAAGAAACCGGAAAAATGCGAGGAGAAATTGCAGAAATGTTAAAGAGAACTAGAAAGGCAGAGCCGGCTCTTGCGAATCTTGCTGAAAAGTTTGGAACAGACCAGTCTGTTTTAGTCGACGTTGCCAAGGAAGTTGAACAGCATCTGAGAGAGGGAGCGCCAGTGCCAACGCATAATTGCATTCTTATTGAAGCCTATGACAAATACATTATAATTCATGCTTGTTTTGGCGAAATCGTGAACAGCACGTTAGGCGGAGTCTTCGACTCAGTGCTTTCTGATAGAGAACTCATAGTTGGCTGGTGGAATGACGGCTACCGCATACTAATCGAAGCTTCGCGGAATCTGTCACCGAAAGAGGTGGAAAAATTACCAACCACGCTTTTTAGCCTAACAGACGAACAAGTGGATGAAGCGTTTAACGACTATTTAGAGGCAAAGTTTCCATTTTCATATAAGATGAAGTTTGTAGGCGAACGTTTCGGTGCATTGCCACGTGGAAAAACTATGGGACCTGAGAGGCAGAGTCAGCTTTTGGCACAGTTTAAGGACACGCCGATTTATGATGAAACTTTGCGTGAAGCCATGGTTGAAAAAGTGGATATTAACAAAGCTAAGGAGATAATGCGAAATATCAGAGAGGGGAAGATTAAGGTTAGCACTTTATACCGTGTCGAGAAGCCTACGCCATTGGCTTATCATATTTTAGCTAAATATTCAGATGTTTCAGAGCTGATGGCTCCTGAACAAATTTTGCTTAGTAATATTGACAAGATGAAAAAGGCTATAGAAGCCAGAACAGCCAAGCTACTTTGCATGTCATGCGGCGAATGGACAGCTGAAAAAAAGATTAAAGAACTGCTTGAACATCCGTCATGTGACAAATGTGACTCCAAACTTTTGGCACTGTTATATCCGAGCCAAGATTCAAATCGGCTACGTGAACTTCTGAAGAAGCGGCGTGAAGCCATACAATTCAGCGAAGAAGAACTTAAGGAATTGACAAACGCGAGACGCACAGCAGATTTGATACTTAGCTACGGTAAAAAAGCAATAATTGCATTAGAAGTGAAAGGAGTAGGTCCAGAGACAGCCTTCAGAATTCTTGGAAAGATGCACCCGAAAGAAGAAGAATTCTACATGGATCTCCTAAAAGCAAAGATTCAATATTTACGAACACGAGAATACTGGGAAAACAAAGAAAATCATATGAAAAGTTAGTAACCAAATCAAAGCCATTTCTCTAGTAGATTAATCCTAATTTCAATGTTATATGTAATGGAGGGAGTCTAGACTCCTGAGAACAGAGAAAATATTATTCACAAGTTTAATGTGTTAAGACTTAATAAAAAGGTGTCTTAAGAACAGTTTCTGATGGTGTGACAAAATGAGCCAAAAAAGCGCTGAACAATCTAAGTTTAAGCAAAGTTTAGGCTTGTTTGACGCTACCGCCATAAGTGTCGGTGCAATCATCGGTGCAGGCATATTTGTTGTTACGGGCATAGCCGCAGGCTCAGCAGGTTCAGCACTCATAGTTTCCATGCTCATAGCCGCTGTCATCGCTTTATTCACAGCATTAAGCTTTGCTGAGCTTACTTCTTGGCTACCAATAGAAGGAAGTGTATACGAGTATACATGTATGCTAATTTCGCCTTTTGCAGGCTTTCTAGTTGGATGGATGTGGATGCTTTCAAACACTTTTGCCGGGGCTGCAGTGTCGCTTGGATTTGCATATTATTTAACAGCAATTTTTACATTCTTAAATGCTAACTTGGTTGCAGTAGTTCTCTGCATTGCTTTCACAGCGCTTAATTATCTTGGCATTCGACAATCAGCCCTATTCAACAATTTTCTCGTAATAGCAAAACTGCTCATCCTAACATTTTTTATTTTTCTAGGCATGTTCTTCATCAACTCTGCAAACTTTGCTCCATTCACTCCCTTCGGAGCTGGTGTGCTCTATGGCGCTTACTACATTTTCTTTGCTTACGGCGGATTCGCAAGAGTAGCCGTAATTGCAGAAGAAGTTAAAGATGCCAGACGGAACGTTCCAAAGGCCATACTCCTATCACTCGTCATATCCACAATAGTCTACATACTTGTTGGAACTGTGGCAGTGGGACTCGTCGGAGCACAAAGACTTTCTAGTTCAAACTCGCCCTTAACAGAAGCCATAAACATAACTGGAAATTCACCCGCAATTTACGTAGTGGCTGCAGGAGGATTGTTAGCAACGGCAAGTGTCCTACTCACGTCTATTCTGGGAGTTTCGCGCATGGCTTACGCAATGGCAAAGAGAAAAGACATACCACAAGTCTTCAGCAAACTACATCCACAATATAACACGCCATACTATTCAGTCTGGATAATAGGCGCCTTAATGACATTACTCGTGCTATTCGTAGACCTTACACATGTCGTAGCCATAAGCACATTTGCGCTGATCTTCTATTACGCCTTAGCAAATGCTTCCGCTTTACGTTTAAAAGTGCAAAAAAGACTGTATCCTTGTATCGTACCAGTTTTAGGCATAATAACATGCATCGCACTGCTAGCGTTCATTCTTTTTGCTTCACCACAAGCACTAATAATAGGTGTTGCAGGACTAATAGCAGGCACAGTTTACTACGCCGCCAAAGCTTCTCTGAAATAAGGCTACTTCTTTTCTTTCCTCTTCAGCATATTCTCTAATACAGGACGTAGCTTCTCGTTTTCCGCCTTAATCTTATCCTTACCTAAAGCCTTTAATTGCGCTGTCATCTCTCTGACTACTTCAGCAAATTTGACTCCTTCAGCCGCCGAAACATATTCCACACGGAACCTTTCTGGACTTAATCCAAGCTTATTTAACATCGGCGCCAACGCGTCCATTCTAGCCTTCATTTTCCAGTTGCCACTTATATAGTGACAGTCGTATGGAAGGTGACATGCGCCAATAAGAACCATGCCAGCACCTAGCCTAAGCGCTTCCAAGACAAAGTCACGGTCGACTCTTCCAGAGCACATTACTCTTATGGGACGTATTGTCGGTGGATACTCAAATCTACTTGTGCCCGCCAAGTCTGCGCCTGCGTAGCTACACCAGTTGCACAGAAAAGCCAGAATCTTCTCTTCCGGGTTAGTTTCTAAAGCAGCTCTTATTTGAGCGAATATTTGAGCGCCTGTGAAATGCATCTGTGTTATAGCATCTGCGGGACATTCAGCCACACATGTTCCACATCCATGGCACATGGCAGTAATAACCTCAGCCGCTTTTTTCTCCTCAACCTTTATCGACCCGTATGGACAGCGTTCAGCACAAATGCCACATTTAGAATTCACATTTCTACACTTAGTGGCATCTATAACAGAAACTATAGGCTCAATCTTCCACTTCGGCTTCGAAAGCACAGTTGCAGCTCTCGACGCGGCGCCACTTCCTTGCGAAACGCTGTAAGGTATATCCTTAAGTCCTTGACATGCTCCAGCGAAGAATACGCCGTCTGTGGGCGCGTCTATTGGCTTAAGCTTAGGATGGCTTTCCATGAAGAAGCCGTCTGCACCACGCGTCACATTAAGTATTCGTGCTATCTCGTCCGTGCCCTTCTTGGGAATGGCAGCTGTTGCCAAGACAACCATTTCTGCTTCAATTTCTATGGGTTGTCCAAGCGTCATGTCCTCAGTGTGTATGAGCAGATTCTTGGTTTCTGGAACCTCCAAAATTTGGCTTACTCTACCACGAATAAAATTCACACTTGACTCTCTTGCTCGGTCATAAAACTCTTCATAACCTTTAAAGTTGCTTCGCATGTCCATGTAGAAAACATAAACCTCTACATCTTGCTTGTATTTTTCTTTAAGCTGAACAACATGTTTCAAAGTGTACATGCAACAGAAATTCGAACAGTAGGGATACTTGTTCTTATCACGCGAACCCACACATTGAATGAAAGCTATGCTGTGAGGTTTCTGCCCATCAGAAGCCCTAACAACCTTTCCGCCAGTCGGACCTGCTGCAAGTATAAGCCTTTCAAACTCAAGTGATGTGATAACATTAGTGTATTTGCCATATCCCAGAAGCGAGTTATCATAAGGCATGTATATATCATAACCAGTCGCAACAACTATGGCGCCCACATCAATTTCTATTTCTTCATGTTGCTGCTCAAAATTTATGGCCTGTCTTGCACCGCAAGCATCAACACACTTGAAACATTCAATGCAATAGTCCTTATTAATTGTATAAACAAGAGGAACTGCTTGGTCGAATGGAACAGATATAGCTTTTCTCACACCTAAGTTCATGTCCCACTCGTTCGGATATTCAATTGGACAAATTTCTTTGCATTCGCCACAGCCTGTACAATTTTCGGCAATCACATAACGTGGGTTTTTGCGAATCTTGACTTTGAAATTGCCAATGAAACCACTGACATTTATCAGATCAGCGTTGGCTATTATCTTGATGTTTGGATGTCTGCCTACATCCACCATTTTTGGACCTTCAATGCAGATGGAACAGTCAAGTGTTGGAAAAGTTTTGTCTAATTGTGCCATGTGGCCGCCGATGCTTTCACCTTTCTCAAGCAGATACACTTTGAAGCCCATTTCAGCCAAATCCAAAGCTGCATTCATTCCAGCTATGCCGCCGCCTATAACTAATGCCTTGTTTGTGACTGGAACCTCAATTGTTTGAAGAGGCTGTAACAGCCTTGATTTGGCAACAGCCATTTTTATAAGATCCTTAGCTTTTTCAGTTGCCTCTTTTGGTGTGCTTGAGTGGCACCAAGATGAGAATTCACGGATATTTGCCATCTCAAAAAGGAACGGGTTCAAATCAACATCTGAAACTGTTCGACGGAAAGTGGGCTCATGCATACGAGGAGAGCAAGCAGCAACAATAACACGGTTAAGTTTATGCTCCTTAATCGCCTTCCGAATTTCCTCCTGCCCAGGGTCTGCACAAGTGTAACGATTATCCTTCACAAAAACAACGTTTGGCAAGGTTTTCGAGTAATCAAGAAGCTCTTTTATGTCCAACACGCCAGCAATGTTTAAGCCACAGTGGCAAACGAAAACACCAATTCGCGGCTCTTCAACTTTAATCTTTTCTGTAGCCATATTATGCACTCTTCCATCCTAACCTCTTTTCAACTGATGAAAAAGCCTTCTGAGAACCCTTTGCTTTCAACTCTTTAGAGATTTCAATCGGAGAAGCCAGTTTTTCCAAGGCTTTGTTCCACGCTCCAGAACTAACCGGCGTGTGAATTATTTTGGTTCGCTTAAGCTCTAAGGCTTCTTCGACGGGACAAACGACTTTGCAAGCGCCACAGTAAATGCAGAACATCTCGTCCGGATGCACTTTCTTGTCTTCGTCAGAATAGTAAAGTGCGCCGGTTATTGGGCAAACGTCTAAGCAGTCGGTGCAGCCTTCAGGACACTTGTTGGTATGAATAAAGATTTTTCCATGAATAAATTTGCGTATGTGCATAACGCCTTCGGGACATTTGAATTCGCAGACTCGGCAACATGGGCAACGTTCTTTCTCTACATCAATTTTAACCTGAAGCTTCTTCCTATCTTTCCTTGGTATCGATTTCAAGTTCTTAACAATGTTTCCATCTGGCGTAAGTCTTGTGATATAAATTAGGTTTAGTGGGCATGATTCTTCGCATTTCATATCTCCTGCAGGAAACTTGCTAGCGTCTACTTGGATGTCGCGGACCAATTGCGGAAAGCTTTCCTTCTCAACTACAGAAAGGAGATGCTCACCGTTGACTGAAATTTTGATGGCCCCATATGGGCATAGTATATCGCATATTCCACAGAAGTTGCACTTCGCCAAATCTATGTCCACTTTGGCTTTTTTGGCTTTTTCTCCCTGAATTTTGGGGTGTTTCACAAGTTTTATGGCTTCTTTTGGGCAAGCTAAAGTGCAGATTTGACAGCCTACACAATAGCCTTTGTTAAGGGTAAGTTTGTAATTTTTTACGTGCAAAATCCACTCTAACGTTAGCGCATTAGCCGTTTCTTGTTTTAAAGTCTTTAACGGCATCTATTAACCACCACATATTTATGCAATTTAAAGTGCTGAGGAAAAACCTCCAGCACCATATTAATTGGAATGTTTCAAAATGGCTAGTATATAATATAAACGTTGCTTGAAAACGGCTATTATTCTTACATTGAATTCTCAAAATCTGTTTTGCCGCAAACCTGAACTAAATTTGAAGCAAAACTAGGGTTCTCGAACACAAACTGCTACGTAACATATTAAACCCTCATGCTTTAAGAACATGGTTTTCAAGGCAGCATTTTGCAACAAATTCTCAAATTGTTTCAGAGTGAAAGCCTTTTTCATGCCAGTAAGAATAATTCTGGCATTTGCTTTTGCAACTCGCTTTATTTCGTTTAAAGTTTTTGCTGGTTTCGGCATATTTTGAAGAAGTGTAATGCCAAAAACATGGGTGAAGGCTTTTTGTTTTAGAGGCATGTTGTCAGCGTCAGCTAGAATCAAGTGAATATTTTGAAGTTTCTTTGCACGATTTTTTGCTTCAGACAAGATTTTCTTAGAAATGTCCAAAGCAATGATTGTTTTTGCTTGATTAGCTATGTAATCGAATAATATTCCTGTTCCACAACCAGCATCCAAGACTACGCTGTGCTTTTTAATTGAGGTAGCTTCTAATGCCGCTTTGATTTTTGCTACTTGTTCTTCAGCGTATCGCGCCTCGTAGATGTGTGCTGTTAAATTGTAGCGATGCATTACGCGGCGTTTTTGGTTCCATTCACTCATGGCTAGTCTTCAGAAATCTTATCTATGGACATGTCTTGTAAATCTATTGGCGGAGGAAACGTTGTCATATTACAAATCATTGAACGTGCTAGTAAATCCACAGATTGCTGAAGCAGAGAAAGCCATTAAAGAAGCAGTTTCTCAACGCAAAACACTACTTGTAATAGGTAATTGCTGGGTGCACTATTTAGGAAGGGCAAAATCAAAACTGGAACAAGGTGAACGCATATTGATAATAAAGGAAGATGGCTCAATTCTTGTTCATCGGCCAGTCGGTTATGAGCCAGTGAATTGGCAGCCGCCAGGCTGTATTTTCAATGTTCAAACCAAAGAAAACGTGCTGGAGATTCGCGCTGTGAGGCAAAAACCAGCTGAATCCGTTAAAGTGTTTTTTGACCAAATTCAATTGGTTTCAGCTTTCAGTCTCAGAGACTCTGGCGAATTTTCTCTCTATGCAAGTGAAGAAGACATGCAAAAAGCCATTTTGATGGAGCCTTCGCTTCTGGAAGAAGGATTCAATATTATTAGTTATGAGAAGAAAGTGGAGCCAGGTTTTGTGGATGTTTATGGTATAAGTAAAGATGGAAGACTTGTTGTGGTTGAGATTAAACGCAAAGTAGCTGGAAAAGATGCGGTGATTCAGCTTGCCAAATACATAGACGCAATTAAGGGCAAAGCGAACAGAGAAGTGCGAGGAGTTCTAGTGGCGCCGAATATTGCGAAGGATGTGCAAAGGCTGTTAGCAACGCTTGGGTTAGAGTTTAAGGCTTTAGACCCGAGAAAATGTGCGGAGATTTTGAAAAAGTCAGAGGCGAGAAAACTGGAAGCTTTTTTCAAAGAAGGAACTAGCCAATGAGAATTGTTCCTTTAGCTTTTGAAAGTTTTGGAGTTCGCTCAATGGCGACTTTCATAGAAACAAACGACGTGAAAATTCTGATAGACCCCGGAGTTTCTTTGGCCCCACTTCGGTATGGCTTAGCTCCACATTTTTTGGAGTGGCAGAGGCTTGAAGAACTATGGGAAATAATAAGGCAATATACCCAGACCGCTGAAATCCTCGTAGTAACACATTACCATTATGACCATCATAACCCAGAATGCCCAGAATTATACAAGAACAAAACTGTTTTCATAAAACATCCGACGGAAAACATAAACATAAGCCAAAGAGGCAGAGCAGCCTTTTTTCTAGAAAACATAAAAGGTGCGCCTAAGAAACTTGAAATTGCTGACAGCAAAGATTTCAAGTTTGGCAACACGTTGATAAAATTTTCAAAAGCAGTTTGCCACGGAACGAATCCACGCCTTGGATACGTGACAGAAGTCAGCATAAAAAGCAACAATGAAAAGTTTCTTTACACCTCTGATGTGGAAGGCCCAACACTTGAAGAGCAGATTAATTTCATTCTTGAAGAAAACCCTGACATTATGTTTGTTGATGGCCCAATGACGTATATGCTTGGCTATCGCTTTTCCTTTAAAAGCCTCGAAACTGCCAACAAAAATCTTGTCAAGGCGATAACGAAGACGAAAGTTCACACTCTAGTCTTAGAACATCATTTTCTGCGTGAACTAGATTATAAAATAAGAATAAAACCAGTTTATGATACGGCAAAGAAACGAAACGTGAAGGTTGTTACGGCAGCGGAGTTTTGTGGAAGAAGCAATGAGTTGCTTGAAGCTTTAAGGAAGGAGTTATATGCGAAGTATGGCGAGAAAGAGGTAAAAGTCAAGAAACGGGTACTAGTAGAGGAATAATGAGAGTGGCAATATGAATATTTGGAAAGACATTCCATCCGGAGACAAGCCGCCAGAACTGCTTAACATGGTGATCGAAGTCATCAGCGGTTCAAGAGATAAATATGAATACAATATAGAATGGGAATCATTCGTCCTTGACAGAATAATACCATCATCCGTGATTTTTCCAGTTGAGTATGGGTTTGTTCCGC
Organism: Candidatus Bathyarchaeota archaeon; assembly: GCA_013388905.1. Classification (GTDB taxonomy): domain Archaea; phylum Thermoproteota; class Bathyarchaeia; order Bathyarchaeales; family Bathycorpusculaceae; genus JACAEI01. The sequence goes on along the minus strand of JACAEI010000040.1, from coordinate 33,219 downwards.
AAACATGGTTTGATGATGACGACCCATTAGACATTATGGTGCTAAGTTATGAACCGCTAGAAGTTGGATGCATAGTTAAGGTAAGAGCCATAGGAGCGTTAATAATAGAAGACGAGAAAGGCGAAGATCCTAAGATTTTGTCTGTGCTTGTTAATGATGCTCGATTTGAGGGCTATAAAGACATCAAAGATATTCATAAGCATCAGCTTATAGAGATTCAAGAGTTCTTTGAAACCTACAAGCGACTTGAGCCACATAAGTGGGTCCGATTCAAAGAATGGAAAAGCGCTGAAGAAGCAATGAAAATCGTGAATTACGCTCTTAAAAAGTTTAAAGAACTTAAGATGCCTTAACATGCGATATTTTTAAATTGCCCTTCGAACTGTTCTCATTCATATAGTTGGGGTTAAGCTGGCGAATGAAACTTGCGAAGGTATGCCATAAGCTTCATCCTTGGATTACTCATCATCTGCGGTATGACTTGGCTAATCATGACTTTTGTAAGCAACCCTGAAATCAAAAATCTTCCCCTCTACACTTTTAGCACTGTTTCTCGCATCGTAGTTACGCTTTTGATTTCGGTCGTTTGGGGAGTTTCCTTCGGCATATTTGCCGCCACAAACAGAGTTGCATCGCTTATTCTTACACCATTCATAGATCTGTTGCAGTCGATTCCGATACTTGGATATTTCCCAATGGTGATAAGTTTTCTATTCGCGCTTGGTCCACTGGGCGTCGAGTTTTCCGTGATAGTTTTGCTCTTCACGTCAATGGCATGGGCTATCTTCTTTGGAGTATTGGGAGCCATACGCGGCATTCCAACAAATGTCACCGAATCTGCACGAAGTTTTGGTTTAACTGGATGGCGTTACACTAGACATGTACTATTGCCTGCAATAGCTCCAGCGGTGGTTTCAGGAGCCAATCTCGCGTGGTGTGATGGCTGGTTTTTCATGATTGCTGCAGAATACATCCAATACAAAGGAGACGTAATAGCACCATCCTCTGGAGGTTTGGGTTATCTCCTTGCAAAAGTCGCCTATTTTTATAAGGACATGAATCTAGCCATAATTCTGCTAGTATTCATAACCTTCATCGTAGTGTACTTCAACACTTTAACATGGCATAGACTCATGGAACGCGCAAGCACAGGCACATTTAAGCCCATCTTCCGAATGGACCTTTCAGGTGTTGGGAAGCTTGGAATTGCGAAAGCAACTGGGTGGATACATCTTGGAAAACTTCATTGGCCAAGATCCTTATCGCTTGTTCCTCAGAGATTGCGAAAATACACTCACATCGAGAAAATTGTTGCTACAGTTTTGGCTCTTTCAGCAGTTTTCTTTATTCTGTATACTGTTTTTGGACAGTTTCCCACGTTTGCTATAATTCAAGAGGGGTTTAATAAACCGCCTGCAAACGAGCTTGTTCTTTTGCCATTATTGATTGGTCTAACCATGGGGCGGCTTACGATAGCCTATGGAATTTCTCTTGCAGTTGCCATTAGTATGGGTGTTTTAGCTGCTGAACATAAGAGATTCGCAACTGTGTTCTATCCGCTCTACGATATTGGACAAGGAGTGCCAATTCTTGCTTTGTTTCCAGTTATTTTTCTTGGTTTAAATGGACTTATCGGAATTCCAAGAATAGCCCTTGAGCTCACATGTATTATAATGCTGATTTTTGACATGATATGGTACATGTTCCTTAACATCGTAAGTGCGGTGAAGAATATTCCTACGGAAATAAAGGAAGTGAGTCAGCTTCTAGGTTTTAAGGGTGTAAAGAGGATAACGCACATAGTTATTCCATCCATTTTACCCTCCATAGTTACAGGAAGCATTCTTTCATGGGGAACAGGTTGGAACACCATAATATTTGCCGAGTACATGCCTTCAACAGAGCCATCGATCCCGCCTCTTTCAATTCCAGGTTTGGGTTCACTGTTGGATAAGGCAGGGTATGAGTTTGGAAATACGGTAGTGTTAGTTTTCCTCTTAAGCATAGTAGCCATAATCGTGCTTTTAATAGAAGGATTAGTGTGGAGACGTTTGCTTAGAAAATTTGAAAAGTATCATGTAGAGGTGTAAGCCATGTCAGTGATTGAAGTAGGAAATGTGTCAAAATCGTTTGTGGTGGAGAATTCCAAAATTTTAGTCTTGGATAACGTGAGTTTTTCGGTTGGGAACGACGAATTTGTCTGCCTAGTTGGACCTTCAGGCTGCGGAAAATCTACAATGCTGAGAATCATTGCGGGCTTAGAGAAGGCTGATTCTGGCAAAGTTCTTTTCCGTGAACAACCAATTACTCAGCCCACCCCGAAGATTGCCATGGTCTTTCAACTCTTCGGCTTGCTACCATGGAAAACTGCACTACAGAACGTTGAAGTGCCCCTTGAGGTGCTTGGCATGGAAAAGGAAAAACGAATCCACATTGCTGAAGAATATTTGAGAATGGTTGGGCTGGAAGGGTTCGAAAATACTTATCCGCATGACCTTTCAGGTGGAATGAAGCAGCGTGTAGGAATTGCCAGAGCTTTAGCCTTAAAACCAGAAGTATTGTTGATGGATGAGCCTTTCTCTTCCTTGGATGAACTTACCGCTAAAACGCTTCGTGAGTTAGTGCTTGATATTTGGCGAAATCCGACCTTGCCGACAAACACCTTTCTAATGGTGAGTCATAACGTCGAAGAAGCAGTGTTTATGGCAGACCGAGTGATAGTGATGTCACCTCGTCCAGGGAAAGTCATTGGTGAAGTGAAAATCGACATTCCAAGACCCAGAGCTGAATACTTGAGAGAACGTGCATACTTTGGATATATAGATAAGGTTGTTGAACTGCTGGAAGAAAGCAAAACAGAAACAAAAACTGAAAGCCTATTATCGCTTACGGCAAAGCGAACAAACAAATTATAGTAGTTCGTGCGTTAAACCATTTCTCAGGTTATTTTGCTAAGGCGTAAGAGTATGGTGCGATTCTTACATTTTCGCTTTTCGTATTAGCGATAGCCAGTCGATTTGCTATAAAATCTATCGAAGACTTAATTGAGCTTACGCATCTTAGTGTTTCAAGCAGTAGTAACAGCTTAAGTTTACAAAAAAGCTATCTTTTTGCCCTACGTTTTAGTACTGGAACACCGACAGTTGCGATTATCGCTGTAGCCAAGATTACTATAATTGCAAGGTTAATGTAGTAAGATGCCAGCCTCTCGAAAATTGGATCTGCCTCAGGATACTTTGTAGGATCAGCAATATACTTAGCAACATATTGTAGTGGCAGAGTGGCCAATACAGCAGCGGCTAAGCCTCTCGTTAGCAAAACAGTCATCATTGCCTTTTCTTCAGTTAATTGGCTACGAACCGTAGCTAAGCAGACTGCGCCAAATCTAGCTATGAATAGTATTAGCGATAGGATTATTCCAACAAATAATATGGTCATGTCGCCTATTGTGACTATTAACCCTATGTAAACAAAAAAGAATGCCTAAAACTATTAAAAACATCATATCTGGAAAGCCGGTTCGCTCGAAGACATAGTTACCTAAAAAGCCTATTACAATTACTCGCCAGCCACTATCAACGCAAGGGTAACAGGGTCGACCAATTTTGAACACGCTCTTTAGAAATTGCATTTCAGCTTAAAGAATCTTTGTTTAGAAAACGAAGAATTAACTGTCATATTTCTTTCCGAAAAAATGAAAACCGACTGAATTTATGTCTTTTTTAGTCAAAAAGTGTAAAAAATGGGATATTTAATTTGGTGTAATTGTTTATTTACTTTGTTTTCTTAGACTTCCCCTTTTTCTTCTTCGTTTTTGCCTTAGCCACGATTGTGACCTCAGATACACGATTCTCAGCAATTTCTATAAAAGATTTTCTATTTACTTAGGATATTAACGTTTTTTTAAAAAAGATGTCTGAGCGCAGTTAATAATGGATCTTTAGCAGTTTTTTGGAGAGGAAGACTCTGTTAAGAACTATTTCGAATGATTTACCAGATTTCGTCAACTTTTAAATGAGTCAAATATCCAATGATGCCATAAAAAGGAATGGCGAAAACTTTGATCATGCTTCCAACTTCAATCGGAAAATTAACAAATACAAGAAAGCCCAATAATGAAAGAAAAACGCCATATGCTGTTAATGATTTAAAATTGTGAAATGTTTCAGTCGTTCTCCACGTTAGCTGGATTCCAGAAAACAGTATCCAAATCAACAAAGGGGCAAAAAGTAAAAGTGCGTATTTCTTATACCATGGCAAGTCTTTAGCAACTCCATTGGTTTTCTTCTTTTTTCTATAAACAGAGGGCAGGTCTGGAAGAAAGTTGCTATAGAAGAAAAGCAGCATTCCCCATAGTGCAGAATTCAAAGCGTTTTCTTTAAAGAAATACAAATTCACAAATATGTGAAGACTTACTGGCAAAACTATCCATTTAAAAACTTTAATGGAGAAGCGTACATGCTCCAATGTTTCTTCTTTCATACGCCACACAGGCAGTTTCGATTTAACCTTTCAATTGATACTCCTGAAAGAGTGCGAACGAAGCCACAAAAAACATTATATAAACTACTTGCAATGCCTTGAACCGCACTTAAAAATCTTTTCATCTTGGATTCTTTATGCTTCATCGTAATATCACTATATGTCTCAGGCTTAGCCAATCTAATCTTCTTGTTTCTGTATCTTAAAAGTGCTTATAATCTCCTTTAAGGGTGAGGTTTCTTGCCTATAAAATCTGTTATTTTCTTCTGGAAAAGTGCACTTTTCAAAAGCTCACTTCTCATCATCCATTGTTGTAACGGAATCTGAAATCGGCTTGCAATAAACTTTAAGACTTCGTCTAAAGTGTTGAAAAGGAAGGGTTTCTGGCGCATGGCGTTTCTTACATTTTCTCTGACCTGCCAGACGCCAACAGGCATTATGTAGCCTGGATGTGCTTCACGCAGAACTATTACAGTGGCTTGACGTCTCTCCTTTACGAGCAGTTCGCAGACAGCCAAGCGAGCCGCATAGTAGCATCCGCCCATTTCTGCATATGTTGTTCTGCCTTCATGGTCTTCCCAGTCGCCAAACATGACAACGTTTCTGCCGCTAGGATTCCAGACTGTGCCAGGATACCAAGCCTCAATTGCTTCGTAGCTCCATGCACTTGGAATCATTATAACCTCAAAAATGTTGTCTAAATAGCGAGACTCGTAGACTCGATATTCATTTATTTCTGGAAACGTCTTAAGCGTTTCCATTAGGTTTTTTGAGAGTATGCTGTCTACAGCTGTTATGCTCCATCGAGTTGGCACAAGCCGCCTATTATTTTTCAAGCCGAAGGCTCCGACGCTGAAAGCCCTTTGAATCTTTGTTACTAGCACACCTTTTGTGTAAAGTTCCTGAACCGCTAGGACTGCTCTCAAGTCTGTGTCGCTGTATGCTTTTTCTATATGATGGTTCCAACGAGCGTTGCCAACAAGAAGGTCACGGATAGGTGCAGAAGGCCCAAAAGGCTGAACCTCGTCGTCTAAGAGCAGAAAGCCTCTAGGCTTCTTTTTTAATATTAGTTCAACGTCGACAGGCGTGACAGCCAAGGCTAGTTCACGAGTTTTCTCGATTATTTTTCCACATTCTTCGAATCTGCGCACGTGCACACGGTGTTTTCCTCGGACGAGCATGGAGCGGAAGCTTACAATTTCATCTATTGTTTTTCCAAACCAGAATTCGGGCAAATCATAAACGCTTGTGTCTTCTTGAATTGGCGGCACGAGAGGCCCAGCGTAAACATATGGATAGCCAATTCTGCCGATAAAAACACTTGGCGGCGAAGCACCAGCAATGTCTTCACTCTGCATTAACGGGACGCTTCTCAGGAAATAGTTTGCTTTAACGATTATTGGACAACGAGCCTTGCCGCAGAGAAAACGTGAGCCTTTGCATGCCACGCATAAACCGCTTTTGGAAACTTCTGAAACTACGAGGCTTTCGTCATATTTTACTTCAGATCCCGTATTTGAATTCTTCAAAATGTCAAGTAACCAAACATTAGGAGAACGCTTGTCCGCTAGCTGACGAGAAGAACCCAATCCTTATCATTAAAATTCTGGTTTAAACGAACTCTTATGCTTTCCCCACAAGAACCTGTCAAAATAAATGGCGCCCTGGCCGGGATTTGAACCCGGGTCCAGCGGGCGACAGCCGCTTATACTAGACCGGACTATACTACCAGGGCTTTTTCCAACTTCTATTACTCATACATATAAATCTACTTTTTGCTCAACACACTTTTCCACCTATTTGGATCCAAAGAGGGGATAGATAACGTTTGTATGCATGCGCGCTTAGCGTATAAGTTCAAACGTTAAATTAGTCAAACGCTCAAAAGGTATACCCACTAACCTATAACCACGGTTGCCTAGATATTTCCGCAAATAAAACTGCACCATAGCCTTCCCAATCGCAAACTTCAGCTTACCCTCACTGAAACCTCCACGAAACAACAACTCGTGCCTAATAAAACGCAAATTCTTAGGCTCATTCCAATCACCAAGCGCAATCTCACCTTTAACCCGCTCATAAAGAGGCGTTCCGGGAATAGGATATGGCAAAGTGAAAGAAAGATAATCCAGAGGAAGCGAAGACGCAAACCTCACCGTGTCCAAAACAGTCTTGTCGCTCTCACTAGGATACCCCAAAATAAAAAAAGCGCCAACTTGAATCCCAGCCTTCTTAGCAATAAAGACAGCTTTCCTTGCACGTTCAACTGTAGTCTGCTTATTCATAACCGCCAAAACTGAGTTATTTCCAGATTCGATGCCAAAGAAGACGCGTACACATCCAGCCTCTCTCATTTTGTTAGCAACATCTCTGTCGATTGTGTCCACTCTTGAAAGACATTCCCAGCCAACTCTTAAACGTCTGTTGATTATTTCATCGCAGATTTCGATAAGACGTTTGCGGTTCAACGTGAAACAGTCATCAGCAAACCATATTCTATCATAACCCAATGCCAGAACAGTTTCTATTTCATCCACGATATTAACCGCTGATCTTGTTCTAAACTCGTTGCCAAAAACAGAGCGGCTGCAAAAATCACAGTTAAACGGACAACCTCTCGATGTTATCATAGACGTAATCGTATAGCCAAACTTCTTTGAATAATAATTCTTGTAGGATTGATTGTCAAACAAATCGCGAGACGGAAAAGACACACCATCCAAATCTCGAATAACAGCCCGTGAAGGAGTAATCCCGACATCGCCTCCGCCTTTTTCTCTATACACAATTCCTTTGATGGTTGACAAGTCCAGATTCTTCTCTATAGCATCGACAAGTTCAACAATAGTTTCCTCGCCTTCGCCAATCACAACAACATCAAATTCCCGGAGAAAATCCTTCGGGGTTAGTGTTGGCAAAGGTCCGCCAGCAATAAGTATCTCGCAGTTTTTTCTAAGTTTCGCCAATGCGATAGATTGCTGTTTCATGGAAAACATGGAGTAAATTCCAATAATCTCTGGATTTGAGAGCTGAATTTTTTTCAGCGCTTCTTTTTTTGTAAGGAAAGTACAGTCCACTAAAGTAACTGATACGCCATGTTTTCTTAAAGACGAAGCTATGTAGCCCAAACCCAAAGGCGGAAACCTAAAAACTGAATCGTCATTGAAGGGTCGAAAATATGGATAAACCAAGGTAACTTTCGTCACCTATAAATCAGCCTCCCAAAATTTCAATGTCATACTCGAAAACAGTTTTTCTTGGACTAATTTCGTAGTCTAATCCCACCCAGTCTAAAGAGTTATTGATGAATTCTCGTCCTCTTCGCAGAATACCATCAGACTTCCACATTTTAAAGCCGATTTTGCTGTTTATACTTGTTATGCAAACCCAATCTGCCTGAACCAAGTTCCAAGCACCTATCTGCTTATCGAACAGTTCCCTATGATTTGCGTCTATGTATCTTCTAAAAAACTTTGAACTTTGTTCGTTTAAAAGGAAAAATTTTCGTGGATTTTTTCTGTTGAGAAGGCTAAAATCGGCTTTAACATGGATGAAGCGTTTGTTTATGGTAAACGAAATCAGAACTTTACCAACAGATGGAGTTTTTACAAAATTGCTTTTGATCCCCATCTTCACAAAAAAACTTTTCACGAGCAAGAAACGCAGATGTTTATGTTTTTGATATAGGTCTGCTAAATGTCTTAATAGTGCACGGACTTTCCGATTTTGTAGTTTGACATGCTTGAGATTGTTTCTCGAGACTCTGTCCATGTGGAATTCTTTATAGATCACCGTGCAGTTCTTGCGTTGAGACACATAGATGGTTGCTGTGCCCGAAAAATACGTTTCATCTGCATAAACTACTGCGGGAAAGCCAAATCCAGTTCCTTCTCCAACTTTTTCGGAGCCATTAAATACGAGGATTAAACCTTTCTGCAAATTCGCTATCTTCCAGTTATAAGGTCGCGTATTCGAGTAAACTCTGAGAGACAAGGAATTAGAAATAGGGATGGTATACATATTCACTTTTGATAAATCAGAATGCCGCAATAAGTCAGACAGTGTAGATGAAGACATTAAAATTCCTTTGTGTCTTAATTCAACATAATAGTGCCCTAACTCATTTAAGGATTTTTTATAAGACGCACGATACAAATCAGTTTTGGAGCACTTTGAATAGGGTTAAACCTCGGTGAGTTTTGGTTTGCGGAATAACACGAGTTTACTGGTTTTCTCCCAAGCAGGAAAAAGGGAGTTCGAAGCTATCTCGGGCTACCTTAAGCGTTTGTGTGTGCAGAATTAGTACTTATGTGTGCCTCTTGGCGATATGCTAACTTTTAAGTCTAACCAGCTCATAGAACATTAGGGTCGTCAGCCACAAGGCAGGATCAAGCTTGGACATAGAAACAAAGATTGACTTGATTAAAAAGCCTCCAACAGAAGAAATATTGATAGAAAAAGAGTTAAGAGAGCTTCTGGAAACCAATGAACACCCAGGACACTATCAAGGCTTTGAAATCTCCGGCATGTTACACCTAGGCAATTTTGTTGTTTCTGGCTTCAAGATAAACGATTTTTTGAAAGCTGGAATAAAATGTCAAGCTTACATGGCAGATTGGCACAGCTTCATAAACGACAAATTTGGCGGAGACTGGAATAAAATCTTGGCTGCAGCAAAATACTATGCAAAAGCCTTCGAATTCTTCTGTCCTGGAGTAAAGGTTGTTGTAGGCTCTGAGCTTTATCATAACAATGATGAATACTGGCGAAACCTAGTGAAATTCTCAAAGCATATGACGCTCAGTAGAACGTTAAGATGTTTGACAATAATGGGACGAAGCGAAAGCGAAGCGCTCGACTTGTCTCAATATTTCTATCCGCCGATGCAAGCAGTCGATATAAAAGAAATAGGCGCAGATATACCGCATGGAGGCTTGGATCAAAGAAAAGCCCACGTCTTAGCCCGAGAGATATATCCAAAGATGGGTTGGAAAAAACCAGTGGCTGTTCACCACCACTTGCTAATGGGCATTGCAAAACCAGTCAAGCTCGAAACGAGAGACAAACTGGAACAAGTCATTGCAAGTAAAATGAGCAAGTCAAAGCCGTGGACAGCAATTTTCATCCACGACACAGAAGAGCAGATAAAAGAAAAACTAAGAAAAGCCTGGTGTCCAGAAAAACTCGTAGAAATGAACCCTATACTGGAGATAGTAAAATACGTTATCTTTCACGAAAAAAACACGTTTAGAATAGAGCGACCAGCAAAATTTGGCGGTGCAATAGAGTTTCAAAATTATAAGGAGCTTGAAAAAAGCTATAGCCAAGGTAATCTTCACCCACAAGATTTGAAGAATGCAGTGGCAAAGGAATTGGCAATAATCCTTGAACCCATCAGAAGATATTTTGAAACCAACAAAGAAGCAAATGAACACTTGAACGTTCTAAAAACTGTGGAAATAACTAGGTAAGAAACTTGTCAGCGCATCTTAAAAATAAAGAAGCGAAAATTCTGCAAATTTTAGACTGCTTAGCGGAAGAATCTGCTGCTGGGATACCTATAATTGTGGAAGGCAAAAAAGATGCCGAAGCCTTAAGAGCACTTGGTGTAAAAGGAAGAATCATCTCTGCAAAAACTGGTGGTAAAGCATCCCTTGACGTCGTTTCTGAAGTGGAGAAAACAGAAGCCAAAGAAGTAATACTGCTACTAGATTTTGACAGACGAGGAAGGGAGTTAACCAGAAACCTTGAACAATATCTGGAAAAAACTGGGACAAAGCCAAACATTCAACTCTGGAGAGCCCTTTCAAGCATTTTGGGAACAGAAGTAAAAGATGTGGAAGGCTTAGTCAGCTATATGGAAACGTTAAAGAGGAAGACTAGTAATTCATAATTCATAAAAGTAATAAATAGTAAAGGTAAACAATTGTGAGTTGAGAGCGCGGTTCTCTCATCACGCGATTAACCTTACCTAACTAATCAATTGGAGGTGTACGCTTACGGGTTCATCCCAAACGTTTACCATAAAGTATGTCATAAACGCAAAATTCGAAATAGAAGGAGTAGTTGAAAAACCAGACGTTATTGGAGCAGTTTTCGGACAAACAGAAGGCTTATTCGGACCAGAACTCGATCTAAGGGAACTGCAAAAATCTGGAAGAATTGGAAGAATAGAAATCGAACTACATTCAAAACAAGACAAAACAACAGGCACGATTACCATTCCTACAAGCCTAGACAAAGTCTCCACTGCTTTATTGGCTGCAAGCATAGAAAGCATAAACAGAGTTGGACCGTGCGCCGCAAAAGTGACTCTAGAAAAAATTGAAGATGTCAGAGAAGCCCGTAGAAAAATCATTATTGACAGAGCCAAAGAAATTCTTCACAAATGGACAATTGAAGCCATGCCCTCAGTAGACGAAGTCTTCAAAGAAGTTGCAGAAACCTTGAAAATCGCAAAAGTGGAAAAGTACGGCCCAGAAGAATTATCTGCCGGTCCTGAAGTCGCAAGTTCTAAGGAATTAATCCTTGTCGAAGGAAGAGCTGATGTAATAAATCTAATGCGATGCGGAATGCTAAACGTATTAGCATTAGAAGGCGCCAAAGTTCCAGACACCGTCAAGAAACTTTCCAAAGAAAAGGAGGTTACAGCCTTTCTCGACGGAGACAGAGGCGGAGACCTAATCTTAAAAGAACTTTTGCAGGTTACAGACACAAAATACATTGCTAGGGCGCCAAGAGGCAAAGAAGTTGAAGAATTGAACTGCAAAGAAATATTCGAAGCCTTAGAAGCTAAAGTCCCAATAGAAGAGCTATTCAAACCGAAAAGAGAGAAACAGAAAATTGAAGTTCCAAAAGAAATCGCCCAGCTTGCAAAGGAGTTAGAAGGCACTTTAGAAGCTGTGCTCCTAAACGAAAAGTTGGAGCAAGTTGAACGCATTCCAGTAAGTCAACTAGCCGAGAAGCTTACGCAGATAGAAGGTGTAGACACTGTTGTCTTTGATGGCATTATTACACAAAGAATTGTAGATGTGGCAAGCGAAAGAAACATTAAGAAAATTATTGCATCACGTACGTCTGAAGCTGTTAAACCCTCGTTAAATGTTCAGTTATTGACGTTTTCAGAAATTGCTGAAGGTTAGCTTCCGAAAAATTCTGTGAGCCTTCTAGTCTCCTTTTCCTCTGTTTTTAAGCCTAACAATTGCTCTTCTGTTATGTCAAAACTTTCGAGGATTCTTGCTGCGGCTGGCACAACTTGTTTTGATACATAATATTCTATGTCTACTTCGTCATATGAGGCGAAAATGTATGGTTTAACTCTTTCACATAGGCGTCCTGTGCCAATTACTGCCACGTAGCCTATCTTGTCGCCTGCTGCGAGTTTCCGACCTTTCTCCATCAGCATTTTTGCAGCTTCTACATGAGGAGCCTTAATCTCGTATTCCTCTACAGGTTTAGTTAGCGTCTTCCAGATGACAAGGTCGCGATAAGGAACACGTTTTTGCCGTAATTCAGTAATGAATTGTTGCACAAATCTAGCCGCTTTTTTGGGTGACTGCTCTTTCAAGATTATTTCCAAAACCTTTTCTTGCACTTTTTTGGCTACGGTTGCCCAGTCTCCACGAATAACTTCTAAGCCAACGATTTCCAGTTGTCCACTTAGCAAGAGCCCAGCGTAGCGTTTCTTGGCTTCTGTGAAGAAAATACGTGTATAAACCTTGTCCGGCTTGATTTCTAAACCTTGCTTTTCTTCAATTTCTTTGGAGAGTTTTTCAATTTTTTCCGGTTCATTCTTGACGAATAAGCTGTCTGTGTCGCCATAAACTACTTTTAGTCCAGCTTTTTCAGCCATTTTAATAGCGTTGAGAATTGTGTGTCTTCCCAACGCGGTGGCTGCCTCGGCTACTGGTTTCATGTACCATCGCGCTCCAATCCATCCGGCATACCCGTATGAAGCGTTAGTTATTACTTTCACAGCCTTTTGACGAGCATCCAAAACGCGATATTCTGTGCTTTCTGGAGCGGTTTTCTTCATTTTTAAACGCACTTCATCACGCACTTTAATAAGGTAGGATAACACTTCTTTGTAGAAGCCGGCTGGTTCTTTTCGGAATTTGTGCTTAACTTCAGGAGCTTCGTAAACTCCGCTTGAGGGCTCTGGCTCTTTTGGTTGTATGTAAGTGTCTGGAGAGAGGTTGTAGGTTATCATCAAGCTGGGATACATAGACTTAAAATCTAAAATAGCAATGTTCTCATGCAGCCCCGGCTCTGGTTGGAGCACAATGGCGCCTGCGTAGGGTCTATAGGGCTGTTCAATTCTTCTAGGCACAAGTTCACCTATCTTCTGCGCATGCTTTATCAAGAACCATTCTACTCTGAAGCCTACAGCTGCTGTGCCAACATGGTCTAGTGGCAAGCCTACAAGATTTGAAAGCTGCGTGGCAAAGTCGAGGATGGCATCAGCTATTCCCATAACACAGTGCGTATTTTCCATTGAAAACTTTTTGAGAGTTTCACGTTTATTCTTATCATCCCAATAATCTGCGAAGTCTACATCCTCTATCAACGTGCGATTTTCAATTTTCATGACACCCAAATAATCAGCCAAATTCTCCAAAGTTTTAATCTTAACTTCTGGGAATTCGTCAGCGAAATCGTAGAGGTCTATGTTGACTCTTCCAGTGAGCGAAACATGACCGTACACACTTGTGTGAGGTTCGGTTCCAGCTCTATCCACGTGTAATTGTAAGCCTAGTTTCTTGCACCGCTCACTAAGATATTGCCAGTCACGTCCATTTATGCCATATCCTACGATAACATCTGGGTCGAAGTTGCGCACGTATTCTATGAAGTTTTCGATTAGGGTCTTGTCGTTTTTGTTCTCGTTTGCCAAGAACTGTTTTTCCTTACTATGATTTGTTGCAGTTGAAATGATGATTGCTGGGTTTCTGTCTGGTTTTGGCGAGCCTTCACGACTGTAACATATGGTTGAGAAACCTAGAATTTTCAGTTGTGGCACATCAGCCTTCTCAAGAAGTGTTGGGTAGGATGTCGCCTCGTAGATTTTGTCAACTTGAACATTCTTGATATCTGTTTCTTCAGTTGCTTCTACTTTGTGCCATCCGCACGGAACAACATTATTGTCGATTAGATAACGCATCGAATAGCGAATGTCGTCTTCGAGGCAGTCTTTTATACCTTCCAAGCTTCGAAAAGCTTTGGCGTATTTAGGTATCACGTCTGGGTTTTCGCAGTAAACTTTTATGGCTTTAATTGGTTTTCCAAAAAAGTTTCGTTGAACAATGTCAAGCTTCACAATAGAAGGATATTTTTCTGTATCAATTTCCTTAGCAATTTTAGCTGAATCAGCACTTTCTTCAATCACAGCATAGAAATATGCAACAAAATTTCTGTCAATAATCAGTACGCGCTTTCCAGAATCGCTAACACCCCAAAGCCAAATTTCCGGCGCACCATCTTTAACTTCGTAGTTCACATCTAGAAGCCAAAACATAACATTCATGGCTTATCGCCTTTCAAGAATCAATAAAACAAAGGGCTACTTTTAACATTTTTCCGCTACTGTTTTTATGTCATAAAAAGGAAGTTACAGAAACATCCCAAATTTTGGCACATTTATATTTAAAAAGCTGATTATTTGCATTTACAGACGCATAAGGAGAGAGGTTAAAAGGGTTTGAAACTCTTGGAGATGAATTTGAAGAAAGGCTTTGTTAAGGTTACTCCTAATACTTTTGATGATTTATGGCACTTGTATAATGTGATTTATAAAAATGATTGTGTTTACGCTTATACTACGCGTGAAATAAAGCCAGAAGAAGGAGTATATGAGAGACCGAAACGTGGCGAAAGAGTGTCTGTTTTTCTCGGCATAAAGGTTGAGAGCGTTATGTGGGACAAGTTTTTGGGTAGACTCCGAATTCATGGTGTTATATGTGAAGCACCAGAAACTGTTCCATGTGGCGCGCATCACACGCTAAACATTGCATTGGACACACCATTGGCAATCGTGAAAAAAGAATGGGCTCGACACCACATTGAACGCTTGGAAAGAGCAAGCAAAACATCTGAAAAACCCATAATAATAGTTGCCATAGACGACGACGGCTACGCAATAGCCACAACAGCACAGTATGGTGTAGAAGTCAAGATGGAAGAGCGCGTAAAACTTCCTGGAAAGCTGGAAAGCGAGAAAAGAACCACAGCCATGAAAGAGTATTTTCAAAAAGCATTGAATAGTCTGCGTCAAATCTGGACAGTGACACGAAGTTCCATAGCAATAATCGGCGTAGGCTTTGTAAAAGGCGACTTTGCAAAATTCCTCCAAAACGAAGCGGGAGACATTGCCAAATCCGTAGTAGACGTAAAAAGTGTAAACAATGGAGGCGTAGCTGGAATATACGAGGCGATGCGCTCTGGCGTATTGCTAAAAGCCCTGAAACACCAACGAATTGTTGAAGAAGCAGAAACTGTTGAAGAGATTCTGAAAAGGCTTGGAAAGGGCGAACCAACAGTTACTTATGGGATGGAAGACGTTGAAAAAGCAGCACAGCTAGGGGCTGTAGAAAAACTTGTCTTAGCAGATACAGCATTGCGTGAATCTTCAAACGAAGAACGTTTACTTCTTGAGGATTTAATGAGAAAAGTGGAGCAGAAAGCTGGAAGTATACTTGTAGTAAGCGCGGAACATGAAGCTGGCGCAAAGCTCATTGCATTGGGCGGAATCGCTGCCCTTCTCCGCTTCGCAATATACTAGGCCCTAAACACTTTTTAGGCGTCTCCGAACCGCAGGGTTCTCGTCAGCTAGCCTCTTTAAAGCCATTTCAAAATTCTCGTCAGTTGAAAGTTCTTTTTCTATGAAAACTCCTGTTCTGCCCACTTCATCTCTTCTTAAAAGAGCGTGAACACGATCTAGAACTGTTTCCACAGATATTCCTAACTGTTTAGCAATCTGTTCTTCTCGACCAACAACCGAACTTTCACGGTGCCCATTTTGCGTTGGTTCGATGAGCATCAACCGCTTATCGACTCCAGGAACTCGTATGTTTTTACTTAAATTTTCAAGTGTAGCATCGCCGCCAAACTTGTAGAATTCTTTTTCTACTTTACGCATTTTCATTAAAGGAAACGAGACGCATGTGTTCTCACCTATTTCAATGTAGGCTTTCATTGCATAAGAAGGCGTGGCTTGCACAATTAAACGTCTATTGGCTGATATGCCAGCTTTGTCAAGCGCGGTTTCCACAATGAAGGACGACGGTTGATTCAATATGAAAATGTCTACGTCGCTTCTGCGATTTACGTCTCCTCTAGCGATGCTACCATGCACTACAGAGTCTAGGTGAAAATTCTTTAACGCTTCCATCAGCAGTGTAGCTTTTTGCCTAAACATCTTGAACAGATTCCAGCGTTCAGCATCATAAACGACTTCTCGATGCACGAAACGTCTCTCTGGCTTTTTAGCCATTACTCAACCTCTTTTTTCAAAAAGACTATTGTATAAGGGGTTTATTTTAGTACTTCCAGAAGCCAATTAGAGCTGAAAAATATCATGAATACATATGTTGCTATATGCACTGTTTGCGGACGCAGACAAGCCTTTTTCTTTAGACCTTACTCTGGAGAAAAACTATGCAGAACATGTTTCACTAGATCCATCGAAGAAAAAGTCAGAGCAACAATCGCCAGGTATCAAATGCTCAAGTTTGACGATAGAATTGCTATGGCTGTTTCAGGCGGAAAAGACAGCGTAAGCCTACTACACGTTTTGGCTAAAATGGAGCGAAAGTATCCTAAAGTCTCGCTTGTAGCAGTTACTGTTGATGAAGGAATCAAAGGATATCGCGACGAAGCATTAAAAATAGCAGCTGAAAACTGCAAAAAACTAGGAATAACACAACACATTGTTTCATTTAAAAAACTTTATGGATTCACGCTTGACGAAATTGTTAAAAGCCAAAAGAAGAAAGGCAAAAGTGGTCTGACACCATGCGCTTATTGTGGTGTCTTAAGAAGAAAAGCATTAAACACAGCCGCAAAAAAAGTCAAAGCAGACAAACTTGCAACAGCTCACACGCTAGATGACGAAATACAAACAATTCTCCTAAACATTTTCCACGGCGACGTCACTCGCATAGCCAGAGAAAAACCAATCACAGATGAAGCACATCCAAAACTTGTGCAAAAGATAAAGCCTTTCTGTGAAATACCAGAAAAAGAAACAGCATTATACGCTTATGTCAAAAAGATAAAATTCCAAAACACACCATGTCCATACGCCTCAGAAGCTCTTAGAAACGATATACGCGTAATGCTTAATCACATGGAAGAAAGACATGCAGGAATAAAATTTACGATTTTTAAATCAATAGAAAAAATTAGACCAGCCTTAGAAGAGACAGTTAAAAATGAAAGATTAAGAGAATGCAACGAGTGCGGTGAACCCTCAGCAGAGAAAATATGTAGAACATGCCAAATGCTAAAGCAGCTTAGCTAGCTTAACCGATATTCTAATAAATAAGAAAACTTGAACACAAATGTTAATGAGTGAATTAATTGCAATTTTAGCTTCAGTAATAACGGTAAGCCTAATCGCTTTTATAGGAATAATCTTCATTGGCTTAAAAGAAAACATCTTGAGGCGTGTTTTAGTAGTTTTAGTAGGCCTTGCATCAGGCACACTATTGGGCGCAGCCTTTCTTCATCTACTCCCAGAAGCAGCAGAAAACAATGCAACGTTGACGCCGTTTTTCTATGTTATTATTGGCATTGTTTTCTTTTTCGGCTTAGAAAAGTTTCTTTATTGGCGTCACTGCCATGAAGGCGAATGTCCAGTTCACATGTTTGTATACCTTAACCTTTTTGGAGATGGAATCCACAATTTCATTGATGGCATGATAATTGCAGCCGCGTTCTTGGGTTCTTTTGACTTAGGATTTGTCGTTACATTGGCTGTGATTTTCCATGAAATTCCTCAAGAAATAGGTGATTTTGGAGTTTTAATATATGGAGGCTTCAGCAGAAAGCGTGCATTAGCCTACAATTTCCTTTCAGCTTTAACAGCCATTTTGGGCGCATCGGTTGCCTATTTTTTGGCAAACGCCGAAAACATTTCAGTTTTTCTTGTTCCGTTTGCAGCAGGCGGCTTCATTTACATAGCGGCAGCAGACCTCATGCCTGAGATGCACAAGAAGCATCAGGGAACCGCGTCTTTCATTCAGCTCATGGCCATTGTGTCAGGGATTGCGTTGATGGCATACCTTAAGATTTTTATTGGTGCTTAGCTTCTCGGTTTAGGAATTTGTCTTTTTTCAATCTGCGCAGTATTGTTGAGGCTTCGTTTGCGGTTTTGGCTGAAGCCAATTTCTTAGCTTTGTATAATGTCACTTTAGACCCGCAGTAAGGGCAAGTTCTGGTTTTTTGCTCGTCTTTAGCTAGCAAGAACCCACCGCATCTTCCGCACGCTACGATTAAAAAAGACATTAGACTTTTATCGCTCCGAAAACCTTTTCCACGTTTAACCTAATAACGTTTAGTGTAAGAGGCAAACAGATGAGCAGTGAAGAGAAGACGTCCGCAAAGGTTTCACAAGAGTTGCTAGAGTTAGCTATAAAGTATTTTAAGAAGGAAGGCTACAAGGTCGAGTTAGTAAAAACAGATTTTGAAGGTTTCAGCGGACTCTCGCAAAAATTTGATTTGATAGTTCAGAAGGGGCGTGTAGCGCATGGAGTTTGGATAAGAGATTGGAATAGAACTATAGGCGTGAATGTTATTATAACGTTGGATAAGGCTTCAGAAGATGTGGGGTTGTCGAATCCCATTTTAATAGGTGAAAAATTCAGCGACCATGCTAAATCTTACGCGAACAGAAGAAAAATTATGTTAATAACGACACGTCAAATAGCCCCTCGATTAAGATGAAAACCTAAATCCTAAGATATTCTTCCAACAAGCCTTCGTTTTCCAGCTTATTCAACCAGTCTACAACGCCTACACGGCATTTCTCTTTGTCGTTTAAGATGCCCAAAATTTCTTTAGCAACCTCTTCCGTGCTTTTACGTGTCCTATCTATCTCGCAGATCCTTCCTTCTCCATTAACGTTTAGGGCGTCGACTAGGCAGACGTCCAAAATTTCGGAAGCCAAATTCTCCCATAACTTGTGACCATAAAAACCACATTTTTCCATAAAATTCCGTAACTCAACAGGGTCACATCTCAAAACAAAAACATATGTGACAAGTTGTTTTGGAACGACGCCAACTGCGTAATGTCCATCAATAATGACGTCGCGGTCGCATTGCATAATAAGTTCTTGAATCCTTCTCCTTATTCGCTTTTCATCGACAATTATGGAGTCTCTTTCTTTGTCTTTACCCAAAATCAGGTGTTCATTTGTTGCCAAATCTGTCAAATTCACGTAAAAAGCTTTTAGTTTAGAAGTGAGCAAACGTGCAACTGATGTTTTTCCGACGCACGGTGTACCAGTTATCAAGATGACATGTTTAGACATAGTTTTGCTTCCATGGATACCAATATAAAAGCGCTTAAACCAAATAAGGTTTCCAAAATTCTTATTGCACAGTTTTACGCTTATTTTATTTGGGGCTGGCGAGTTGGTGTGTGGCTTTCGAGTCCCCTAGCACAAACGCGTGGGACTTGAGGAAACTCCGCCCACATGTAGAATTGCAACGCCTGCAAGGGCGTAAGGCGAGAGCCTTGGCAACGGAGCAGAAACGAAACGTCCATCTGGCAAATGCCTATGATTCATGTTAAGTTGTTGAGGATGCTGGATGTGAAGCGGTGAAACGGCTGTCCTGCAAGTGGAAAGGGCAAACAGACGCCTGTGAGGAATCTACCATGAGGCGCGGGTAGCCCGATTAGTCGAATGCCACAATTGAACAAAAGGCGGGTTACAACCAACACACCAGCCCTACAAATAACACACCAGGTTTTTACTTGCGTTTTCTGAAGAGTTTGACGCCTTCCATGTCTGTTACGTATTCAAAGCCTGTTTCCAACAGTTGGCATGCTTCTTTGAGGTCGTGGGCTACTTTGACGTGTTATTCGTCGTTTGAGATTTGGAAGATTGCTTGTTCAACGTTTATGTAGACTTCAGTGCTGCTTAGGGTTTTATGTCCAAGTATTCTTTTGACGTGCCATGGGTCCTTGGTTTTATGGTATTCCATTGTGCCTTTCCAGTGGCGTAGCGTGTGGAATGTTATTTTTTAAGTCTTGGATTGTTGAGTTTTGCTGTTGCTCGCGCTCTTTGGTATGTGAAGCTGATCCTTAGGGCTTTTACGTTGGGGTTGAAGATGTATTCACCGCGAAAGCCACTTGATCCATACAGATTAAAGGCACATACAAACTGCACTATCACAAAAAGTATAACAAGCAATTATTAGTATTCATAGGGTAAAAACCAAAAAAACACCCGTTTCCAGATTTAATCTCAAATTAAAACTTCATAATTTAAAATAAACCCAAAAAATCAGCCATTTATCCTCGGAGCCTCTTCAACATTACATTATGTAACTTCTTTATGAATTCCAGCTTATGTTTCGGAAGAATTTCACCAACAAATACAGGATAACCTAATAGACTGCGTGCCTCTTCAGCAAGAGTTTGGAACTCTGGAGGAAGAATTAATGTTTCATAACTATACACAACACCGGGTGTATTTACAACCTTGAAGAAAGTGTCCTTATCAATATATCGTGCACATATAAAAGGTACAACCTCTAATTGAACAGCTAAGTTCACTTTACTCATTACTTCCTGAATCGAATCAAACTCGTATTTTATCCAATTCTTAACGTCGACTCCATAAATAACATCATCCTTCTCAATAACAAAATCAAGATTAGGCGCCTGTCGTCCAGGTACTCCAGTGACTTTTTTGCCTTTAAACTCAGAAACTTCTGTTCCATGTATTTTAAACCGTAACAAGTTAAAAGCGGACTCAAAGACCTCTTCTGCAAAAAAACCCGCTGGAGATACCCTAGTTAGAAGAGAATTAACATAAACAGATACTCGTTTCTTTTTCAACATTAAGTTTAAAAGCCTTTCATAATCTGCTGATGCATCCAAGTAAAAGTTATCAGGTGTTCCCATACCTCCTTTTCTGCCTGGAGGATGAACAAGTCTGACATGGCCCTCTTCAATTAAGCGATTAACGACTCTGCCAACTACCCACGGAAAAAATTTTCGTTCCAGTCTAACTTTCAATTCTCTATCTGTAACAACTTGTTGTTGCGAAATTGTTTCCAGAATCGCAGCTTCAGCATTCTGTTCATATTCATCATAGAGATGAGCTTCTTCTTCAGCAAACTCGAAGGGATCAAAATCGGAATTAGAAGAATTAAAGCCCAATCAAAGTAACCCTCGCCAACATATAGAGATAATTCCATTATAACATAAGTTTTCCTCTAATCTCATTGTTAGTTGAGCGTGAGAAAAAGAGGGGATTTGCGGGAGACGTCTCCATCTTTGCTGATATTACAACCAACACACCAGTCCATTTTACTAACATGCTTTGTCCATGGTTTACATAGCCGAAGACTGCAGCGGCTTCATACAAATACGATACTAATCTGTTGAAATGTTCCATAACGCAAGTGAGCAATGCTAAAGCTACGAAAAGGTCGATGCCCAAGAATAGAAAGAACTCTGGCGAAAGTTCAATCGCCAAGTTCAGCACTCACTTAGTGTATACCGACTCCGAATTAGAACAAGAATGAGTAAAACATTATGAAACTAGAATATGGATCTTTGATAACGATTTCCTATTCTTAATACATAAAGCATAGGATGTTTAGACTTAATTTGATGCGTTCATGTCATTGAAAATTGGAGAAATAATGATTAAAGATGTTGTAAAAATAGATGGAAACGTAACCGTTGAAGAAGTAGCAATGATGATGAACGAGCATGAAATAGGTTGTGTGATTATTGTTCAAGACGAAAATCCTATTGGAATAATTACTGAAAGAGACATGTTGAAACGGGTCTTGCTTGAGTTAAAGGATCCCAAAACTACAAAGGCATTTCAAATAATGTCTGCTCCTCTTTTCTTCGGACACCCACGAATGACCATTCAAGATGCTGTAAAGCGAATGACTGAAAAGAAAATAAAGAAACTACCAATAATCGACGAAGGCCGCCTTGTCGGCATGATAACCTTGACTGACCTTGCCCGCTCTGTGGCCTATTTAGAGCACATTTTTTCCAAGATGCAGAATAACGCGAAATAGCGAGGAAAACAGTATGTTGCCTTTAGACTCCAACATTCTAATAGCCATTTTTATTGTCGCAGCTTTGTTTACATACATTTTCATTCTTAGAAAGCTTAGACCAGAAATAGTTCCCTTAAAGCACCTCACTAAACAAAACCCAACGAGAACAGACAACAGAAATGCCAAAGAAAGAAAAAAATCCAAAGAAAACCAAGAAAATTCAACAAGAACTGAACTTTCATGCACACACGAGTTCGGCTATCTAGGAACACTTCCAAAAAATTCAAAAATTCCTGACGAGTGCCTCGGATGCTCGCGAATAGTAAGATGCTTGGCAGAAGGGCGATCTCGCGACTGAATTGCAGAAAGTTGTTTTTGTATGTGTTTAACAAAGTTCGAGTTAGCAAAAACAGGACTAAAGTTTGACCATATTCTCAGTGTTGTGGATTCTGAATCTGACTTTGAAATATAGAAAATCCATACTGCAGATTCATACACCTTAAATGTTTTTTATGTTAAAACTGTTTCTTGGCAAAAGTGTAGTTCGAGGGAGTTAATGATTAAATGAGCAATAGAAAGTATTATTGTGTCATTGAAGTGAAAGTTCCATGCGGTCCTGAAGGTTGGCAGATGGTAGTAAACGACAAAATGCGGCATACATTAGAAAAACTTAAAGTCGCTGTGGAAGAGTTAGGTGGCAGAGTATTCGTCAGATACTGAAAAACCAAAAATTTCTCTAGCAACTTTTCTGTAAATTTCTAAGTCATGCGTCGAAAATAGAACGAACACTACTCTTTCAAGCTTGTCTGTTTTCTCTAGAAAGTTCTTTACAGTTTTCATGGCTATGCGACTAGCTTCTGTTATGGGATATCTATAAGCGCCAGTGCTTATCGAAGGAAAAGCTATGGTTTTCATTCCTTTAGAAACCGCTAATCCTAACGAGTTTTTGTAGGCTTCTGCCAGAAGTTTTGGTTCCTCGCGGTTTCCGCCATGCCAAATGGGTCCAACTGTGTGAATAACATATCTAGCCTTCAAGTTTCCTCCTGAAGTGATGACAGCATTTCCAGTTGGGAGACCGTTAGGCCATTCTTTTGTTCTTATGCGTTTGCATTCTTCGAGGATTTTTGGTCCGCCTTTGCGGTGTATGGCTCCGTCTACGCCGCCGCCTCCCATTAGCGAAGGGTTTGCCGCGTTTACTATAGCATCTGTGTCCATGTTTGTTATGTCACCTTGAATTAGGCATATTTTTGTTTTGCCAACAAGAAATTCGTCGACGCACATTTTTTATCCTCTGAAGCATCGTTATTGCGTTTTCACATTTTCCATAAACCATTTTTGCATCTCTACTATTTCAGTACTGTTCCTCGCCTTTGTATAGCCCTTTAGTCTTTCATAGTTCAAATCAATGAAGGTTTGTCCCCACTTAAAAATTGAAAGCAGTCTGTAAGCTTCTTCTTTCAAATCAGCAATGTATAAGGCAGCTGCAAGCGCTTCGACAGTGCTGAGTTTAGTGGGTTTTCCAAAATTAACAGGGTTTCCAGCAACTAGATAAGGTAGGCATCTGGCTGTTCCCTTCACATTCTTAAGCAAAGCATTTTCCGCATGCTCCCAACTAAAGTCCAAAGCAGCTAGACCAAAATTTTCAATACGCTCCTTATCAGCTGACGAAAAAGCGATTTCAGAAAGCGGATTAAGCACGACAGCTCTCTTAGGAAGAAATTTAATCTGATACACTAATCGCACTAAACCATGGCGTTTAAGTTTTAATGCTGTGCATTTTTTAGGGTCGCATTGTCCAGCATGATAAACAACGATTTTAACCAGTTTTTGCACTCACCCTGCGCACCTTCACATGACTCATTGGGTTATCTAGGACTTTGGGAATCCATTGTATAAGGTCTGTGGAAACCATGTGGTAGCCTTTTTCTGCGGCAACAAAATCTCCTGCAGCACCATTAACAAAAGCTCCGGCAACAGCAGCCTCGAAGGGGTCTATTCGTTGAGCTAAGAAGGCACCAACAATTCCAGTGAGCACGTCACCTGTTCCACCTACAGTCATGCCTGGATTACCTGTAAAATTGAGTTTGAACCGTTTTTCGTTGGCGATTATGTCTACTGATCCTTTCAGAAGCAGTATCGCGCTTAATTCTGCCGCTGTCTTCTGCACTTCTGAAACTTTTTCCTTCAAATCTTCCGGTAGTTTCTTGCCCGTAAGTATAGCGTATTCTCCGGCATGAGGCGTCAACACTAATGGAATGTTTAGTTTTCTTTTGAACTCCGCAAAAGCCTTCAAGCCATCCGCATCCAAAAGCAACGGTTTTCCAGCACTCTCAACCATATCGATTGTAGCCTTTACAGCTTCTCTGGTTTCTAGATGCAAACCAAGACCGGGCCCCAAGGCAACTGCATTGGCTGCTTCAATGTAAGTTTTTAGGGCGGAGACGTTGCCAACGTTTAAGTGTTTTCCTTCAAGTTTTACGGTGATTAGGTCGGGTGATATTGAAGAGATGGCGTAAGCCGTTTTCTCTGGAGCCACAACATAGGCTAAGTCGACGCCCGTTCGTAAAGCGGCTAAAGCGACGAGAGTTGGTGCGCCAGAGAAAGTTTCGCTTCCGCCAATAACTAGTAAACGCCCGAAATCTCCTTTATGGGATTCAGATGGTCGAAGTTTTGCGGCTAAAGAAACGTCTCCCGGACCGGCAAATTTCTCAAATTCCTTTGGTATGCCTATATCTTTTACGATTAACTCGCCTATGTACTCCTTTGCCCTTTCAATTCCCGGTTTTGTTTTATGGAAAGTTATTGTTAAATTGGCTTTTACTGCTTCACCTAAAACTTCCCCAGTATCTGCATCAATACCAGTAGGCAAGTCAACCGCCACTTTAAAAGCGTTCGTAGTGTTTATTTTCCTGACTAATTGTAGAATTGGCGGTCTTAAATGTCCTTTAGTGCCTATTCCAAGTAACGCATCTACGACTACGTCTGTATTTACTTCTGGCACAAGTGTGCTGTCAGAGACCTCGTGAATTGGAATTGTTTCCTTCAAAGCTTCTAATGGTTTCCAGTTTTCAGAAGCTGCATTATCTGTGATTTCTTTGGCTTTTCCAGCAAGAATAACGGTGACCTTGAAACCCATTGCGGATAGATGTCGGGCTGCAACGAAGCCATCACCACCATTTCCGCCCAAACCACAGAAAATCGCGATAGACTGTTCTGGTTTGAATCGGGAAGCTATCTCGAACGCCGTGTTGCGTCCAGCATTCTCCATTAGCTGAAGCCTAGAAGCACCATAATATTCTGCGTTCAATTCTAAGGCACGCATCTCACGGCTAGTGATAAAATCTTTAAGTTCAACTTTTTCTGACATATTTAAAACCTATAGTTTAATGACTTAGAACAGAAGATAAGTCTATCGTGGTGTTGCGGTTGTCTTCTCTTTGCAGACAAGTGTTAAACTCATACTTGGGCACTCGCCTCTTAGTAAATGGCACTTTCTTGTTGGAGAATAAACAAATCAGTCGCGTAAAAACCAGCTAAAGAATCAAAAATGTAGCAAAATATTTTAATGTAAACGAGGCAAACAGTAAGGAGTGAGGAGATATAAAATGCCAACAGCATTCGTGCTAGTAAATACAGAAATAGGCTCTGAGGCAGACGTGCTAAAGGATTTGAAAAAGGTTGAGGGTGTTGAAGAAGCCTTTGCTGTCTACGGCGTCTACGACATAGTCGCAAGAGTGAAAGCCGACACTATGGACAAGCTAAAAGAGATTGTTACTTGGCGCATTAGAAGACTAGACAAGGTTAGGTCAACATTAACAATGATAGTGGTTGAAGAAACGAAATAGCACACGCTTCCTCTTTTTTTATTTTATGTTAATTAACTCCTTTTATTATCTACATTTCAATATCTAACCCGTTGAGAAATAGGCTGTCATATATGACTATGAAACGCATGCACATAGGCTTAGACGACACAGATTCGCCGAGAAAAGGATGCACAACATACATAGTCGCCTTACTCATAGAGAAACTGGAAAAACTAGGCGTCAGCTTCACTGATTATCCAAATTTGGTTAGACTGAATCCCAACGTGCCATGGAAAACACGTGGAAACGGCGCCCTAACAATAAGAATTCAGTATGATGAAAACAGTGAAGAAAAAATCAAAGAAACCGTCATAGGCACAGTTGAAAAACATTCAGACCTAGAATTTAAGGGTACAGACCCTGGCATAGTTTTCTTTGAGATGGCTGAAATTCCAGAAGAAGTCAAAATTTTTGCCAAGAACACAATAACTGGAATTGTCACTTTTAAGCAAGCGTTAAAACTGATTACGAAATTCAAGGCTGAAGCAGTTGGATTCAAAAGTGGGAGAGGGATTATTGGCAGTTTAGCGGCTATTGGCGAAACTCTCCAAGAAGACCACACTTATGAAATCATTGCCTATAGAGCCACAGAGAATTACGGTTTAAAAAGAAAAGTAGACGTAGCTTCAATTTTCAAAATGGACAAAATTACAGCGCCATACACGTTTAACAATGTTGACATAGAAAAAGGCAGAATCGTGATTACCCCACGTGGACCAGATCCTATACTATTCGGCATCAGAGGTGAAAACCCTGAAATTCTAAAAGACGCATTTAAAATTGTCACTCCTCTCGAGCCTGTGGAAAGATGGGTTATTTTTCGTACAAATCATGGAACAGACGCTCATTTAAAAAGGATTGAAAAGCTAACCCAAATAAAACCATACAATCCAGTTATTGCAACTGGCACTGTGTCAACAAAGCCGAAGATGGTTCCTAGGCGCCACGTAATTTTCTCAATTAAAGATGAAACCAGTGAGGTGGACTGCGCCGCTTATGAACCAACTGGCGCTCTTCGCAAAATTGCAGGGAAATTAATCGTAGGAGATTACGTGGAAGTCTACGGTGGCGTTCGCAAGGCTTCTAGGGATATGCCTTTAACGATAAATCTTGAAAAAATCCGTCTGCTGAAGCTTGCACCAAAAATTGCGTATCAAAATCCTGTTTGTCCAAATTGCAGTAAACGCTTAGAATCTATGGGGAAGGATCAAGGTTTCAGATGCAAAAAGTGCGGTTCAAAATATCGTAACCTTGGAAAAGTTGAGGTTAGATTTGAGCGTGACATAAGTGAAGGGCTTTACATAACTTCTACAAGGTCTCAGAGACATTTAACCAAACCATTTAGGCGGTATGGAATGGAGAAAAGTCATGCTGAAGTTAAGCTAATTGATGGTTGGCATTTTCCTTAAAGTTTTTTATCTTCGTTTACTCTGAAGATTTCGCACAACATCTGATATAATTCTTCGCCGCCCTCCACTTTCGCAAATAGGTCTTTTTCTGCTTTGAGAAGTCTTCCCATGGTCTGATAAGTCTGTCGCCATTCTAATTCTCGCCACATCATGCGATAATTCTTCATCTCAATCCAAGCTCGAAAAACCAGAACTGCAAACATGGCTACAGTAATCGCCAAGTTAAGAACGTATATGTCAAGCAGATCCGTATTTTGTCACCTCCTCTCAACCGTATGTTTTTTGCATCTTATCTTTAGAAAGAATGCATTTAAATCAAACTTGTGATTGCATATAAAAATTGGAGTGTTGAGCGTGAGCGACATAATTTCACCAATTGCCTATCAATTGGGCATAGGAGGAATAGGGGGCTTCGTAGTTGGATACGTCATCAAGAAAATAAGTAAGCTCATACTGTTTTTGATAGGCTTGTTTTTCATCCTTCTTTTATACCTAGGAACGAGTGGAGTAATCAGCATAAACTATGATAAGCTTTTCAACGCATTGGCAGGTTTGCTAAGTTTTGCAGGTCAAGCAGCGTCATGGCTTGTTGGCATAATATCTCTTTTGCCGTTTGTTGGAAGCTTCATTGTAGGTTTTATGCTCGGATTCAAGCTGGGCTAAGAGGAATCTTTTTGAAAAAGGCGTCAATACACGCAGCGTTCATTGGTCTTAATATAGCAAGGGTCAACTTAAAGGCATAAATGATTTATCCGTGAAGCTTAACAATCTGCTGTGATGCGAGATGGAAGAAGGAGAGCAACCTTCTCAGATTTCTATCTTGTCTAAATACTTTCTTCATGGAATTTTGTTCTCAGTCATATTTCTCATTTTGTCTTTTGTTTGGATTGCCATTTTTATAGGGCTAGTTTTCATAGGGCTTTTTATAGGATTTATCATAGGACTTCTTATGTTATTCTTAATTATCGGTGGTCTCAACGTGTTTTTGGCATGGTTTATTTGGGATGTCAATGCCGCCTCTGACTGGTTAAGCTTTTTAATTCACGGTTTTGTTTTATCTCTTGCGCTATTTGTGGCATCTATTCCGCAGATTTTCATAAACATCATTGGTGTAAACCCTACTATAACAATAGCGTTATTCATAATCTACTGTTTTATTAACGGGTACATCGCCAAAAATGTAGCTGGCTATTGGGAAGAAGAATCCGAAGAAACTGGCGAGTAAGCCTAAATCTGCATTTCCATTTTTAAGTATAAATAGTAAAATGCTTTAAATGTCTCTATCTCGTTAATCCATTGAAAATTCACATTAAGTAGCTGATTGGAGCGTTCAAGAATTGAGCTTTCCCCCAGAAGAATATTGCCTTCCATTCTTTAAAGAAGTAGGCTACATTAGAAAACATTGTCCAAAATGCGGACAGTATTTTTGGACACAGAACCCAAAGCAAGAGACTTGTGGAGAAGCAAGACCAGAAGGCTGTGCCTCCTACACTTTCATAAATAATCCGCCCACACACAAAAGTTATACATTGCGTGAAATGAGAGAGGCGTTTCTATCTTTTTTTGGAAAGCGTGAGCACATTCGCATAAAACCTTATCCAGTTGTGGCGCGGTGGAGAGACGACATTTACCTTACTCACGCAAGTATAATCGATTTTCAACCCTACGTAACTGAGGGAATTGCTCCACCGCCAGCAAACCCTCTTGTAATTGTTCAGCCATGCATACGCCTTGTAGACATTGCCAACACTGGTCCAACTTTCGGAAAATACCTAACAATTTTTGAGATGGGTGGACATCACGCCTTCAACTATCCAGATAAAGAAGTTTATTGGAAAGATCAAACTGTGAGATATCATCATGAATTTGTAACGAAGGATTTAGGTGTGAAATCTGAAGAAGTAATCTACAAGGAGGAAGTATGGTCAGGTGGCGGAAATGCTGGTCCATGCGTTGAATGTATCATTCGGGGTTTAGAGGTTGCTACACTCGTTTTTATGCAGTATAAAGTTGTCAACAATGAACTTGTTAAGTTGCCCATACGGACAGTTGATACGGGATATGGCATAGACCGATATACATGGCTTTCTCAAGGCGTGCCAAGCGGTTTTCACGCTGTTTATGGCAGTCTGCTCGACAAAATTTTTGATATAGCTGGATTAAACAAAATTGACATGGATTTGCTGGTGAAAGTGGCGGAAGTTTCAGGCATAGTTAGCTTGGATAAGACTGTTAGCAGGCTTGAAGCTCGAAAGAAAATTGCAGATTTGGTTGGTGTAAAAATCGAAGTGCTGGACAATTTCCTGCTTCCAATCGAAAATGCCTTTGCAGTTGCTGACCATACAAAATGTTTGAGCTTTATACTTTCTGAGGGTGTTGTTCCATCGAATATTCAAGAAGGATATTTGGCTAGATTACTTTTCCGCAGGGTTTATAGGCTACTGAGAATGCTGGGCATCCCGGACAGACTATATGATATTGTAGATATGCAGATTGACTTCTGGTCAAAAGATTATCCGCACTTAAAGGAAATGCGCAAAGAGATTGGGGAGATGCTCTCGGTTGAGGAGGAAAAATTTCAAGAAACAATCAAAAGAGGCGAAGGACTTGTAAAGCGAATCTCCAGCGAGTTAAAAGCAAAAAATGTCAAGGAAATTCCAATAGAAACTGTTTCAGAATTGTATGATTCGCATGGGCTTCCACCCGAAATAGTCAAAGAATTTGCCGAGAAAGAAAGTCTAAAGTTGGATGTTCCAGAAAACTTTTACGCTTTGATTGCTCAGAGGCATATGCAAGTATCTAAGCCAGTTGAAGAGGAAGTGAAGCCAGAGGAATGGTTGGAAACTGCAGTCTCAAACCTTCCGGCGACAATGCAACTCTACTATAAAGACCAGTATTTGAAAGAGTTCGAAGCGAAAGTCCTTAAAGTTTTAGATAACGAATATGTGGTTCTTGACAAAACGTGTTTCTATCCAGAAGGTGGAGGACAACCTGCAGACTTTGGATATTTCGTCTTCAATGAGAACAAAGTTGAAGTTGTTGACGTTAAAAAGGTTGGCAAAGTCATTGTTCACAAAATTAAGGGCAATGTCACTCCAACGGAAGGCAACACCGTTAAAGGCATGATTGATTGGGATAAACGTTACAGCCTTATGAAGAATCATACAGCCACGCATTTGATTAATGGTGCTGCGCGACGTGTGTTAGGCGAGCATGTTTGGCAGTTTGGAACACAAAAAGGCACAGAAAGCTCGAGACTAGATATTTCGCATTACTGCCGACTAACATCGGAAGAAGTGCACAAGATAGAGGTTTTGGCAAATCAAGCAATTCTACAGAACATGCAGATCGAGACTGCTTGGATGCCGCGAAACGAAGCAGAAAATCGTTACGGTTTCAGACTTTACCAAGGTGGAGCAGTTCCAGGTAAAGAAATTCGCGTAGTGAAAACTGGCGACTGGGACGTTGAAGCATGTGCAGGCACCCACTTGAAAAGCACAGGTGAGATAGGCTTTATCAAAATAATACATTCAGAAAAGGTTCAAGACGGCGTGGAAAGACTTGTCTATTCTATTGGCATTCCGGCCTTAAAAGCTGTGCAAGAGAGAGAACAGCTGCTTTGGAAAGTATCCGAAATCTTGAATGCCCCGTTGGATAAGTTAGACAAAACAGCGGAAAAACTTGTTAAAGAGTTGAAGGAAGCAAATATCGAAAGAAGAAGACTGATTAAAGAATTGGCAAGACAGGAAAGTGCTGGTTTAAAAGCAAAGACATTTGAAGCTGTGAAAGAGATAGATGGAATTAAGCTTTTGAAACGTAATTTTGAAGAGGAAATCGACGTTGACCGCATGGTACGGACCGCTAACGAGATAATTAAAAGAGACAGCGGTGCTGTTGCATTATTCTATGGAACGGATGGCAAAAATGCAAGAATAATGGTTATAGCTGGAAAAACCGCCGTAGAAAAAGGCGTAAACGCTGGCGAAATAGTCAAAGAAGCATCAGCAATCATAGGTGGCGGAGGCGGAGGGAGACCAAACTTCGCACAGGGCGGCGGAACACAAGTCAAAAAACTGTCAGAAGCAGTTAAAAAGGCTGAAGAGCTATTGCGGAAGCAACTGCGTTAGAAAGGAGCAAGATTAAATTACTGAGAATGTGCCAGATACAATTGTGAATCTAAAAACAATATTGGGCGCAATTGTGACTGCTGTTCTATTCTTTTTTGGTATAATATTTGCTCTCGCCTCAGTTTATGCGTCTACACGATTAATCGTTTCTGCATTATTGTTCATTGCGGGTTTTGGAATTGCCTATTACATAACCAAAAAGCCAACCACAATAGTCCAGAAGCTTGAAGTTTCAGGAGAGATGAAGGCTGTTCCGATTAAGTGTCCAAATTGTTCTGCTTCCGTAAACCTGGACCACATCAAAATCGTATCTGGAGTACCATATGCCATATGCCCTTACTGCGGACAAACGTTTGAGATAACTGAGGAACCAAAATGGTGAAACTACGCCCTCTTCCAGTCGCGTTATTCACCATATTTATCCTAATGATGTTTTTAGGCGTAGCCTCTGCACAGAGAGTTTACCATCTCAATCAAGAATGGGTGAAAATATGGATAAACCCAGAAAACGGGTCAATCGATCTATTCTACAACATAAGCATAACACTTGAATCTGGTTCCAATATAAACTACGTGTTAATTGGTCAGCCTAACCACGATTTCACAATAGTCCTCGCTTTAGACCAGTATGGAAACGTTTTAACTATCTCTGATGCTAGTTCTGGAAGCGACTACAAAGTGCGCGTTGATCTTTCTCAACCCTTAAGCGCTGGCCAAACTATCTGGTTCACGCTTACCACAAAGGTAGCTCACATGATTTGGGAAGACACAACAGACACTAACAATGTTGGCATGCTGTTCATTCCATCGTGGTTTGACGCAAATATACAAAATCTGCGTGTAGCGATTGCGTTACCTCCAAGCTTAAGCAACGTAAGCGAAGTAAAAACAACAGAGGTTTACTGGAATACCACGCAATATGTGGATGGAAGATGGGAAGTATATTGGGAAAAGTCTAATCTTTTGCCGAATGAACAGTTTCCGATTGGAGTTTCTTTTCCAAAGGGATACGTGCAGTATTATGATGTGCAACCAACTGGTTTAATCGCTTTTCTTCAGAAGTATGGATTTGGGCTCTTCGTGTTTGGGTTTTTCATTTTTGTAATTGGTGCTGCTATTGTGGTCGCTCGCAAGAGATCGTATTTAATGCCTAAGGTTAGCATGGAAACGCTTGGAATAAGACGTGGGTTGACAGCTGTAGAAGCCTCTTACTTACTGGAGATGCAGCCCACAAAAATTGTCACAGAAATCATTTACAGCCTCTTACAGAAAAGAGCCATGTGGGTTGAGTCCACAAACCCCTCGCTTAAACTTAAAATCACGCAACAATTCAAAGAGATAACATCAACGCCTGAAACACCTCTCCAACACTATGAAATCGACTTTCTGAAAGCAATACGAGAAGATGGAACCTTAGACGAAGAGAAACTAGCGGAAACAATAATGTACCTTAGGGATACTGTTGAAGAAAAAATGCGTGGATATTGCAGACGAGACACAATCGACTACTACAAAAAAATTGTGGCGAAGGCTTGGGAACAAGTGGAACAAGCAGGCACGCCCGAGCTAGCTTCAAAAGCCTATGACGAACAACTGTTGTGGCTATTACTTGACCCAAATTATCAATCCCGCACAAAAGTAACATTTCAAGACAAAGCTTTCGAGCCGAGTCCCTTCTGGCTCTGGTACTGGTACAGCTATCAACACTATCATCCCAACCCCACATACAAGCCAAACGTAGAAGCCCCATCTCAATCGGCAAAACCGCCTACAATTCCAGGAGCTGACTTCGCAAACAACATCGCAACTGCTGTGGAGAAAACTTCAAACAATTTTGTAGCTAACATTGAAAAATTCGCCAACGCTATTTTGCCAATGCCTGAGGCGAAGGCTTCTTCTGAGCCTGCTCGACACGAGGCTGGTTGCGTTTGTGCTTGTGCTGCATGTGCTTGTGCTTGTGCCTGCGTGGGTTGTGCGTGCGCATGTGCTGGCGGGGGTGCCAGATAGATGGGTCTCCTTCGAAAGCTGCGACCTGAGAGAAAGAAAGGTCTTATGAATCTGCGGGTTGTGGACAAGACCTACC